>CAXTCC010000189.1:3227-5284 GCA_964242015.1 uncultured Variovorax sp.
GCCCAACCCTGGCCGCATGGGCATCGGCGCGGTCGTCACCGAGCCCGACGGCACACGGCATGAGCTGTCCGTCGCGACGCACGCCATCGGCTGCAACAACGAGGCCGAGCTGAAGGCGCTGACGCACGCGCTCGAAGATGCGAAGGCGCGTGGCGCGACCGAGGTTCACGCGTACAGCGACAACAGCGTGCTGGTCGAACAGCTCGGCACGAAGGCGACGAACGCTGCAACCGCAGTGAAGCCGATCGCACGTCTCGCCTCACTCTTCGACGACGCGCGCACCTTGCTCCGATCCTTCGACCACGCCAGCGTCGAATGGATACCGCGCCATCGCAACGCCGAGGCCGATGCACTCGCGCGCTCGGCGTTGGGCGCCGCCCCCAAACCCGTGCCGCGGTTCCGCAAGCGTCGCACGTAACCGGTTCAGCGCAACTGCTGCGCGAACGCTTCCAGCTGGTCGATGCAGGTGTTCCAGCCACCGAAGAAGCCGAGCTCTTCATGCCGCTCCTTGGTCGCCTTGTCGGGATGCATGACCGTCGCGATGTAGCGCGTGCCTTGTCCTTTGTCGTCGCTCTCATCGGCCATCGAGATCACGGCCGTGAAGCACAGCCACGGCGTGCCGGGTCGCCAGCCTGCGACCAGTGCGCTGGTGATGACGATGCGCTGCTGCGGCACGACTTCCAGAAAGCTGCCGGGGTTGTCGCTGACGCCACCCTCCGGCCCCTTCATCAGGGTGTGAAAGGCGCCGCCAGGTCGCATGTCGAAGGCCAGCACCTCCGTGGTCCAGGGCTTGGGGCACCACCATTCCTTCAACGCCTTCGGATCGCTCCAGGCCTGCCACAGCTTGGCGCGCGGTGCGTGCAACAGGCGCGAGATGACGAGGTCTTGCGAATCGGCTTCGGTCGCTTTGTCGTTTGGCATGGGACAGGTTCTCCTTCTGCATTCCGTCGACGGATCGCAGTGTGTCGTCGTTGCATGGCGTTTGGCAAGAGCGTCGCCCCGCGAGGAGTCTCGTCGGACAATGGTTCGAAACCACACGCGACTTCTCATGGAAACCTTCGAATGGATCATCGTGCTGCTGCTCGGCGCAGCGTTGCTCGCCATGCTGGCGCGCCGGGTCGGTGCGCCGTATCCGACCTTTCTCGCGCTGGGCGGCGTCGCGCTCGCGTTCGTGCCGTCCAGCCCCAACTGGACGCTCGACCCGCACCTGGCACTGGCGCTGTTCGTCGCGCCGGTGCTGCTCGATGCGGCCTACGACACCTCGCTGCGCGACCTGCGCGCCAACTGGAAACCGGTCGCCGGCCTGGTCATCGCCGCCGTCGGCACGACGGTGATCGCGGTCGCGCTGGCGGCGCGCTGGCTGGTGCCCGACATGCCGTGGCCGGTGGCGATCGCGCTCGGCGCCATCGTCGCGCCACCCGATGCGGCCGCCGCGACGGCGGTCATGCGGCAGGTCAAGTTGCCGCACAAGCTGCTGAAGATCATCGAAGGCGAAAGCCTGCTGAACGACGCCAGTGCGCTGCTGGTCTATCGGCTGGCGATCATGACCATGATGGCCGGGCACCTCGGCTTCGCCAGCTTCGCGCCGGTGTTCCTGCTCACCGTGTTCGGCAGCCTGGCGGCAGGTGTCGCCTGCGCCTATGTATTGCGGCCGTTGACCTCGGGCCTGCGCGACGTGCCGACCTCGCTGATCGTGCAGTTCGCGCTGACCTTCGGCGTGTGGATCGCGGCCGAAGCCATCGGACTGTCGGGCATCCTGACGCTGGTGGCGTATGCGATGACGGTGGCTCGCCGCACCGGTGGCCAGATGCCGGCGCGCATGCGCATCCCGATCTTCGCGGTGTGGGAGACGGTGGTCTTCGTGCTGAACGCCTTCGCCTTCGTGCTGATCGGCATGCAGCTGCGACCGATCTGGCAGCGGCTGGAAGCCGGCGGTGCGCGCAACGACGCGGTCGTCACCGCCGCGGTGGTGCTGGTCGTGACCATCGCGGCGCGCTTCGCGTGGGTCATGAGCTACCAGGTGCTGAAGCGCTGGGGCTATGCGCGGGCAGGACGCG
>CAXTCC010000189.1:5384-7957 GCA_964242015.1 uncultured Variovorax sp.
GGCGTCGTGCTGTCGTGGGCCGGCATGCGCGGCATCGTGACGCTGGCCGCGGCCTTTGCCATCCCCGAGACGCTGCCCGACGGCGCGCCGTTTCCGCACCGTGACCTCATCCTGCTGTGTGCCTTCGCGGTCGTGCTCGGCACGCTCGTGTTGCAGGGCCTGACCATGAAGCTGCTGATCCGCCGCATGGGTTTGACCGACGACGATCCGGTCGGCCGCGAAATCCGACTCGGCCGCACGCATGCGTATCGCGCGCTGCTCGATGCCATCCAGGACGACGACACGCTGGCCGGCAAGCTGCTGCGAAAGGAATACGGTGCCGTGGTCGACCTGAACACCAGCCAGACGCAAAGCCCAGCGCAGGACGTGGCGGTCGACGAAGTGCCCGGTGGTCCGCTGCGTCGTCGCGCGATCTCGGTGGCCCGACAGCGCGCTTTCGAACTGCGCCGTGACGACGTCATCGGCGACGACGCCTACCGCGTGCTGGTGCAGGAGCTCGACTGGGCCGAGCTCAGCGCGGGCGGTGGCCGGCTCGACTGACCAGCGCGGAGACCGCAGCAGTCACGGTTCGGGGATGCCGAGCTACAGCCAGTTGCCGCCGCTCGGCATCTGGATCGTCGTCTCTGGCGTGCCGCTGTTCACCAGCGAGCCGACCGCGATGCTCAGGATCGACACGAAGATGCTCGCGAAGAAAGCGGTCCAGAAGCCGGACACCTTGAAGCCGCGCACCAGCGCCGACACCAGCAGCACCATCAGTGCGTTGATCACCAGCAGGAAGAGCCCGAAGGTCAGCAGCGTGAGCGGCAAGGTCAGCACGATGAGCAGCGGCTTGACCAGCGCGTTGGCCAGGCCGAGCAGCAGGGCGGAGACGACGAGTGCCGAAGTGCTGTCGAACTTCAGGCCCCGGAAGATCAGGCTGGCGACCCACAGCGACAGTGCCGTGATGGCCCATTGAACGAGAAAAGGCATCAGGTTTTGCATCGATCGATCATAGGGCGATCGGTGGATGCGCCACTGTCAGCGTGCGTCGTGAAAGATCAACCCCAGCGTCTCGCGCCGGCCCGATCTCACGCGGCTGACGCCGTGCCGCATCGCCACGCGATACACGCCACGCGTGCCCGTCACCGGCCGATGGTTCACCGCGAAGACCACCGCTTCGCCCTGTGCCAGCGGCACGACCTCGGCGCGCGACTGCATGCGCGGCCGCTGTTCGGTCAGGACGAACTCACCGCCGCTGAAGTTCTGCGGCGCACTCAGCAACACGGTGAGCTGCAGCGGGAACTGCAGGTCGCCGTACATATCCTGGTGCAGGCAGTTGTAGTCGCCGGCCTCGTAGCGCAGCAGCAGCGGTGTCGGGCGCAACTGACCCGCAGCGTGGCAGCGCGCGAGATAGCTCGCATGATCGGCCGGGTAGTCGGCGGGCAGCTTCATCGCGTCGGCCCAGGCGTTGGCGAGCGGCGCGAGGCGCGCGTACATCGCGCTGCGCAACGTGGCGATGGCGTCCGGCAACGGGTTGTCGAAGTACTGGTATTCGCCTTGGCCGAAGCCGTAGCGCTGCATGACGACGCGGCTGCGGAACAGGGCAGGGCGGTCGTACATCGCCGAGAGTTCGCGGCATTCGGCGGGGCTCAACAGCGGGCCGGTGGTGGCGCAGCCGCGCGTGGCGAGTTCGTCGAAGAGGCGGGGCCAATCGAGTGCGTCGAGTCGCTCGACGACGGCGTGATCGACGGTTGGCTGGAGAAGATGGAGGAGAGGGAGGGGGTCGGTCATGGGCAGATCGCAGTCTCGCGCCGCCGACCGCGCAGTGCACGCCGTTTCCGGACCCGTGTTTGCAGAATAATCGGGGCCGCGAAGCAACAAGGAGACAGCATGGGCGCGCAGTGGAAAGCAAAACACAAGGACCTGGCGGCCAACGCCCGAGGCCGGGTCTTCGGCAAGTTGGCCAAGGACATCATGATCGCGGCGCGCAGCGGGGCCGACCCGGCATCGAACGCACGCTTGCGGCTGGTCGTGGAGCAGGCGCGCAAGGTGTCGATGCCGAAAGAAACGCTCGATCGCGCCATCAAGAAAGGCGCCGGGCTGACCGGCGAGGCGGTGCACTTCGATCACGTGATCTACGAAGGCTTTGCGCCGCATCTGGTGCCGCTGATGGTCGAGTGCCTGACCGACAACGTGAACCGCACCGCGTCCGAGATGCGGGTGCTGTTTCGCAAGGGGCAGCTCGGATCGTCGGGCTCCGTCGCATGGGATTTCGATCATGTCGGCATGATCGAAGCCGAGCCGTCGACCCAAGGTGCCGACCCGGAAGTCGCCGCCATCGAGGCCGGCGCACAGGACATGGAGCCGGGCGCAGAAGACGGCACGACGATGTTCCTGACCGATCCCGCCGACCTCGACCTGGTCAGCCGCGCGTTGCCGGCGCAAGGCTTCTCGGTGCTGTCGGCCAAGCTCGGCTACAAGGCGAAGAACCCGGTCGACCCGAGCACGTTGAGCGCCGAACATCTGGAAGAAGTCGAAGCGTTTCTCGCGGCCATCGATGCCAACGACGACGTGCAGAACGTGTTCGCGGGGCT
>CAXTCC010000190.1:0-4662 GCA_964242015.1 uncultured Variovorax sp.
TGAACGGATCAATCTTGTTGAAGGCGATTCGGTCATCAGTCCTGCGTCGCCCAGTCGACCAGCGCATCGAACGCCGGCCGTGCCGCAGCGGCATTGGCGTGATTGGCAATCGCGATCACGATGTAGCGGCGACCACTGGCGCCGTCGACGAAGCCCGCCACGCCGGCCGCATCGCGCAACGTGCCGGTCTTCAGGTGCGCCGCGCCGCCCGAGCGCAACGCTCGCTTGCGCAATGTCCCATCGACGCCCGACGCCGGCAGTGACGACATCAGTTCCGACATGGCCGGCGAGCGCCATGCCACCTGCAGCATCTTGGCCAATGCCGCTGCGCTGATGCGCTCGTTGCGAGACAGGCCGGAGCCGTTGTCGAACACTGGCTGGCCTTCGCCGGTGCCGATGCGGTCGTTCCACCACTGCTTGACCGTGTCGCGCGCGCCGTCGAGCGTGCCGCGGTTTTTCTGCTGCAGGCCGAGGGTCAGAAAGAGCTGCTGCGCCATCACGTTGTTGCTGTATTTGTTGATGTCGCGGATCACCTCGGCGAGCGGTGGCGAGGCGACTTCGAACACCGGCTTGAGCCCCGCCGGCACGCGGCCTTCACGCACCTGGCCCTTGAGCTGGCTGCCCATCTCGGCCCAAAGGCCACCGATCGCGCGCACCGCATAGCTGCGCGGGTCGGCGTACGCGACGGCCCAGACCTTTTCGCCGCAGCTCGCCGGGTAGCTGCCGGCGAAGCCGATGCGTGCGCCGTCGGCATAGTCGGCAGCGAGCGTCGCGCGGTAGTCGCCGCACTCGCCGGCCGACAGCGGCACGCTGCGCTGCATCGTCACGCCGGCGAGCGAGGGTTCGAAGTTGACCTGCGCGGTTTGCGATGCGCGGTTCGGCACGAAGGTCATGACGACCGATTTGTAGTTGAGCAACAGCGCATCGGGCGCCACGTTGTAGGGCCGCAGGCCTTCGCCGTCGAAGGCCGCCGGATCGGCCTCGAGCGTTTCGAACGCACTGCGATCCAGCACGATGTCGCCCGCGATGCTGTTGATGCCCAGGCCCTGAATGCGCCGCAGCAGCAGCCACATTCGCTCGATCACCAGCTTGGGGTCGCCCTGGCCCTTGAGGTACAGATTGCCGTTGAGAACGCCGTTGACGATCGGCCCGTCGACGTAGACCGGCGTGGTCCAGGTGAAGGCGGGCCCGAGCAGGTCGAGCGCTGCATAGGTCGTGACCAGCTTCATGATCGACGCCGGATTGACCGGCACCTGCGTACGCCAGGCGAGGCGCGGCGGCCGCACGCCGTCGGCATCGGCCACCAGCATGGTGACTGCATCGCGCGGTACCTTGGCGCGCACCAGAGCCGCGTCGACTTCGGACGGGAGCGCCTGCGCGCAGGCCTGCGCGGCAAGCACCAGGGCACAGGTGAAAACGAGGGCGTGGCGCACGGACGAAAGAAGGGCGAAAGGCATCACCGGATTATCCCGGTCGGCCTGCGCCTCGATAATCGCCGGATGCCCAAGCTCCTCGCCTTCGACACCAGCACCGACCAGCTGTCGGTCGCGGTGCAGCACGGCGATCTGCTCGTCGAGCACAGCGGCGCGGGCGGGGCGCAATCCTCGACCACGCTGCTGCCGCTGATCCTGCAACTGCTGGCGCAGGCCGGCCTCACGCTGCGCGAACTCGACGCGATCGCCTTCGGGCGCGGGCCGGGCTCGTTCACCGGGCTGCGCACCGCATGTGCAGTGGCGCAAGGGCTGGGCTTCGGCGCCGACGTGCCGCTGTTGCCGGTCGACACCTTGCATGCAGTGGCCGAAGAGGCACGCCATCGCTTCGGCGCGACGCGCGTGGTCGCGGTGCTCGATGCGCGGATGGACCAGGTGTATGCGGCGCGCTACGTGCTGGATGCCGGAGGCGGCCTGGACGAACTCGGCGAGGCCGAATTGCTGGCACCTGAAGCACTCATCGTCCCGCCGGGTTTCGCCCTTGCCGGCAATGCCTATGCCGCGTATGGCGAGCGGCTGGCCACAGCCACGGCACGCCACGAGGTGCTGCCGACCGCCGCTGCCATGCTGCGCCTCGCGCCTGCGCTGCTGGCCGCCGGCCGAAGCGTTGCGCCGGCCGACGCCGCGCCGCTGTACGTTCGCGATAAAGTTGCCCAGACCACCGAAGAACGCGCCGCCATCAAAGCTGGCGCCGTTGTTGCTACTGCATTGAAATGAGCGCCGTCCTCCAGCCCCTCGAAGCTCGGCTCGAACCACTGACCGCCGAGTGGATCGGCACGGTCTGCGCGGTCGAGCGCACCGCTTACAGCCATCCCTGGACGCCGATGAATTTCTCGGATTCGATGGCTGCCGGCTACCACTGTCAATTGCTGATGGGCGGCGACACCCTCATCGGTTATTTCGTTGCCATGAAGGGCGTCGACGAGGTCCATTTGCTCAATTTCACCGTCGCGCCGGCGTTCCAGCGGCAGGGCTGGGCACCGTTGATGCTCGAAGCGCTCGGTGGCTGGGCACGCGCCCAGTCGGCTCAGTGGCTCTGGCTCGAAGTGCGCCAGAGCAACCAGCGCGCTCTGGACGTCTATGCGCGCCAGGGCTTCCGTCGTGTCGGCGTTCGCAAGGCCTACTACCCTGACCTTGGCAACCGTCGTGAAGATGCGGTGGTGATGAGCCTCAGGCTCGACGAAACCGGCAGCGCCTGGGGTGCCCTCCAATGACCGAAGCGACGATGGCGCTCGATGCGCGCCAGCGCGCCATGCTCGAAGAAATGGGCGTCAAGGTCTGGTGGCCGACGTCGCAGCGGCTGGTTGCAGTTGAGGCCTCCGAGACCGCGCAGCGCGTGGCCGCGCGTTCCCGTTCAGCGCCTGCGATGGAGCCTTTGCATCCCGCGGCGGTCGATGTCGTGCCCGATGCTGCGCGCGAGCGCGTCGTCGTGCCGTCGGCTGCGGATGCTCCAACGGCGCGTGTCACGGCGCATGTGACGGCGCCTGTCACGTCGTCTGTGACAGGGCCCGCGGCTGCCACGGCGCCAGCCCGTCGTGCCCCGGGCTCGGCGCCGGCGGCCACCATCCTGATCGAACCCGCGATCCGCCTCTACGACGGCAGCGGCTCGGCAGAAGGCGGCTGGCTGCTGGTCGTGGACACGCCGCCTTCGGCCGACGGCCGTCACGACGATGAGCCCTTCGTGGGCGAGGCGGGCCGCCTGCTGCAGAACATGTTGCGCGCGCTGCAGCTGGACCGCGGGACGGCGCCGGTGCATCTGGCCCGCGTTCACCGCAGCGCGGCTGGCGCGCCGTCGGGCGACGGTGCCGCACTGAGCACCGGCTTCGCCGAGCAGGCGGCCGCACTGGCGCCACGTCTCGTGCTGGCATTGGGGCCGCTCTCCGCCCAGGGGCTGATGCGGAGCGACGAGCCGCTCGGCAAATTGCGCGGTCGCGTCGCGCAAGTCCAGTCCGGCGGTGGTTCAGCTGAAACACCGGTGGTCGCCAGCTACCACCCTATCTACCTCTTGCGAAATCAGGCCGACAAGGCGAAGGCGTGGGCTGATCTCTGCTTGGCCGCGGCCGAGTTCGAACGCATCGCTTCCTAGAATCGGCCCATGACCTTTCTCGACAAGTTGCGCGCCGCCGAGCGCCAGAACGGCTCGCTCCTGTGCGTCGGCCTCGACCCGGAGCCGGCCCGTTTCCCGGCGGGCCTCAAAGGCGATGCCGGCAAGATCTACGATTTTTGCGCTCGCATCGTCGACGCCACGGCCGACCTGGCCATCGCTTTCAAGCCGCAGATCGCCTACTTCGCATCGCACCGCGCCGAAGGTCAGCTCGAACAACTGATGGAGCACCTGCGCCGCAATGTGCCGCATGTGCCGGTCATCCTCGACGCCAAGCGCGGCGACATCGGCTCGACCGCCGAGCAATATGCGCGCGAAGCATTCGAGCGATACGGTGCCGATGCCGTCACGTTGTCGCCTTTTATGGGGTTCGATTCGGTCGAACCCTATCTGCGGCACGACGGCAAAGGCGCCTTCCTGCTGTGCCGAACCAGCAACCCGGGCGGGGCCGATCTGCAGGGTCAGCGACTCGCCGACCTGAAAGGAGAACCTTTTTTGTATGAACACGTTGCACGGCTGGCGCAGGGGCCGTGGAATCTGAACGGCCAGCTCGGCCTTGTCGTCGGCGCGACTTATCCGGCGGAAATTGAACGTGTGCGTGCTTTAGCGCCAACGGTTCCGTTACTTATTCCGGGTGTCGGCGCCCAAGGCGGCGACGCGGTCGCGACGGTCCGTGCAGGTTGGCGGAGCGACGCGCCGATCGTCGTCAATTCTTCTCGTGCAATCTGTTACGCCTCTGACAAAGACGACTTTGCGCTGGCCGCAAGGGCCGTTGCCCTGCAGACCCGAAACGCCCTCGAAGCGGCCAAGAACTGACCGACATTTCTCGGCAGTTGCAACGATCAGTTGTATCGATGTGACGAAAAAAGTCACATCTTCTTACAGTCCTTGTCCTACAGACGTCCTTTAGAGTTCCTCTCGCCCACCAACGGTCGGGCACGGCATTTGCCTTGAGCGGAGTGGCGCAACAGCGTCGAGGACGAGGAAACCCATGGTCGAAGACTTGCAGACCGGTCGCGAAATCGCGACCGAAGAGACAACGCGCGCCCTTTCGTCAGACGAAAGTTC
>CAXTCC010000190.1:4762-7933 GCA_964242015.1 uncultured Variovorax sp.
CTCGGCACAGCCGCTGGAACGTCCGGTGACACTTCCAACGGAAATGCTCAGGTCGCGGCCGGCTCGCTGACCGCGTTGCAAAGCACGCCGACTGCCGGCACCTATATCTACACGACAGCCAAAACAGACGACGAAGCCGCTCGCTTTCTGTTGCAAGCCCAGTTTTCCGCCACCGAAGCCGACATCGCTGCGGTTCGCGCCAAGGGCTACCTGACCTGGCTCGGCGAACAGGTCGACATGGCGCCGTCGCAAACGGGGTGGCAGTGGCTCGCCAGCAAGCCATACAACACGGTCTACACCGACAACATGATCTGGAAGCAGCTCATGGCGTCGCCGGACGGCTTCCGCAAGCGAATGGCGATGGTCTTCACCGAGATCTTCGTGGTGTCGGCCAACGACATCGGCTCCAGCTGGCCCGACCTCATGATGGCGCAGTACTGGGACACCATGGTCGCCGGCGTGACGACCAATTTCCGCAAGCTGCTCGAAGACATCACGCTGAATCCGGCGATGGGCTTCTACCTGAACACGCGCGGCAACATGAAGGAGAACTCGTCGGGCCGCCAGCCCGACGAGAACTACGGCCGCGAGGTCATGCAGCTGATGACGCTGGGCCTGTACCAGCTCAATGCCGACGGCAGCATCAAGCGCGCGGCCGACGGCACGCCGCTCGACACCTACACGCAAGACGACGTGACCAACATCGCGCGCGTCTTCACCGGTTACGACCTCGACATCAAGACGGCCGAAAAAGGCGCCTTCACGCCACCGGGCCAGACCTACACGATCGAGAGCAACCAGTGGACTCAACGGTCCATGGTGCTGACCGAGAACAACCACTCGACGATGGCGTCGACCTTTCTCGGCACCACGATCGCAGCCGGTACCAAAGGCGCCGCAGCACTGAAGACAGCGCTCGACACGCTCGCCAATCACCCCAACACCGCGCCGTTCATCTGCAAGCAGTTGATCGAGCGACTCATCACCAGCAACCCCAGCCCGGCCTACATCGCCCGCGTCGCCGCCGTGTTCGCGGACAACGGCGCCGGGGTGCGCGGCGACATGAAGAGCGTGTTTGCCGCGGTGTTGCTCGACAACGAAGCGCGCAGCCCGGCGGGGCTCACCGACCCCAACTTCGGCCGCTTGCGCGAACCCATGCTGCGCCTCGTGCAGTGGGCACGAAGCTTCGGCGTGACCTCGGTCAAGGACACCTGGAAGGTCGACAACACGTCCGACGCCGCGGGCAGGCTCGGCCAGAGCCCCCTGCGCTCGCCCTCGGTGTTCAACTTCTTCAGGCCGGGCTACGTGCCGCCATCGACGGTGCTGGCGACCGAAGGCAAGGTGGCGCCGGAGTTCCAGCTGGTCAACGAGACCAGCGTCGGCGGGTACCTCAACTACATGCAGAACATCCTGGTGAACGGCTACGACACCAAGGATGTCAGCGCGAGCTACGCGGTCGAGAAGACGCTGGTGTTCGATGCGGCCGCGCTGGTGCGTCGGCTCAATCTCGTGATGTGCGCCAACCAGTTGTCGGCCGCCACGGTGACGTTGATCACCAATGCGCTGGCCACGCCACCGGTCCCGGCCGGCAGCACCAACGACAGCCTGAAGAACAACCGCATCTACGCGGCCATTCTGATGGTGTTGGCCTCCCCTGAATACCTGATCCAGAAATAGGCGCCCCATGCACTACATCGACCCCAAGGGCCACTCGCGCCGCGCGTTTCTGAAGCGTTCCAGTTCCCTGGCATTGGCCGGCACCGCGATGCCGTTCGCGCTCAACCTGGCGACCATGGGTGAAGCCGCAGCGCAGACCGCCACCGACTACAAGGCGCTCGTCTGCGTTTTCTTGTACGGCGGCTGCGACTACGCCAACACCGTTGTCACCTACGACGACGACAGTTACGGCAAATACAGCACCATCCGCGGCGGCGTTCAGTCGGCCGGTGGCATCGCGATCGCCAAGGCCGATCTCGCTGCGACGGCGCTCAGCCCCACGCAGCCGCTGCCGAACGGCCGTCAGTACGCCTTGCACCCGTCGATGACGGCGATGAAGAGCCTGTTCGATGCCGGCAACGCCGCGGTGCAGCTCAACGTCGGACCCTTGGTCGTGCCGCTCAGCCGCGCCACCTTCAACAACAGCAACAAGAAGGTGTATCCGCAGCCGCCGAAGCTGTTTTCGCACAATGACCAGCAATCGACCTGGCAGTCGTCGTCGCCCGAGGGTTCGACGGTCGGCTGGGGCGGCAACATCGGCGACCTGGTGCTCGGGCAGAACAGCAATTCGCTCTTCACCTGCATCTCGGTGTCGGGCAATGCGGTGTTCTTGTCGGGCGACAGCGCGCTGCAATACCAGGTCAGCAGCGGCGGCGCGGTGCGCATCAACAGCGTGAGCCCGGCCAGTGGTACAACCTTGTACGGCTCCGCCACCGTCAAGTCCGCGATGCAGGCGCTGACCCAGCAAACCCGCGCCCACAAGCTCGAGAACGAATACAACAGGGTCACGAAACGCGCCGTCGAGGCCGAAGGCACGATCACGACGGCGATCGCACAGCCCTATGCCGCCGGAACGTTTCCGGTGCCGGCGACCAACCTCGGCAACCAACTCGCCATGGTGGCGCGCCTGATTCGCGGCCGCGCTGCGACAGGCGCCAAGCGTCAGGTGTTCATGGTGTCGATGGGCGGCTTCGACCTGCACGACAGCCTGATCAACAACCAGGCACCGCTGTTGAAGCAAGTGAGCGACGCCATGGCCAGCTTTCATGCGGCGATGGCGGCCGAAGGCCTCGGCGACAAGGTCACTGCCTTCACCGCATCCGACTTCGGCCGCACGCTGGCATCGAACGGCGACGGCGCCGACCACGGTTGGGGCAACCACCACTTCGTGGTCGGTGGCGCGGTCAAGGGCAAGATGATCTACGGCGCGCCGCCGGTGGTGAGCATCAACAACACGTCGACCTCGGCCGACTACGAAGGCCACGTCGGCCAGGGCCGGCTGATCCCCACGACCTCGGTCGACCAGTACGGCGGCACGATGGGCAAGTGGTTCGGCCTGAACGATGCGCAACTGCTCGACATCCTGCCCAACCTGAAGAACTTCAACGGCAACACGCTGGTGGTCAACGGCGTGACCTACACCTACCCGCGCGATGCGGGGTTCATGAAGCCGGC
>CAXTCC010000191.1:0-7824 GCA_964242015.1 uncultured Variovorax sp.
GGATCTTGGCGGTGATTTCCTGGCCGGCTTGCACCACTTCGCTCGGGTGGCGAACACGGCGCCATGCCATGTCGGTGATGTGCAGCAGGCCGTCGATGCCGCCGAGGTCGACGAACGCGCCGTATTCGGTGATGTTCTTGACGACACCGCGCACGACTGCGCCTTCCTTCAGGGTCTCCATCAGCTTGGCGCGCTCTTCGCCCATGCTGGCTTCGACCACGGCACGACGCGACAACACGACGTTGTTGCGCTTGCGGTCGAGCTTGATGACCTTGAATTCGAGAGTCTTGTTTTCGTACGGGGTCAGGTCCTTGATGGGACGCGTGTCGATCAGCGAACCCGGCAGGAATGCGCGGATGCCGTTGACCAGAACGGTCAGGCCGCCCTTGACCTTGCCACTGGTGGTGCCGGTGACGAAGTCGCCCGATTCCAGCGCTTTTTCGAGTGCGAGCCACGAAGCGAGACGCTTGGCGGTGTCGCGCGACAGGATGGTGTCGCCGTAGCCGTTTTCGACGCTGCCGATGGCAACGGAAACGAAGTCGCCGGCCTGCACTTCGAGTTCGCCCTTGTCGTTCTTGAACTCCTCGATCGGCACGTACGCTTCGGACTTGAGCCCGGCGTTGACGACGACGTGGTTGTGTTCGACGCGGATGACTTCAGCGGTGATGACTTCACCGGTGCGCATCTCGGAACGCTTCAGGGACTCTTCGAACAGATCGGCAAATGATTCAGACATTGATGGTTCCTTCCGTCAGCCAGGGTGAGCAGCGCCAGTGCAAAATTGCGAGCGACTGCATGAATTCTGTAGACGGCGGTTGTGGGCAAGTAGCCCGGGTTGAGTTAAAAAAACCAGCAGGCCGGTGCGCTTGTCGCGCGGAGGGGACCGGCTGGAACCACGCAGCCGATCAAGCTTCCTTGAAAGGCTGTGTTTGCAGCCACCAGGCCAACACCTGAACGACCGACTGTTCGATCGAAAGGCTGGAGTTGTCGAGGCGGCGAGCGTCTTGTGCTGGTTTGAGCGGCGCCACGCTGCGGGACGAGTCCCTTGCGTCGCGTGCTTCCAGGTCAGCGCGAAGACTGTCGAGTGTAGTTGAAATACCCTTTGAAATCAACTGCTTATACCTGCGCTCGGCGCGGTGGGCGGCACTGGCGGTCAGGTAGACCTTGAGCTGCGCGTCGGGAAAGACGACGGTGCCCATGTCGCGCCCGTCCGCCACCAGTCCGGGCAGCTTCCGAAAGCTCTTTTGCAGCGCGGACAAGGCTTCGCGCACGGCCGGCAGCGCCGACACGCGCGATGCGTCCATGCCGGCGGCTTCGCTGCGAATGGCGTCGGTGACGTCTTCCCCGGCCAGCACGACCTTGCCTTCGGCGAAGCGCAGCGGAAGCGAGCGCGCCATGTCCGCGATTTGCGCTTCATGCTGCGGTTCGGCCACGAGGCCGTTGCGCCGCATCGCGAGACCGGTTACGCGGTAGAGCGAGCCGGAATCGAGGTAGTGATAGCCGAGCCGGTACGCCACTTCGACGGCCAGCGTGCCCTTGCCCGAAGCGGTCGGGCCATCGATGCAAATGACCGGGACCGCTGCGGGCTCGGCCACCGAAAACAGCGTCTCGAAGTAGTCGGGAAAGGTCTTGGCTACGCAATGCGGGTCGAGGATGCGGACCGCGATCCGGTCGGGATTGAACGCTGCGAGCGAAAAGCACATGGCGACGCGGTGATCGTCGTAGGTGCGGATGCTGGCGGCGCGCCAGGCACCCTTCGACAAGGGATGGACGCGAATGAAGTCCGGTCCGGCCTCGACCGTGGCGCCCAGCTTCTGCAGTTCGTTCGCCATCGCGTCGATGCGGTCGGTTTCCTTGACGCGCCAGCTCGCGATGTTGCGCAGCGTGCTCGGGCCGTCGGCATAGAGCGCCATCACGGCGAGTGTCATGGCGGCGTCGGGGATGTGGTTGGCGTCGAGGTCGATCGCCCTGAGCGGCCAGGCGCCGCGTCGCACTTCGAGCCAATTGGCGCCGCTCGCGATGTCGGCGCCCATTTGCCGCGCGGCTTCGACGAAGCGGATGTCGCCTTGAATCGAATCGGCGCCGACGCCTTCGATGCGGAGGGGCGCCCCCATGCCGTTCGGGCCGCCGGTCGCGATCGCACCCAAGGCGATGAAGTAGCTGGCGGACGACGCATCGGCCTCGACATGAATATGGCCGGGCGAACGGTAGCGGCTGCCGGCCTCAATGGTGAAGCGCTCCCATCCGTCGCGCTTGACGTCGATGCCGAAGCGCGCCAGCAGATTGAGCGTGATCTCGATGTAGGGCTTGGAGATGAGCTCGCCCATCACTTCGATCACGATGTCGCGCGTCGCGGCCAGCGGCAGCGCCAGCAGCAAGGCCGTCAGAAACTGGCTGGACACATCGCCGCGCACGCGGATCGGCGTGTCCAGCGCCAGCACGTCATGGGCGACCGGATGAATCCGCAGCGGAGGGTAGCCCGGGTTGCCGAGGTAGTCGATTCGGCAACCGAATTGCGTGAGCGCGTCGACCAGATCCCCGATCGGCCGCTCGTGCATGCGCGGAACGCCGCTCAGTTCGAACTCGCCGCCGAGCAGCGCCAATGCGGCGGTCAGCGGACGCATCGCAGTGCCGGC
This sequence comes from uncultured Variovorax sp., assembly GCA_964242015.1. Classification (GTDB taxonomy): domain Bacteria; phylum Pseudomonadota; class Gammaproteobacteria; order Burkholderiales; family Burkholderiaceae_C; genus Variovorax. The sequence goes on from CAXTCC010000191.1 coordinate 2,637, forward strand.
ATTTCCTAGGAAGAGCGACGCCGAAGCGACGCCGAGTTTGCCGCCGAGACCTTCGATGCACGTGGTGCTTCCCTCGCGCTGGACACCGCACCCGAGGTGCGCCAGAGCGTCCAGCATGACGCGCGTATCGTCGGAATCGAGGAGGTCGTGAACAGTGGTCATGCCGCTGGCGAGCGCCGCCAACAACAACACACGGTTGGAGATGCTCTTGGAGCCTGGGAGTTGCACCGTGCCGGCAGCGGCGACCAGTGGCGGCAGGTCCAGAAATGGCGTGGAGAACATCGGTCGTCAGTTGCCTGAAGGGGGCGCGGACGGTTGCCACCGGGCCCGCGTTCGGCTGGCTTCGGCGATCGCGTTCTCGAGCGCCTGCGCATCGCCCGAAGCGATCAGCGCTTCGAACTGCGTCAGCTGTTTTCGGAAGGCCTGCGACTGCAACAGCACCTGCTCGCGGTTGGCCAGCAGGATGTCGCGCCACACGGCAGGGTCGCTGGCAGCGATGCGCGAGAAGTCGCGAAATCCTGGGCCGGCCAGCGCCATGAAGCGCGCACCGTGCGGATGGGCGGCGATCGCGTTGGTGAAGGCGAACGCGACCAGATGCGGTAAGTGGCTGACCGCTGCCAAGGCCAGATCGTGGTCCTGGTGGGTCATCGTGACAACGTGCGCGCCGATGTCGGTCCAGACTTGGGACGCGCGCTGAACCTTCGAGCGAAGCGTCGCCTTCTCGGGCGTGAGCACGACCTGGCGACCCTCGTAGAGCGTCGCATCGGCGTGCTCGATGCCGGCGACTTCCTTGCCGGTGATCGGATGGGCCGGGACGAAGCTCGAGAACTGGTCTTGCAAGCCGCGGCGAGCGGCTTCGATCACATCGCCCTTGGTCGATCCGACGTCCATGATCAGTGCATCGGGCGAAAGTCCATGCCGGATCGCCTTGAACGTCGCCTCCGATGCCGCCACGGGTACCGCGATCAGGACCAGGTCGGCGCCCGACACGGCGAGCAGCGCGGAGGGCGCCGCCACGTCGATGACGCCGAGTTGCTTGGCGCGCTCTGTGGTCGACGGCGACTTGCTGTAGCCGACCACGCGCTTCACCAGCCTGGCGCGCTTCAACGCCAGCGCGAACGAGCCGCCCATGAGTCCGCAGCCGATCAATCCGAGTTGCTCGAACATCGCGGTGTCAGGCCTTGACGGGGTAAGCGCCGAGTACCTTGTAGAAGGCGCACAGGCCGCGCAGTTCAGCGAGCGCCGCCGCCACGTTGGGCTGCGACGGATGCCCATCGAGGTCGATGTAGAAGTAGTACTCCCACTGTCCGGTACGCGCGGGACGCGACTCGAAGCGCGTCATGGACACCTTGTTGGTCTTCAGGGGCACGAGCAGGTCGTGCACGGCGCCAGGCCGGTTCGGCACGGAGACGATGAGGCTCGTGCAGTCTCGTCCCGAGGCCGGCGGTGTTGCCAGCGTCTCTGGCAGGCAAATGATGGAAAAGCGCGTGCGGTTGTAGGCATCGTCCTGAACGGCATGGGCGACGATGTGCAGGCCGAAGCGCGTCGCAGCCCGCTCGCTGGCGAGGGCAGCCCAGGCGGGATTGGTCGAGGCCAGTCGCGCCCCTTCGGCATTGCTGGACACCGCCCGACGCTCGGCGTTCGGCAGATGTTTCGAAAGCCATGTCTGGCACTGGGCCAGCGCCTGCGGATGGGCCAGTACGACCTCGATATCGTCCAGCGTGCTGGTTTTGCGCAGCAGGTTGTGGCGGATCAGCAGACTCACTTCGCCGACGACATGGGCCGGTGAATGCAAAAACAGATCGAGTGATCGGGTGACGACGCCTTCGGTCGAATTCTCGACGCCGACCACGCCGTACTGGGCGCTGCCCGCAGCGGTCGCGTGAAAGACCTCGTCGAAGCTCGCGCAATAAACGAGGTCGGCTGCACCACCGAAATATTCGACGGCGGCTTGCTCGCAGAAAGTGCCCTCGGGTCCGAGCACGGCAACGCGCTGCGGCGATTCGAGCGCCAGGCAAGCCGACATGATCTCGCGCCAGATCGCCGCCACGTGCAGATCTTTCAGCGGGCCCGGATTGGTCAGCTGCATCTTCTCGATGACCTGGGCGACGCGGTCGGGCCTGAAAAACGGCGTGCCTTCGCGCTTCTTGATTTCGCCGACCTGTTCGGCCACGCGGGCACGCTGATTCAGCAACCCGATCAATTGCTGATCGAGCGAATCGATCTGCACGCGCAGCCCCGCAAGGCTTTCGGACGGAGGAACGGAGGGAGCGGTCGGTGGAGCAGGGGCGGTCATCGGGTCGAATGCGCAGCCGAATCAGGCGTGCGTTCGCTCGAATTCTCGCATGTAGTCCACCAGCGCCTGCACGCCTGCGAGCGGCATGGCGTTGTAGATACTGGCGCGCATTCCGCCGACAGATTTGTGGCCCTTGAGCTGCAGCAGTCCGGCCTCGCGGGCACCTGCCAAAAAGGACTCGTTGCGGCTTTCGTCGCGCAGAAAGAACGGGACATTCATGCGTGAACGGCAGTTCGGATCGACCTTGTTGTCGTAGAACGCCGAGCCGTCGATAAAGTCGTAAAGCAGACGCGCCTTGGCGGCGTTGCGCTGCTCCATGGCGGCGACGCCCACCAGATTCCCTTCGGTCTGATGCAACAGCCACTGGAACGTGAGTCCCGCGACGTAGATGCCCCAGGTCGGCGGCGTGTTGTACATCGACTGGTTGTCGGCCACCGTCTTGTAGTTGAAGGCGCTCGGGCAAATCTTGAGCGCGCGGTCGAGCAGATCGTCGCGCACCACGACGATCGTCAGGCCAGCCGGGCCGAGGTTCTTTTGCGCACCACCGAAGGCCAGGCCGACTCGGCTCCAGTCGACGCTGCGTGACGCAACATGCGAAGAAAAGTCGATGACCAGGGGTGCATCGCAACCCAGTGCAGCCAAGTCCGGCAACTCCTGAAACTCGACGCCGTTGATGGTCTCGTTGGTGCACAGGTGCACATATGAAGTGTCGCCGGTCAGATTCCAGGCCGACGGCTCCGGCAGCCGGGTGTGTCCGTCCCCGGCGTTGCTCGCCGCGATGTTCGCGGTGCAGTAACGCTGCGCTTCTTTGTGCGACTTCACGCTCCAACTGCCGGTGATCACGAAATCAGCGACCGTGCCACGCGAAAGATTCAGCGGCACGATCGCGTTTTCGCCCAGCCCGCCACCCTGCATGAACAGGATGTGAAAGTTGGATGGCACCGCGAGCAGTTGGCGAAAGTCCGCCTCTGCCTGCGTGGCAATGACGCCGAACTCCTTGCCGCGATGGCTCATTTCCATCACGCCCATGCCGCTGCCGTGCCAATCGAGCATTTCTTCTGCAGCACGTTGGAGCACCGCCTCCGGCATCGCGGCCGGACCGGCGGAGAAGTTGTAGGGACGCATCGTCGCCATCGGCGTGAGTTCCAGGTTGCCTATCGCTTACTTCTTCGCAGGCGCCTTGGCCGGCGGCGCAGGACGGCTGGCCGCGGGTGCCGCTCCTCCAACCGGGGCGCCGAGAGCCTTAGCCACGTTTTCATCCAGCGCTTTCATCTTCGGCTCGATGGTCGAGCGCGTTTCGGCAACCAGCTTTTCAGTCAGCGCGGTCTGCATCTTGGGATTCAGTTCCTGGTACTTCTTGCTCAGCGGCGAGCTGATCCAGGCGAGCAATTGCTTCAGCTCGTCGGCGGTGAAGCTTTGGTCCATGAGAGGGCCGAGCGCATCGGGTGCGAGTTGCACTGCCTTGTCGCGAACGATCGGGTACGACTCATCGAAGTACTTCTTGAGTTCGGCATCCGCAGCCTTGGCGGCGGCTTCGCGCTTGTCCGCTGGCACTTGCGTCTGCAGATAGGCGGAGCCGGCTTGTGCGATCGGCGCGCTCGACTGTTCGACCAGACCGCGCGCCAGCGATTCGATGCCGGGGCGTTGCAGATCGATGAACTGCTTGATGAGCGGCGCCTTGTCCTGGGCCATGGCCATGGAACTGGCGGCCAACGCCGTGGTCAGCAGCGCGAGTTTGAATTTATTCACTGGGATTCTCCGTTGAAGATGAGGAAGTGTCGTCGGTGCCGGGCTCAAGCTCGCCCACTGCATCGTTTTCGACGATGCGTTGCAGACCGCTGAGTTTGGCGCCTTCGTCGAGACCGATCAGCGTGACGCCTTGCGTCGCACGACCGAGTTCGCGAATTTCGGCGACACGGGTACGAACCAGCACGCCCTTGTCGGTAATGAGCATGATTTCGTCGTCCGCGTGCACCAGAGTAGCGGCGACCACCTTGCCGTTGCGCTCACTCTGTTGAATCGCGATCATGCCTTTGGTTCCGCGACCATGCCGCGTGTATTCGGTAATGCTTGTGCGCTTTCCGTAACCATTCGCTGTGGCGGTGAGCACGCTTTGCTGCTCGTCTTCGGCGACCAGCATGGCGATCACGCCCTGGCCGTCCTCCAGCATCATGCCGCGCACACCCCGTGCATTGCGGCCCATCGGTCGCACGTCGTTTTCGTCGAAACGAACCGCCTTGCCGCCATCGGAGAACAGCATGACGTCGTGCTTGCCGTCCGTCAGTGCGGCACCCACCAGATAGTCGCCCGGATCGAGGTCGACCGCGATGATGCCGGCCTTGCGCGGGTTGTTGAACTCGTCGAGCGTCGTCTTCTTGACGGTTCCCATCGAGGTTGCCATGAACACGTATTGATCGGCCGGGAAGGTGCGCTTTTCACCGGTTAGCGCCAGCACGACGTTGATTTTTTCGCCTTCCTGCAGCGGGAACATGTTGACGATCGGCCGGCCCCGGGAGCCGCGCGAACCCGCCGGAACTTCCCATACCTTGAGCCAGTAGAGCCGGCCGCGGTTCGAAAAGCACAGGATGTAGTCATGCGTATTGGCAATGAAGAGCTGGTCGATCCAGTCGTCTTCCTTCGTTGCCGTGGCCTGCTTGCCGCGCCCGCCGCGCTTCTGGGCCCGGTACTCGCCGAGCGGCTGGCTCTTGATATAGCCGCTGTGCGAGAGCGTCACCACCATGTCGGTGGGCGTGATCAGGTCTTCGGTCGAAAGATCGAAAGCGCTGTGCTCGATCTGGCTGCGGCGCGCACCGAGCTTGGTCTGCCCGAACTCCTGCTTGATGGTCGCGAGTTCGTCGCCGATGATGATCGAAACGCGTTCCGGCTTGGCCA
>CAXTCC010000192.1:0-7813 GCA_964242015.1 uncultured Variovorax sp.
AAGGCCGGGGGACATTCGCGGAGGGGAGTACGCCGTCGGCGCGATCCCGCCCCGGCAAAACAACGCGGCGATGACACGAGAGCACGTCCATTCAGCCCTGCCGCTTCTTCATAGATCGCGTATCGATGCAATTCGATCGAGACGGCAAAGTCAAAGCCAAAGCACGCAACTCACCGCGCTGAATCTTCTGTGACGGCGTCAACGGCAAGGCGTCGATGAAGGCGATATAGCCAGGCGCTTTGTAGTACGCGAGCTGGGCCAATGCGTGGTCGACGATGCTGGTGGCGATCTGTAGTTTGGCGGTCTCGTCGGCGTCTTCGCGCAACACGATGCAGGCCAGGACTTCGTCTCCGCGCACGGCATCGGGGGTCGCGGCGACGGCGGAGGATTTGACTGCGGGGTGCTGGTTGAGCACGCTCTCCACTTCGACGGCGGAGATGTTCTCGCCGCTGCGTCGGATCACGTTCTTCTTGCGGTCTACGAAAAAGAAGTTGCCATCGGCGTCGCGTCTTACCAGGTCACCAGTGTGAAACCAGCCACCGGCCCAGGCTTCGGCCGTTGCTTCTTCGTCTTTCAGATAACCGGAGAAGAAGGCGCGGTGCGGATCGGCGCCGGCCGAGCGCACCAGCAGTTCGCCTGGCGTGCCGACTGCGGCGTCGTTGCCCTGGTCGTCCATGAGCTTGATCTCGACGAACGACTCCTGTCGGCCGAAGCAGCTTTCACCGACGAGTCGGGGTTCTTGGTTGGCCATGATGCAGGCGGCGACACCGGTCTCGGTCATGGCCCAGGCTTCGACCAGCGGGAAGCCGAAACGCGCTTCGAACGGTGCGTGGTTCTTGCGGTCGACACCGGCGCCGAAGCCCCATCGGATCGCGTGGTCGCGGTCGGCAAGTGATGGCGGGGCCGACAGCAGCATCGCGGGCATCACGCCGAGGTAGTGCACGATGGTCGCGCCGCTTTCGCGTGCGCTCTGCAGCCAGCTCTTGGGATGGAAGCGGTCGAGTTGCACCAGGCAGCCGCCTGCGACCAGCACCACCATCGTGGAGCAGGCCATCGCGTTCATGTGCGTCAACGGCAGCGGCGTCATCACGCGTTCGGCATCGCGGCGTACGCTGCAGACGCCGTCGAGCGCGGCGTACCACTCGCCTGCGTTGACGAAGTAGGTGTTGCTCAGGATGCAGCCCTTGGGGCGGCCGGTGGTGCCCGAGGTATAGAGCAACGCGCATTCGGTGTCGGCGCCGATCGGCTCGGAGGCATGCGGTGCAATCGTCTTTGCAGCGGGCACCGCGTCGTCGGGGCCCATGGTCTCGAACGCGACGCCCGCCAGTGCGCCGGCGGCGCGCAGGTCGGCGGCGCGCTCAGGCAAGGTCACTGCCAGGCCGATCTCGCTGTGGCCGATCAGGTAGCTCAGCTCGGCCGAGCGCATGTCGGCGTTGATGGGCACCACGCTCGCACCCAACGCGTTGAGCGCGAACCAATGGAACAGGAAGGCGGGTCGGTTTTCCAGCAGCAGGCCGACGCGATGGCCGTGACCGTAGCCGGCCGCGGCATAAGCGTCGCGCAGGCGCTCGACTTGTGCGGCAGCTTCGCTCCAGCGAATGGCGCCGGCCTCGATGCCATAGGCTGCAGCGGTCACCGACTCCGTGAACAAGAACTCCGCATCGGGCGTGCGCGCCGCCGTTGCCGAGAAGACTTGATGGACCGTGCTCGTCATAGCGTCCGGGTCAGATGAAGAGCTGCACCGCCGGCAATGCCGCGTCGCAGTTGAGCAGGTTGACGCGCTTCAGCGTGATGCGCAGCGCGCCGTCTTGCACTGTCAGGTGATGGAAGAAAGTACCGACATAGAACTGAAGCTCGTCGCCCTGCGACTCGGTGTAATGGAACTCGGTGCGCAGCACGAAGCGGCCGGCTTCCACGTCGAATTGCTCGACCACCGGCACCTGCAGCAGGTGATGGCAGCGGCTGCGCGGCTGTTGCGAGAACGCGCGCGGGCTCTTCAGGCGCTCGATGCGCAGGTCGCGCAGCAGCTTGTCCTCGTACATGTGCGAGGTGTGGTTGATGCCGTCTTCCTGATCGGGCACCAGCGGCACCCAGTAGAAAGCATCGTCGGTGAAGAGCGCGTTCCACTCTTCGTAGCGGCGCGTGTCGAGCAGATGCGCTTCGTTCACGACGAAGTCGATCAGGTCCTGGCGAGTGATCTGAATGTTGTCGGTCATTACATCGTCTCGGTCATGCGCTTTACCCATGAGCGATATTGATTTCGCATCGGCAATTCGCTCGTGCCACCTGTCGTGATCTCGCCGCCCTTCAACTCCGACGCGTCGTAGTCGCGATGCAGACTCACCCACTCGTTGCCGCTGGCATGCAAGCCGGCCTGCATCCCGCGATACGCCTGCAGGTCGTCGTGCCCGACGACGGAAAACGGCGAGTTGATGAGGCGGTTGTACATCGTGGTGCGCTGCAACAGCTCGGGCGGTGCACCTTTGAGGCGAAAGGTCCAGCTCTCGACCAGGGTCTTGTCGGCCGCGATCGGCTTCACCACGCGGATCGACTGGATCGCGCCCTTGATCGTGAGGTTCGGGTAGTACACGGTGTTGTGCCGCGCCATGCCGAGGATCTGCGCGGTCTTCTCTGCACCGTAGCGGGCCTTCATCGCATCGTCGTACTCGGGGATCGCCGCGTACTTGCTGTGGATGCTGAAGTGCACGCCGGTGAAGCTGTGGCCGTTGTCGTAGGTGCGGATGCCCATGTCCTCGAAGAACTTGTAGTCGGACATGAAGGGCACGAACTGCTCCACGGCCATGGGCTTGGGTGCATCGGCCGGCTGATCGGCCCACATGCGCTTGGCGGTGCCGGCCGACGACTCGTGCGCCACCATCGGATGCATCGTGTCGTTGAGGTTCTCGACGAACATCTTCCAGTTGCACTGGTGCACGAAGCGCAGGCAACCGCCGGCGATTTCCAGTTCCCCTTCGGGCGAGCGGTCGGCCATGTTGTCGATGGAACTCAGCGAGTCGCCGAAGTAGTCGTCGAAGTCCGGACCGGCATCGTTGATCTTCACGAAGATGAAGCCGCGATAGGTGCGCACATGCTTCAACGTCGTCAGGCCCTTTGCCGATTCGCACTCGTGCAGCGCGGTGTTCTCGTAGCCGGTCTTCAGCGGAATCGCGAGCAAGGCGCCATCGGTCTTGAACGTCCAGGCATGGTACGGGCAGCGAAAGAACTTGCCGGTGTTGCCGCACGGTGCGCTCACCAGCCGCGAGCCCTTGTGGGCGCAGCGGTTCATCATCGCGCGCACGCTGCCGTCGGTGTGGCGCACGACGATCAACGGCCGACCGGCGATCTCGTACGTGATCCAGTCACCCGGCTTCGGCAGCTGGCTCTCGTGGCCCACGTAGTTCCAGGTGTTGGCGAAGAAGTGCTCCTGCTCCAGCTCGAACAGTTCCTGGCTGGTGTACAGGTCGCGATGCACCCGGTCGTTGCGCACCAGCGCGCGGATGGCGTCGGGGTTGTCCCGGTACGAGGTCGTGGTTCGCGTGGAAGTCTGCATGGCTCGCATCGCTCCTTCAAAGATCGATCACCAGGCGCGCACCCTTGGCGCGCGAGATGCACATCTGCATCACATCGCCCTGGGCCTTCTCGCGGGCGGTCAGCACGTAGTCGCGGTGGTCGATCTCACCTTGGAGCACCGGCACGACACAGACGCCGCACTCGCCGCGCTTGCAGTCGAACATCGGGTCGCAGCCGTTCTCGATCAGGCAGTCGAGCAGGGTCTGATCTGCCGCCACGGTAAAGCGCTGGCCCGATTGCGCAAGCTCCACTTCGAAGGGTTGATCGCCCTCCTCCGTCACGGTCTCGGTGAAGAGTTCGAAGTGCACGCGGTCGTGCTCCCAGCCGCGCGCCTGGGTGTGCGCGAGCACGGCGTCCAGCATGACCTTGGGGCCGCAAACGTAGAGGCGGTCGCCGGCCGGCACGTCGTTCAGCAGGGCTTCGATGTCGAGCGGCGTGCCGGCCTCGGCGTCGGCGTGGACCTGCAGGTCGTCGCCGAGCAGTGCCTGCAGCTCCGGCAAGAAAGCCATCATGTCGCGGCTCCGACCTGCGTAGTGCATCCGCACCGCCGCCCCCTCGGCACGGCGACGCGCCGCCATGGTCGCGAGCGGCGTCACGCCGATGCCGCCGGCGACCAGCACCGATCCTCCCGGGCCGGTGTGCAGCGGAAAGTCGTTCTTCGGTGCTTCGATGGCGAGCGTGTCGCCCGCCTTCAACTGTTCGTGCATGAAGCGCGAACCGCCACGGCCTTCGGCTTCCTTGCGCACGGCGATGACGTACTCCATCGGCGACACGGTGGCATTTCGTTCGGTCGCGAAGTTGACGAGCGAATAGTGGCGCCAGTCAGTCTTGCCGTCGGGCAACGACACCTGCACGCGGACGTGCGCTCCGGCGGCGAAGCCGGGCAAGGCGCTGCCGTCGTCGCGCCGAAGACGCAGCAGCCGGATCAACGGATTCAGTTCGCGCGCTTCGACAACGCGAAGCTCGAGCGTGGCGGTCGGAACAGTCATAGCTTGTCTCTTCAGCCTAGCGCATGCCGCACCAGTGCAGCCTGCAGCTTGTGGCCATGTTCGTCGGCGAGCGCGGCGTCGCGCAGCTCGCGCAAGGTGGCGGGCGCCAGCATCGCACCGGCGCGCTCGACCGAGCGCATCAAGGTGTCGTAGTTGCGGATGCCGCGTTCGTGCGTGTCGCTGTAGCCCTTGACCAGCCGTTGGCACTGGGCGATTTCGACAGCCAGCTCAGGGTTGCGCGCTGCGGTCGCCGCGATGCGTTGCAGCCACTCTTCGATGCGCCGATTTTCTTCGGCGTAGCGCATCGTCGAACGGCGCCAGCGCTTCATGCCCGCCACGGTGCGCAGCATCAGGTAGCCGTGCAGCGAACTCGTCTGGATCACCCGGCCGTGCTGCGTGAAGCGCTCGACCAGCTTCCTCGGCAGGGTCGAGCCCATGAGCCAGCGGCCGATGCCGCCAGGCAGCGTCTCGCAGATTTCCTGCATGCGCGGATGCATGTACTCGTTGATCGCGAGCACCTGGTTCGACTGCACGCGGACCTCGCCACGAACGCGCTGAAAGCGCGTCGCGCGGGTCTTCAATGCAGCGACGCGAGCGGTGTCTTCGTATGACATCCAGAGCGCGAGATGCCGCGCGGTTTCACGCAGCAGGCGATGGCCGTCGCTCGCAGGCAAAGCAGCGACAGAGGCCATGCGGTCGAGGTACAGGCCGGCGTAGGCCAGGTCCTGGTAGTCGATCGAGCGGCGCACGCCTTCGAGCAGCAGGTCGTGTGCGGCTGCCGGAAAGTCGCGCTGCACGCGCTCGACCAGCGCACGCACCGCCGGGTGGCGCGGCTGCGGGACGGGCGTGGGAACGACGGCTTCCGGCAGCGCCTGGCCATCGTCGCCCGCCTGGGCGCGCGTGAACGCAGCGCCGAAAGCCTTCAGGCTCGGCTTGACGCCGACACCGCCACGCTCGATCGTCGACTCGAACTGCGCGCGGCTGAAAGGCAGCACCCCCGACCCGGCCAGCGCGCCGAAGAGCACCGCGCTGATCACGCTGCCTGCAGCCTCGGCTGCCTGCGCCATGTCGAAGCGGATGAAACGCATCGCGGCCTTCGCCGTGTGCGCAAGCAGCTGTGCGCTGTCGACGCGGCCGTCGCCGAGCGCACTCTTCTCGGCGATCGAGTACACGCGGTGCGTCGACGCGATCAACGTGGTGCGGTCATTGGTGACGAGTCCGCGTTGCACCGCACGGCCGGCCTCCATCAGCTCAGAAGCCAGCACCACATCGACGTCACCCGGCAGAGGCATCAGCGCCAGCACCGGGTGGCCGCCATCCGCATCGGCTTTCGCGATCGGGTACAGCTCGACGTAGTAGATGGTGGCGCCGGTGCGCTGCGCGACGCCCGGCACGGAGGTGGTCTGCGCGACGTAGCCGTTGGCTTCGCCCATGTCGACGATCCAGTCGGCCAGCACGCCGCCGCCTTCGCCGCCCATGGCCAATATCGCGATCTTGATAGGCTGGGTCATCGCTTAGAACGCATAGGCTTCACGGCGCCTGGCTTCACCGCGCTGCAGCCAGCCGATCACGCCGGCGCGCACGCGTTCGCGGATGCGGTCCCAGCGGTTCGGGTTGCTGATGACCTGCGCCTTGTAGAACGACGGGCACAACACTGCCGCATGCGACACCTCGCCGCACACGCCGCAGCCGACGCAGGTGTCGAGCACGGTGGCGACCGGGTCGGTGCGCAGCGGATCGGGGTTTGGCTTGATCGACAGAGACGGGCAACCCGACAGGCGAATGCACGAGTGGTCGCCGGTGCACGTGTCCGAGTCGACACCGAACTTGTCGCGCACCATGCGCTTGCCATCGGCGATCGCCTTGCGCACCAGCGGCTTCTCGCGGCGCTGCTTGTTGAGCATGCACTCCGACTGCGCGATCAGGACCTTCGGGCCCTTGGTCGTGGTGGTCAGTGCATCTTTCAGCGCGTCGCGCATGCCGGCGACGTCGTAGGTGCGCCGCAGCGTCTTCACCCACTCGACGCCGACGCCGCGTACCGCGCGCTCGATCTCGTGGCCGGTGCTGCGCGTCTTGTTGACGGCGTGCGACGACAGGATGTCTTGACCGCCGGTGGCCGACGTGTAGTTGTTGTCGACGATGACGGTGAGGTTGTCGCTCTTGTTGAAGACCGCGTTGGCGACGCCGCTGGTCAGGCCGTTGTGCCAGAAGCCGCCGTCGCCCATCATCGAGATCGCGCGCTTGCCGGCCGGCGCGTTGAGGGCCGAAGAGCCCGCGCCGCCCAGGCCGTAGCCCATCGTCGTGTTGCCGATGTTGAAGGGCGGCAGGATCGAGAACAGATGACAGCCGATGTCGGCGCTGACATGGTGCGGGCCCAGTTCGCGCTCGACCAGCTTCATCGCGCTGAAGATCGGCCGCTCGGGGCAGCCGGTGCAAAAGCCCGGTGGCCGCGCATGCACGACATCGCCGAGCGCGCTGGACGGCAAGGCCGGCTCGGGCGCGTTGTCGACACCGATCTCCGCGACGGCCATCAGCGGAATGATCTTGCGCGCCTGAGCCGGGGTCGCTGCGACCGACAGCGGTGCGAGCCGCTCGTAGCGCTCGCAGAAGGTGCGTGCGCCTTTGAGCAACTCGGAGGCGGTGTACTCACCGGCCACCGGGAGGATGTCCTTGCCGTGCAGCGCCGTGGTCGAGCCGTGCTGGCGCAGGATGGTCGCCAGGTTCTGTTCGACGAAGTTGGGCTGGCCCTCTTCCACGATCATCACCGCGCGCTTGCCTTCGCAGAAGCGGATGACCTCGCTCTCGATGACCGGGTACGCCACGTTCATCACATAGAGCGGAACCTTGGTGTTGCCGTAGACGTCGGCCAGGCCGAGTCGCTCCACCTGTTCGTGCAGCGAGCGCTCGTACTCCTCCTCACCGAACATCGCCGAGCCGACGAGGCGCGCGCGTGTCCCGTGGTTCACCTCGGCGAGCGCGTCCAGCAGCACGTGCTGGCCCTTCCACGCAGCGATGCGCCCGACCACGCCCACCGTGAACGGGCCGTCAGTCGGCTCGGGCAGCGTGGGTGGCGGCGTGACGGCGTCTCGCACGACGTGGACGCGGGAGTCAGGGACTCCGGGCAGGGTCGCCCGCGTGGCAGCCGAGTTCACCACCAGGCGCGTCGGCAGGACGCGGGCGAGCGCCCGGACCACCTGCACGACCCTCAGCGGCAGGTAGTCGTCGCTGATGCGGTCGCGCACGTGCCAGACGAC
>CAXTCC010000193.1:0-7773 GCA_964242015.1 uncultured Variovorax sp.
AGGGCACTGTGCCATTGCACCAGGGTGCCGTGGCAATCGAATGTGATGACCTTTGGACGAGGTGACGTGTTCAGCATTGGGTGCTCGATGGATGCGCGACGACAACCATTGCACCTCGCAGTTTGCGACCAATCCGAGCATCACGCTTTGCGCCGAGCTCATGCTTCACCCCTTTCACTCTTCATCTGCTTGACGAGGAAGTCGACAAGTGCCCTGACCTTCGGCGAGGGATGCCGGGAGGAGGGCCAGAAAATGCGGAAGGTGGTCTGGCGGAGTTCGGTAAAAGCGGGCAGCACGACTTCGAGCCGGCCCGCGGCCAGCGCATCGCGCACAGAAAACTCGGGAAGGTAGGCGATCCCCAGGCCGTTCTCTGCGAAACAGATCCGCCCCTCCAGGTTGTTGGAGACCATCGATACCGGCAGGACGACTTCGGCTTCGTCTTCGCTCCAGACCAGCGGCCAGCGCTCCAGCTTGCCGGTGCTGTTGAAACAGTGGTGCAGACAACTGTGCCCTGCAAGATCCGCGGGCCGCTCGGGCCTGCCCCTCCGGGATAAGTAGCCCGGCGAAGCTACCAGCAGCATGGGCCAGCTTCCGAGCGAACGGGCAGTGAGCGCGGAGCTGTCGGGCTCGCCGGTGCGAATGACCGCGTCGAATCCCTCTTCGACGATGTTGACCATGCGGTCGCTGAGATCGAGATGCAGGTCGATCGCAGGATGCGTCCGCATGAACTCGGCAAGCAACGGCAGAAAGAGCGTGCCGACCATCGGCAGGCTCACCTTCAGACGGCCACGCGGCGTTCCGGAGGCGCGTGACAGCTCGTGTTCGGCGCCCTGAACTTCGTCGAGTACGCGTCGGCTGCGGGCCAGGAACATCGCGCCTTCAGCGGTCAAAGTGATGCTGCGAGTGCTCCGGTGCAGCAGGCGCACGTTCAGACGCTCCTCGAGACGGGCCATCCGCTTGGCCACGGCCGAGGCCGTTACGCCGGTGAGCCGAGCCGTCTCCGCGAAGCTGCGCGTTTCCGCGACCTGCACGAACACGGCGAAATCTTCCAGGCTGTCGAGCATCGAGGGCTTCATTGCAGACATTGCAGTCATGAGACATTGGAAATCTACCCACCTTTATCCCGAGTGAAGAGTTGCCTATCGTCAAAGCCTTCTCTTTTCGACGGGCAACATGATGCAGACAACACTCCACAGATCTCCGATAACAGACCCCGCCGCCGGTCGACTGACGCGAAACGCCGACCATGCGTGAGGACAACCGTTTCCCCTGGCTCGGCTTGCTCGCACTGGCGGCGGCGGGCTTCGTCGCCATCCTGAGCGAGGCGTTGCCAGCGGGCTTGCTTCCGGCCATCGCCGCGGACCTGGACATCTCCGTCGGTGCGGCGGGACAGTTGGTGACGCTGTATGCCCTCGGATCGCTGCTCGCCGCCATTCCCTTGGTCAAGGCGACCCAGGCGTGGCGACGGCGGCCGCTGCTGCTGATGGCCATCGGCGGCTTCTGCGTGGTCAACGTGGTGACTGCAGTGTCGACCTCCTTCGCGTTGACGCTCGTCGCGCGCTTCGGTGCGGGTGTGTTCGCGGGCCTTCTGTGGGCGCTTCTGGCAGGGCATGCGAGCCGGATGGTCTCGGCCGGCTTGCAGGGCCGGGCCATCGCGGTCGCCATGGTGGGAACGCCCTTGGCCTTGTCGTTGGGCATTCCGGCAGGAACTCTGTTGGGCGGGTTGGTCGGTTGGCGCTGGTCCTTCGGCGTGATGTCGCTGCTGGCGGCGGTCTTGTTCGCCTGGGTGCGCCTGGGCGTGCCGGACTTCCCGGGCAAGCCGAGCGGCGCCGCACAGGGCGTGGGCCATGTTCTTCGGCTGCCGGGACTGCGCCCAGTGCTGGCGCTGACCGTCTTGTACGTGCTCGCGCACAACATGCTCTACACCTACATCGCGCCGTGGCTCGCCTACCTGCAGTCGGGAGTGCGAGTCGACGTGGCGCTGCTGGTGTTCGGCGTGGCTGCGCTGGGCGGCATCTGGCTTACCGGGATCCTCGTCGACCGGTGGTTGACCTTGCTCATCCGCCTGAGCATCGTCGTGTTCGCCGCCGCGGCCATGGCGGCCGGTTTGCTGGGGCACTCCGCCTTTGTTCTGTTGGCATGCATCGCGTTCTGGGGCCTGGCCTTCGGCGGAACAGCGACGCTTTTCCAGACCGCATCCGCGCGGGCCGCTGGCGATGCAACCGATCTCGCGCAGTCCATGCTCGTCACGGTCTGGAACGCGGGCATGGCGGGCGGCGGCCTTCTAGGAGCGGCTCTCCTGCCGTCGTTCGGCGCCGCAGCATTGCCCTGGGCCGTGCTTGCCCTGCTGGCGGTAGCCTCTCTGCCGGCCGTCGCGCTGGGTGGCACGCGCCAACGTCGCGTGCAATCGGGGGAGGTGCTTGAATGACCGACGACCGTGCAGGTGCAAAGATCAGGATCGGCATCGTCGGGGCCACGCCGGAGCGAGGCTGGGCCGCCATGGCGCACATCCCGGCCATCCGTGCCGTTCCGTCCCTGATCCTGCAGGCGGTGGCCACTCGGCGCGAACAATCTGCCCGTCTGGCAGCAGCGGCCTTCGATGCGCCGCTGTGGTTCGACGATGCCAGCGCGATGATCGCCCACGACGATGTCGACGCGGTCGTGGTCTCGGTGAAAGCGCCGGATCACTGCCCGCTGGTCAAGCAGGCGCTGCTGGCGGGCAAGCCGGTCTATTGCGAGATGCCGTTCGGACACACCATGGACGAGGCGCGCGAATTGGAGCGGCTGGCGCGCGAACATGGCGTGCCGACCGCGGTGGGACTGCAAGGCCGCTTTTCGCCCTGGCTGCAGCAAGTGCGGGAGATCATTGCCGCGGGAAAACTTGGCCGCATCCTCTCCACGTCGCTCATCGCGTGGGACGAACTGTCCCTGGGTTCGATCGACAAGGACAACGCCTACCTGCTCGATGTTGCGAATGGTGCCAATCCGCTGACCATTCATTGCGCCCATTACATCGACTCGCTTTGCTTCGCACTGGGCAAATTGGGCGATGTTTCGGCAGTAACCACCATCAGCCGGCCCCGAATCGTCGTGCGGCAGACGGGCGAGACGATCATGTCCAACTCGCCCGACCAGATCGCGATGTGCGGCGTGCTGGACAGCGGCGCGATGGTCAGCTTTCATATGCGTGCCGGCAGCGGCCAGCCGTCGTTTGTCTGGGAGATCCAGGGAGAAGACGCCGTGCTGCGCGTCACGTCGACGGGTCAGCTGATGTGGCGGCCCTTGAAGCTGGAGGTGTGGAGCGCCCGGGACAAGCGGTGGGAGCCCGTTGCGACCGCCGAGCCGGCCGGAGCAGGCAATGACCAGATGGCGTCGGACAGCCCGGCGCGGTTCGTGTTGTCCGCCTACGAGGCCTTCGCAAGTGACATTCGCACGGGGTCGCGGCGGTCGGCAAATTTCACCGATGCGCTTGCGCTTCGCGAGACGATCGAGGCGGTGCGTGTCGCGGCGGCCAGCGGTGTGCGCACCACACGGCCACGCCCATGATCGTCACCGAAGACAGAAGCCACGCCGAAGCCCTCTAACTCGTGCGTGTTGCCGGAGAGCTATCCCAAGATGGCAGCGCACTGCTCGTATTTCCTTCGGCTGCGGAGTGAGGGATTGAGAACGCTTCAAGGCGGTCGCCGGTCGTCGAAAGCCGCGTCGATCTCTTCGATGTTCTTCATCGCGGCGTAGCTCGCAGCCGAGCCGCCGAGATCCCAGATGGCCTCACCGCGCTCGATGGCCTTGGCCATTTCTTCTTCGCGGCGCATGCGGGCGAGGGCGCCTTCGACCACGCTCGCTGCATCCGCCTTGGGCAAGCAGACCACACCGTCGCCGTCCGCCACGATCAGGTCGCCCGGGTTGACCAGCACGCCGTCGCAGAGCAGCGGGGCATTGACCATGCCGTGCCCGCTCTTCTCGGCATGGATCGACCGGACCTGCGTGGCCCATACCGCGCAGCCGAGTGCCTCGACGGTGTCGGTGTCGCGCGCGCTGCCCTGCACGACGACGCCGGCCAGCCCCTTCTTCATCGCGTAACGGGTCGCCATGTCGCCCCACTGCGCGCCCGCGTTCTCGCCATCGACCACCACCACGAGCACGTCGCCGGGGTGGGCCAGGTAGAGGGCGCGATGCATCATCAAGTTGTCGCCCGGTGCGCAAAACGCCGTGACCGCCGGGCCGGCGATGCGGCGACCTTTCTGCAGCGGTCGCATGCGGCTCGACATCAAGCCACCGACGCTGCTCGTCCACGCAGCCTCGTGGAGATCGGACACCGTGGCTTCGAGCGCCTGCGCACACAGGCTCGCATCGACGCGGTTGACCCGCAAAAATACTTTGGATTGGTTCAAGGCGCGATCCTGGTCGTGACTTCAGTGTGGCACGCAATGCGCGTCGCCGGACAGGCGGAACGTGGTGCGCTTCATCAGGCGCGGCTGATCGATGCTCATCTCGTCGCGGCGGTGCATGGTGCAGCCGTTGTCCCAGAGCATCAGGTCGCCGTTGCGCACCTTGTGGCGGTAGACGAAGGCCGGGTTGCCGCCGGCCTTGAACAGGAGCGGCAGCACACGCGCGTTTTCTTCCTCGCTCAGGCCGTCGACCGACACCAGCGTGGTCGGGTCTGCATAGAGCGCCTTGCGACCAGTAACGGGGTGGGTCAGCACCAACGGATGCTGGACCGGCGGCAGGGCGGCCATCTTCTTGCCCTGTTCCGTGTTCTTCAGTTCGGGTGCCTTCAGGATCGCCAAGCGCTTGGCGTAGTGGTATGTCCCGGTGCGGCCCTCGATGAGCTTCTTGATGTCGGCAGGCAGGCTCTCCCATGCGGCGTATTGGTCGGCCCAGTAGATGTCGCCGCCGCCTTTGGGCACCTCGACGCCGTACAGAATGGCGCCGGTCGCGGGGCGCGCGATGAAGGTCTGGTCCGAGTGCCAATCCACGTCGTCGCCGCCGGCGAAGCCCCCGACGAATCGTCCGTCGGCATAGCGCAGCGTGCTGAAGTAGATGATCTCTTCGTGGTACGGCGACTGAATGTCCTTGCGGTTGGCGGTCTCGCATTTGCCGAGCAGGCTGGTGAACTTCACCTGGTCCGCTTCTTCCAGGCATTGACGCGGAAAGACGATCAGCGGGGATGTCTGCCAGAGCTGGAGAACCTGCTCGATGGCCTCGGGATCTTTCAGCAGCTCGTCGATGCGCTCGTCGATCTCGATGACGAAATCGGAGTGCAGCTTGCGGGTCTTGAGTTCGATGGCGATGGCTGACATGGGAGTCTCCTTTGGGATGTGCAGTGGGCGTGGGATGAAGGACAAGACACGTGGTCTCGTCACTCGGCTTTCATGTTGGCGCTCTTGATGATTTCGGCATCGGTCGTGCGCTCCGAGTGCAGCCACGCGACGAGTTGCGCATGGTTCATGGTCGGTGCCGGCTCGAAGCCGAGGTCCTGCAGCGCCTTGGCTGTCTCGGGCAATGCGAGGATCTTGCGCATCTCGGTCTCGATGCGGTTTCTGACCTCGACCGGCGTACCGCGCGGTGCCATCAGCGCGTTCCATGCGACCACGTTGAAGCCATCGAGCCCTTGCTGCGCGACGCTCTTGATGTCCGGCAACGCCGTCATCGGCTTGGCCGAAGTCACGGCAAGAGGCTTGATCTTTCCGAACTGCGCGCGGGATGCGGCCACGGTGTCGATGAGCACCGGCACCTGGTTGCCGAGGAGTGCGGTCATGGCTTCGCCCGAGCCCTTGTATTTGATCGCGAAGAGCGGCACCTTCTGCAGCTTGATCATCTCCAGCACGAGTTGCGCGGTGACGCTCGGCAGCGCGACATCGATCTTGTCGGGCCGTGTCTTCGCAAGCTGGATCAGCTCGGCCAGCGAGTTGATGTTCGACGATGGATTGACCGAGATCACCATCGGAATGAATGCCGTTGCGATGATCGGCTCGAAGTCTTTTTCGGCGTCGTATCCGATGTTGTCGTAGAGCGCCGGGTTGAGCGCGTGCGTGCCCGAGGCGCCCATGACCAGCGTGTAGCCATCGGGCGTCGCCCGTGCCGCGTAGGCTGTGCCGATGTTGCCGAAGGCGCCCGGTCGGTTCTCCACGACCACGCCTTCGTTCAACGCAGCCGAAAGCTTGGCGGCGAAGTAGCGCGTGGCGATGTCGGTGCTCTGCCCGGGCGGGTAGGCGACGACGATCTTGATCGGCTTGGTGGGATAGCTCTGCGCGACGGCCGCGCCGGCGACCATGAGCGCCACGGGCACGGCGGCGAGCCAGCGGAGCGAGGGTAAGAAGCTTTTCATCGTTGTCTCCTGATAGTGGGTACCGGTGGCTCGACCATGACGCTTCTATTGGCGTCGTTGAGTGAATAAACCGAGGGATTGGCGAAGCCGGTCTCGAAGCGTTCGGTGCGCAGGTAGCGCCCGTCGAGCGAATCAAAAGAGGCGCAACCGATCTGCGCCATCACCATGTCGATCTCGTTGCGCACGATCTGCAGGGCGCGAGCGATGCCCTGTGCACCGCCGGCGGCGGCACCGAACAGGGTAGGACGGCCGAAGGTCGAAAAGCGCGCGCCGAGGCATTTGGCGATGACGATGTCGGAGCCGCGCCGCACGCCGCTGTCGAGCATCAGCTCGACCTTGTCGCCGACCGCGGCGCGAATCGCCGGCAGCATCTCCAGCGGTGTCGGTGCCACGTCGAGCTGGCGCCCGCCGTGATTCGAAACGATCAGCGCGTCGACGCCGATGGCAGCCGCCTGCCGTGCGTCGTCGGGGTGCAGCAAGCCCTTGACGACGAGCGGCCCGCTCCAGTCGGCACGGATGCGCTCCAGCGTCTGCCACTTGATCATCGGCGCAGGGGTCAAAGTGCCGTAGAGGTCCGCCACTTCCGCGGCTGATGCGCCTGCCTTGCCGTAGGGCGCCCAGTTGCTCATCATCGGGATGCCACCGCTGCGCAGGTACCGCATGACCCAGGCCGGATGACCGAGCGCCTCGAACACGACCGCAGGCGTCATGCGAAAAGGCCGCGAGAAACCGTTGCGCTTGTTGCGCTCCCGATTGGAGTTGACCGGCACGTCGACCGACACCACCAGCGTGCGCACGCCGACGTCGCGGGCGCGCTTCACCAGGTCGGCATTGATGCGCTCGTCACGCGTGCCGTAGATCTGGAACCAGACATGGTCGGGTGCCAGCCTGGCGACGGTCTCGACCGATGCGTTGCTGGCACTGGACAGCAGGAAGGGAATGTCGGCCGCCTTGGCGGCCTGTGCCAGCAGCTCGTCCGCGCCCGGATGGAAAAGCCCGGCCAGGCCGGTCGGCGAAATGCCGAACGGGCTGGCGTAGCGACGGCCCAAAAGCTCGGTGGACTGGTCGCGCCTGGAAACGTCGACCAGGTAGCGCGGCACCAATTGGTAGTGACCGAACGCGGCACGATTGCGCCGCATGCACTCCTCGTCGTCGACGCCACCATCGATGAAGTCGAAGGCGATCCTGGGCAGCTTGCGCCGGGCCATCTGGCGCAGGTCTTCCAGGTTGACCGCTGAGTTCACTTTCATCGTTTCTCGTTCTGGAGTTGTCTCTCCGTTCGAGAGTATTCACGCCGCTCACCGATGCCCATAGGGAAGAAAAGCGGAGTTTCAGCATCTGAACTTCTTGGCGTGTCGACTGGGGGATGGTAGGCAGCGCAAGCCTGTGCGTGCCTGTGGGCGTCAGGGCGGTGGCGGTGCCCGCGCTCTCCGGCCCCGGCGCTG
>CAXTCC010000194.1:0-3303 GCA_964242015.1 uncultured Variovorax sp.
GGCCAGCATGCTGCTGCGCCAGTACCTGAAGTACGCCGAGCGCAAGGGCTTCAAGACGCAGATCGAAGACGAGACGCCAGGCGACACGGCCGGCATCAAGGGCGCGACCATCAAGGTCGAGGGCGACTACGCCTTCGGCCTGCTGCGTACCGAGACCGGCGTACACCGGCTTGTGCGCAAGTCGCCATTCGACTCGTCGGGCGGCCGTCACACCAGCTTCGCGAGCATCTTCGTGTACCCCGAAGTCGACGATTCGATCGAGATCGACATCAACCCGTCGGACGTGCGGGTCGACACCTTCCGGGCCAGCGGCGCGGGCGGACAGCACATCAACAAGACCGATTCGGCGGTGCGGCTCACGCACATCCCCACCGGCATCGTGGTGCAGTGCCAGGACGGCCGAAGCCAGCACAGCAACCGCGATGTGGCATGGAAGCGCCTGCGTTCGCGCCTGTACGACTTCGAGTTGAGGAAGCAGCAGGAAGCGCAGCAGAAGCTGGAAGACACCAAGACCGACGTCGGCTGGGGCCACCAGATTCGCAGCTACGTGCTGGACAACAGCCGCATCAAGGACCTGCGAACCAATGTCGAAGTGTCGGCGACGCAGAAGGTGCTCGACGGCGACCTCGATGTCTTCATCGAAGCGTCGTTGAAGCAAGGCGTCTGATGCCCTTCGACAAGCTCAGGACCGAACGGGTGGAGGCGCTGATCTTCGACATGGACGGCACCATGATCGACTCCATGCCGTGGCACGCCAAGGCGTGGGTCGAGTACGCGCGCCGTCGCAACATGACGATCGACGTGCCCGACCTGATGCGTCGCACCACCGGCCGCACCGCCGCCGAGTGCGCGCGCGAGCTGATGCAGCGCGAGGTGACGGATGCCGAGAGCGCGGAGATCACGCACGAGAAAGAGCTGATCTACCGCGAGCTCTTCGCGGCCGAGTTTCGCGAAGTGGCCGGCTTCAACGCATTCGCGAAGGCCGCCGTGGGGCGCGGACTCAAGATTGCCGTCGGCACCGCCGGCGACAAGCACAACATCGAGTTCGCGATGTCGCGCCTCAAGATGGACCCTTTGCCGCTGGCCATCGTCGGCGGCGACGAAGGCTTCGCCGGCAAGCCGACACCCGAGATCTTTCTCGAAGCCGCGCGCCGCATTGGCGTGGCGCCGGCGCGTTGCATCGTTTTCGAAGACGCTCCTTTCGGCATCGAAGCCGCACGCCGCGGCGGCATGCGTGCCGTCGCCATCTGCAGCACCCATACACCTGCCGAGCTCGCCGGCCCGCACGTCATCGCCGCCGTGCACGACTACGACGAACTCGCCCATTCAAATTTTCTGGAGACTCTCGATGCTGTTGCGTGACGCACAAGGCCAACCGGTTGCCATCCGCCGCGAAGACTATGTCGCGCCCGCCTACTGGATCGACACGGTCGAGCTGACCTTCGATCTCGACCCGAACAAGACTCGCGTGCTCAATCGCATGCGGGTGCGCCGCAACACCGACGTGCCGATGCAGGCGTTGCGCCTGGACGGCGACGAGCTGAACCTGGCACGCGTGCTGGTCGACAACCACGGCGCCTCTTTCCGCATGGAAGGCGACCAGCTGGTCATCGACGCCCTGCCCGATGCATTCGAGCTCGAGATCTTCACGACCTGCTGCCCGATCAAGAACACCAAGCTCATGGGTCTGTTCGTGAGCGAAGACACCTTCTTCACGCAGTGCGAGGCCGAGGGGTTTCGCCGCATCACGTACTTTCTCGACCGGCCCGATGTGATGGCGAGCTACACCGTCACGCTGCGCGCCAGCAAGGACGCCTACCCGGTGCTGCTGTCGAACGGCAACCTGGTCGAGCAAGGCGATCTGCAAGGCCCGGGCAACGAAGGCCGCCACTTCGCCAAGTGGGTCGATCCGTTCAAGAAACCTGCCTACCTGTTCGCCTTGGTCGCCGGCAAGCTGGTGGCGCGCGAGCAGCGCATCACCGCGCGCAACGGCAAGGAGCATCTGCTGCAGGTGTACGTGCGTGCCGGCGACCTCGACAAGACCGAGCACGCGATGAATTCGCTGGTCAACTCGGTGCTGTGGGACGAAGTGCGCTTCGGCCTGCCGCTCGACCTCGACCGCTTCATGATCGTCGCGACCAGCGACTTCAACATGGGCGCGATGGAGAACAAGGGCTTGAACATCTTCAACACGAAGTACGTTCTGGCCAACCAGGCGACCGCCACCGATGCCGACTACAGCAACATCGAAAGCGTGGTCGGCCACGAGTACTTCCACAACTGGTCGGGCGACCGCGTGACCTGCCGCGACTGGTTTCAGCTCTCGCTGAAGGAAGGCCTCACCGTCTTTCGCGACCAGGAATTCAGTCAGGACCTGTGCGCCGATGCGTCGGCCCGGGCGGTCAAGCGCATCGAAGACGTGCGCGTCTTGCGCACCGCGCAGTTCCCTGAAGACGCCGGCCCGATGGCGCACCCGGTGCGGCCCGACAGCTACATCGAGATCAGCAATTTCTACACGGTCACGATCTACGAAAAAGGCGCAGAAGTCGTTCGCATGATGCAGACGCTGGTCGGCCGCAAGGGCTTCGAGCGCGGCATCACGCTGTACTTCGAACGCTTCGACGGCCAGGCCGTGACCTGCGACGATTTTGCGCAAGCGATTGCCGATGCCAATCCCGATTCCGACCTGGCGCGATTGCTGCCGCAGTTCAAGCGCTGGTATGCGCAAGCCGGCACGCCGCGCCTCGCCGCGCAAGGCAGCTACGACGCGGCCGCCCGCAGCTACACGCTGAGCTTTGCGCAGAGCTGCGCGCCGACGCCGGGGCAGCCCGTCAAGGAAGCGTTCGTGATCCCGGTCAACCTCGGCCTACTGAGCGTCGATGGCCACGAACTGCCCTTGCAACTCGAAGGCGAAAGCGAAGCGGCGCATGGCACGCGCACGCTGGTGCTGACGCAGGAGCGCGAGCAGATCGTTTTCGTCAATGTCGATGCCGAGCCGGTGCCGTCGATCCTGCGCGGCTTCAGCGCGCCGGTGATCCTCGACTTCGAGTACAGCGACACGCAGTTGCTGACGCTGCTGGCCAACGATGTCGATCCTTTCAACCGCTGGGAAGCGGGCCAGCGCCTTGGCCTGCGCTCTGCCATCAAGGCCATCACAGGTGACACGGCGGCCACCGGGCCGGCGCTGAACGAAGCGTATGTGGACGCCATGCGCGGCGTGCTGCGCGACCCGAAGCTCGACTCGGCTTTCAAGGAGCTGGTGCTGGCGCTGCCGTCGGAAACGTACATCTCCGAGCAGCTCGA
>CAXTCC010000194.1:3403-7749 GCA_964242015.1 uncultured Variovorax sp.
GCACCCGACCGCAACGGCGACATCCTGCCGCTGGTCAAGCAGTTGATGAAGCACCCTGACTTCTCGATCAAGAACCCGAACCGCGCGCGCAGCGTGATCTTCAGCTATTGCAGCGGCAACCCCGGCGCGTTTCACCGACCCGATGCGGCCGGCTACGTGTTCTGGAGCGATCGCGTGATCGAGCTCGACGCCATCAACCCGCAAGTGGCGGCGCGCCTGGCACGCGGCCTCGATCGCTGGAGCAAGCTGGCCGAGCCTTACCGCAGCGCCGCACGTGAAGCCATCGCCCGCGTTGCAGCAAAGCCCGACCTCAGCAAAGACACGCACGAGGTCGTCACCAGAGCTCTGAACTAAGCTCGCCCCCAGGTCGCTACGCACTTCGTGTCGCGACTCCCACCCCCTGCCGGGGGCAACACCAGCGGCCCGGCAAAGCCGGTTCCGCGGTGTTTAACGAATAAGTCATAGGAGTTGATGCCATGGCACAAAACATTTCACTGACCCGCTACCTGGTCGAGCAGCAGCGCGTCGACGGCAAGATCCCGTCCCAACTGCGGCTGCTGCTGGAGGTCGTGGCGCGCGCCTGCAAGAGCATCAGCATGGCCGTCAACAAGGGCCAACTCGGCGGCGAAAACAGCATCATGGGCTCGGCCGAAAGCGAGAACGTGCAGGGTGAGATCCAGAAGAAGCTGGACATCATCGCCAACGAAGTGCTGATCGAGGCCAACGAATGGGGCGGTCACCTGGCGGCCATGGCCAGCGAAGAGATGGACAGCATCTACGTGGTGCCCAACCGCTACCCGCAGGGCGAATACCTGCTGCTGTTCGACCCGCTCGACGGCTCCAGCAACATCGACGTCAACGTCAGCATCGGCACCATCTTCAGCGTGCTGAAGAAGCCCGAAGGCGAGCACGGCGTGCAGGAGTCGGACTTCCTGCAGCCGGGCGTGAACCAGGTCGCGGCCGGCTACTGCATCTACGGCCCGCAGACCACGCTGGTGCTGACCGTCGGCGATGGCGTCGCGATGTTCACGCTCGACCGCGAGCAAGGCTCCTTCGTGCTCACGCAAGAGAACTTGCGCATCCCCGCAGACACCAAAGAGTTCTCGATCAACATGAGCAACATGCGCCACTGGGACGCCCCGGTGAAGCGCTACATCGACGAGGTGCTGGCCGGCACCGAAGGCCCGCGCGAAAAGGACTTCAACATGCGCTGGATCGCCAGCATGGTGACCGACGTGCATCGCATCCTCATGCGCGGCGGCGTCTTCATGTACCCGTGGGACAAGCGCGAACCCGGCAAGCCCGGAAAGCTGCGCCTCATGTACGAAGCCAACCCGATGAGCTGGCTGGTAGAGCAGGCCGGCGGTGCCGCGACCAATGGCCACCAGCGCATCCTGGAACTGCAACCGACCAAGTTGCATGAACGTGTGGCCGTGATGCTGGGCTCGAAAAACGAAGTCGAACGCCTGACTCGCTATCACGACCCGCTATAATCGAAGGCTAAGCCGGTGTAGCTCAGTCGGTAGAGCAGCTCATTCGTAATGAGAAGGTCGGGTGTTCGATTCATCTCTCCGGCACCAATGAAAAGGCCCGTTATCGCAAGGTAACGGGCCTTTGCCTTTTGCAGCGCCGTCATCCCGACGCGGCCATTCGCATCATTGCGCAGGCCCGGGCCTTGCATTCGCTACCATCGATCCCACTCCGCCATCGGCTCGAATGATCGATCCTCCCGTACCCACCGAAGCGCTGTCCGGCGCGTTGCCGGTCGCTCTGCCGGCTTCGTCCATGGCGCCTCTGCCTGCGGGGATGCCGCCCGCTTTCGGCATCACGCGCGAGCGGCTGGCCGACGGCTCGATGCTCGCAGCGTTGCGAGCCAACGCGCCCAAGGGGACGGTGATACGGAGCGATTCGGAACTGGAAGCATCACTGGAACAGACCTTGGCCGAATGCACGGCAGGCGAGGACATCTACGTGTTCGGCTACGGTTCCCTCATCTGGAACCCGGCCTTCCATTTCTCCGAGCGGTCACGGGCGTTCGTGCATGGCTGGAGTCGGCGCTTCTGCATCTGGATGAACTTCGCGCGCGGCACGCCGGAGCAGCCAGGACTCATGCTTGCACTGGATCGGGGCGGAGCATGCATCGGCGTCGCCTTTCGCATTCCATCGGCACAATCGAAAGAGGAACTGGGCTTGCTCTGGCGACGCGAAATGCTCACAGGGGTGTACGACGCACGCTGGGTCACGGCCTCCATGAACGACAAGACGGTGCGCGCACTGACCTTCGTCGCCAACCGAAAACACGCACGCTATGCGAGCGGGCTGAACGCAGGGCAGATGGCCGACTACATCGCGACGGCCGAAGGCCATCTGGGGACATGCCTCGCCTATTTCGACGCCACGGTGGCCGCGCTCGACGAACTCCGCATCAAGGACGCTGGCCTGCATCGGCTGCAACTCGCATTGCACGAGCGCAAGCCGACGCGGCCCGAACCATTGGCAGGCAATGATCGATACTGAGACCGAACTTCAAGGAGACGCATGCCGAAGACGAAGGCCGCATTCGCGGTGTCTGCTGCCCTGCTGACGGTGATGCTCGCTGTCGCCACGCACGGCGCGCACGCGCAACAGACGATGCGCCAGCAGCAGCAACAACAATCGCAGCCCCAACCCCAGCCGCAAATGAACGTGCAGGGCTTTGCCGTCAAAGGCTGCAACGAATATCTGCAGGCGCGTGCCACGCGCAAGGAAGACCCGTGGATCTACTGGGTCCAGGGCTACCTGTCGGGCGCCAACATGGCAAGGCTCGACTTCATCATGACCAGCGCCGCGCTGCCGCCACCGGAATCGATGGCGCAGTCCATCGAGCGATACTGCCGCGCTCATCCGCTCGGCAACATGCTCAACGCCACCGACGCGCTCTACAAGGATCTGCTCGCGACCAGTCCGATGCAGTTGCCTGCACCGGCGTCGGCTCAGCGTCGCCGGCCCTGATCAGCGGGCGCCTGCCGAGCACTCGGCGCCACTCAGACGCCGACCTTTGCAGGCGGCTTGCCGGCAGCTTCTTCGACCGGCACCAGCACCGCGTTGCCGGTTGCCACCAGCTTCAGTTCACCGCCGCCTTCAGGCTCTGCGAACAGCTCGGCCGCCGCGAAGACCTGACGACGCCCGGCCTTGACCACGCGCCCTCTGGCCACGAAGCGGCGACCCACGGCGGGAGCGAGGCAGTTGACCGAGAAGTGCGATGCCAATACACGGCCCGAGGTCGTCGCCGCGGCAAAACCACAGGCGGTGTCGAGCAGTCCACCGATGAGACCCGCATGCAAGAAACCGGCGTACTGGCCCATGTCGTCGGTGCGCCAGAGCATGCTCAGTTCGGCCTCGCCGTTGCCTGCACGCACCACTTCGAAGCCAGCCCATCGATTGAACGAAGCAGTTTGATTGATGGCATCGAGGGCGTCTCGCATGGGTTGGCCTTTCATAGGAATCAAGGCTTCACTCTACGAAGCGAGAGCCTCGCGAGGCGTCTCGTTTGCGACCTGAAATCGTTCGGCAGTTGCATCGGCGACAGGCGTGCAACGCACTGAAATCGGAGAAAGCGAAGGCTCATGCAATTGCCATCGAAACGCACCTTCATTGTTGCCCGCACAGAAACACCGTGTCTCTGATCGATCCAATTCAAACCGTCCGAACGCCCGGACACTTCATCGCACAGACCTGCAGTCAGCAAGGGCTGTCGAAGTGAAACCAGTCAAACAACTATCTTCCGAGGACCGTATGAACAAGCTCCAGATCATCACCGCCGCAGCCGCACTCTCCCTGCTTGCCATCACCGGCGCGCAGGCGGAAAACTATGACGGCGTGCAGAACCATGTATCGACAAAGAACCGCGCCGATGTGAATGCCGAAGCTGTGAGCGCCGCCGCCGCACCCAATCAAAACGTGACGCGTGGCTCGCGCGGTGCAGAAGTCTTCAAGTCGGTCGCCAATCCCGATGCGGTGTACGAAAGCGCCGTGGCAACCGCCCACGCACCCGATCAAAACGTGACCGGTGGCTCCAAGTACAACAGCCGCGTGATCTCGACGATGGCGCGCCCAGCGCCTGCAGTGCAAGCGCAGCAAAGCGCACCTGCTACCTCGAAGTAAGCCAAGCCAGCACGCTGCACATCGAAGTGCACATCGCCGCGTACCGGTTCAAGCGAACCCGTAGCGCGGCGTTGCTGCAGCCCCGCTGCCGTACAGCGCCAGCTTGCGGCAGCCCGCAAAGATGGACTTGGGCGTGAGCCCGTAGACCTGCCGGATCGAGTGACTGAAATGCGTCGAGTCCGGATAGCCGACATCGAGTGCGA
>CAXTCC010000195.1:0-7716 GCA_964242015.1 uncultured Variovorax sp.
CGCGAAGATCGTCTCGCTGGTCGTCAAGCTGGGCGCGCTGGTGTTCATCCTGTTCTTGCCGACGCAGTTCGCGCTCGACCTGCAACTGCTCGGCGGGCTGTGGATCCTGCAGACCTTCCCGGCGGTGGTGTTCGGGTTGTTCTTCAACTGGTTCCGTGCGCCGGCGCTGCTCGCCGGTTGGCTGGTCGGGCTGGTCGGCGGCAGCTGGCTGGCGTTCTCCGATGGCATCAAGCCGGTCCACGCCTTCCACTTCGGCGATACCAGCTTCACGCTGTACACCGGCCTGACGGCGTTGATCATCAACATCATCGTGGCGACGATCGTGCAGGTGGTGATCCCGGGCAAGGCGCTGCGCGAGGCGCGGGCCTAGACGGGAGGCGGCGCGCGGCGCCGGCTCAGCAGAGCCGTGCGCTGCGCCAGGTTTCGTTCGGCAACTTGCCGAAGCGCTCGCGGTACGACGCAGAGAACCGGCTTAGGTGCGCGAAGCCGCAGCCGAGCGCGACGTCGGTCACGCTGTCTGCACCGCGCCTCGCGAGTTGCGCATGGGCTGCGTCGAGTCGCAGGTTGCGCAGCGCTTCCATCGGCGACGCGTCGCGGTGCCGACGAAACATCAAACTCAACGTGCGTCGGCTCACGCCGGCGGCATATGCGATGTCGTCGAGCGACTGGCTCTCTGCGAGCCGGCTCCTCATGAACTCCTCGGCACGACGCAACGGCAGCAGATCGGACCGCTCCGTGGAACGTTGCAGTTTGTCGCGCTCGCGCCGCGCCGAGTTCGGGTGATGGCACAACAGGTAGCGAATCAGGTTGTCTTCGTAATGCAGAAGCCATTGCGGGTCGTAGATTCCTCCGCCATCCGCCGGCAGAAGTCCGACCAGGCCGGCGACGAGGCGACGCCACTGCATGCCGACCGCGTCGTCGAGCCGAAACGACGTCGCGAATTCGATGTTGCGGTGGTTGAGGCGGTCTTGACCATCGCCGGGCGCGAACGCCTCGCGTGCGACGTCGTTCAAGTGCTTGCGTTCGATCTTCAGCATGAGCTGCTCGCAGCCGGCATGCCACTTCACCTTGACCGGCCGATGCGCCGAAATCACCGCGCCCTGACCGGCATGGATCTGCACCTGTTCATCGCCCATGCGGACTTCGGCGCGTCCGCGCAGCGGCATCTGCACGAGCACGAAGTCTTCGAGCGAATCGGGTTCGATGTCGACTTCGCAACCGTAGCGCAGGATGCACAACGACATCGGCCCGAGACCGGCGCGGTAGAACGCCGAGTCGACCGCACCCCGACCCCAATGGCTGCGATGCGACTTCAGTTCGGCGCTGACGAGCGCCTGCGTTTCGTCGGCATGACGCGATCGAAAAACCTCATGCCGGTACAACGGCGACAGCTGCTGGCTGGACAAAGCGTTCATGGGCACTCCCCCGCCCGTAAGCGTAGACCTGAACGGTCATAGCAACAAGCGTGCCCCTTGCGTGCTTGCGTCGCCTACAGCTTGGCGGTGCAGAGCGGGGCGCCGGTGTCCACGTAGTTCGTCATGACCGTGCCGATCAGCTTGTTGGTGATGCGGCCGGTCGAGTCCTTGCTGATGACGCGCAGGTAGTAGTTCTGGATCGGGAAGTTGTTGGCGCCGTATTTGTAGTCGCCGCGAATCGACTTGTACTTGGCGGCCTTGATCGCCTTCAGCAGCGCAGGCTTGTCGGCCACCTTGCCGCCGACATCGCGCACGGCGGCGTCCATCGCCATCAATACGTCGTAGGCCTGAGCAGCGTAGAGCGACGGATTGCGGCCACCGTTCTGCGCGCGGTAGTCGGTGACGAAGCGGCGGTTGGCATCGTTGTCGAGGTCGTGCGCCCAATGCGAGGTGTTGAAGATGCCCAGCATCGGTTCGCCGACGCCACCGATCATGTCTTCGTCGGCCGCAAAGGCGGTCGACACCAGCGTGACGTCCTTCGACAGGCCGGCTGCGACGAACTGCTTGACGAAGGCGATGCCCATGGCGCCGGGCAAGAAGTAATAGAGCGAGTCGGCCTTGGCGGCGCGAATCTGCGCGAGCTCGGGTGCGTAGTCGATCTGGCCGAGCTTGGTGAAGATCTCGTCGGCCACGGTGCCCTTGTAGGCGCGCTTGAAGCCGTTGACCGCGTCCTTGCCGCCCGGGTAGTTGGGCGCGATGACGATGGTCTTCTTGAAGCCCTTGTCGGAGGCGAACTTGCCGGCCGACTCGTGGTACGCGTCGTTCTGGTAGGAGGTACCGAAGAAGTACGCGTTGCATTGCGCGCCGGAGTAGGCGCTCGGGCCGGTGTTGTTCGACAGGTAAGGCACCTTGGCCGCGAACAGCACCGGGCCGACGGCCAAGGCGACCTGCGAGCCGATCGGGCCGGTAAAGAGATCGATCTTGTCGCGCTGGACCATGCGGTCGACCGCCTGCCGTGCCGAGTCCGGGTTGCCGGCGGTGTCCGCTTCGACATACGTCACAGGCACACCGCCGAGCTTGCCGCCGAGTTGCTTCATTGCCACCGCGAAGCCGGTCTTGGAGTCGGCGCCGAGCGCGGCGAAGGGACCGGACAGGTCCAGCGCGAGGCCGACCTTGACGCCTTGTGCGCCGGCCGCCGACGACAGCGTCGCCGCCAAGGCGAAAGTCAGGCAGGCGAGGCTGCGGTGAAACTGTGACAGAGCGGGCATGGAGATCCTCGAAGTGACTTGATGTGCTCGCGAGTCTGGTGGCGAGCGGCCGCGCGGGCTATCCATTTCGGGCAATGGAAGGCATTCTCGAAGCGGACAGACGCGGCGCCACAACGTTCCCACAATGCAGCCGTGTTCTAACCTTGAAAGCGAGCCCCTTCATGCAGAACCACACCGACATCGCCGTCGAACCGCAAGTCGGACAGGAAGTGCGCTTCCGTCCGGATGCAAAGACGATGGCGCGTGCACAGAACAACGCGGCGCCCCACACGCTGGTGCAAGCCGACCGGGTGCACAAAAGCGTCTATACCGACCCCGGGATCTTCGAGCTGGAGATGGACCGCGTCTACGGCCAGGCCTGGCTCTACGTCGGCCACGAAAGCCAGGTGCCGAACACCGGGGACTACTTCACCACGCGGCTCGGCCGTGAGCCGGTCGTCATGCTGCGGCACTCCGACGGCGTGGTGCACGTGCTCTACAACCGCTGCCCGCACAAGGGCGCGAAGATCGTGCCCGACGGCAGCGGCAGTGCCGGCAAGTTCCTGCGCTGCCTGTACCACGGCTGGACTTTCAAGTGCGACGGCAGCCTGCTGTCGGTGCCCTTGCGCAGCGGCTACGAAGACACCGCGATGGACCTGAAAGACCGCGACAACGGCGTGCGCAAGGTGGCGCGCGTGGCGACCTACCGTGGCTTCGTCTTCGCCAGCCTGGCCGCTGACGGGCCCGACCTGCCGGAGTTTCTCGGCGGCGTCGCGACCTCGCTCGACAACTTCTGCGACCGCGCACCCGATGGTGAAGTCGAGGTGGCCGGCGGCGTGCAGCGCGTGGTCCAGCGCAACAACTGGAAGATCTTTTTCGAGAACCTGCACGACACCATCCATGCGGTCGCCACGCACGAGTCGTCGTGGCGCGCTGCCAAGGAAGAGTTCGAGTCGATGCCCGACGGCACGCAGAAACCCTTCGAGATCGTCATCGTCGACGGCAACGGCGAGCCACTGGAGTTCTGGGAAAAGCTCGAGCTCAAGGGCTACGACGGCGGGCACGGCTACATGGAAGGCATCTTCACGCCGCCGAAAGACCCGGTGAGCCTGGCCTATGTCGCATCGCTCGAAGCGAGCCAGGGCGCAGCGCGTGCCGACGAAATCTTGCGGGTAAACCGGCACAACACCATCGTGTATCCGAGCTGCTCGCCGCACACCTCGTTCCAGCAGATTCGCGTGATCCGGCCGCTGTCGGTCGACCGCACGCTGGTCGAGATCTTCACCTTTCGCTTGAAGGGCGCGCCTGAGGCGACGTTTCAACGTGCGCTGAAGTACACCAACGTCATCAACTCGCCGTCGTCGACCGTGATGCCCGACGACCTCGAGGCCTACAACCGGGTGCAGGAAGGCCTCGGCTCCGACGGCGGCGACTGGGTCAGCCTGCACCGCGCCGCAGGGCGCGAGCAAGCGTTGCCCGGTGGCCGCGCCTCCAACGGCAACAGCGAGATGCCGATGCGCAACATGTTCCGCGCGTGGGCCGGGTACATGGCGAGCGAGCCGACGAAGCACGGTCTGGCAAAGGACAGTTCGAAGAAGGACAGTGCGGCGAAGGACAGCGTATGAACTTCAACGACTGGCAGGAGCAGCAACGCATCGTTCAGTTCCTGCACCACGAAGCCCGGCTGCTCGACGAGCATCGCTGGGCCGAATGGATGGACCTCTTCACGCCCGACGGCCTCTACTGGATGCCGCTGGTGCGCGGGCAGACCGATCACCTCAACCACGCCTCGCTCTTTTGCGACGACGCCTTGTTGCGTTCGATGCGCGTGCGGCGCTTGTCGCAAGTGCGCGCCTATTCGCAGCAGCCGGCCACGCGCACCTCGCACGTCATCGGCAACATCTCGCTGGAGTCACGCACGGTCGACGCTGATGGTGAGGGCGCTGGCGAAGGCTGCACCGTCTACTCGACCTTCCACCTGCTGGAATGGCGCAAGGACGCACAGCGCGCGTTCGGCGGCAGCGTGCTGCATACGTTGCAGCGAGATGGCGACAGCTTTCGCATCCGCATGAAGCGCGTCGACCTGCTCAACTGCGAAGCGCCGCACGAAGCGCTCGAGGTGTTCATGTGAAGGCGGCCTTGCTTGCGATGCATTACCAGAACGACGTGCTGCACCCCGATGGGTTGGTGCGTGTCGGCGTCGCCGCGGACGACCCCAAGCGCACGCTGCTGATCGATGCGGCGTCGCGCCTGATCGCCGGTGCTCGGGCCCACGGCGTGCCGGTGATCTCGGTGCGCATCGCGTTCGCACCCGGCTATGCCGATTGCCTCACCAACTGCGCGCTGTTCCGTAACGTCGCCAAGAGCGGCGCGGTGCAGGACGGGCAGTGGGGCGCCGACTTCTTCGCCGCCTTGGCGCCGCACTCCGGCGAAGCCATCGTCACGCACCAGCGCGACAATCCGTTCTGGGCCACGGACCTGGAAGCTGTCGTGCAACGCACCGGCGCCACGCGGCTCTACATGGCGGGCATCGCGACCAACTACGTGGTCGAGCACGGCGCACGCCACGCAAGCGATCTGGGCTACGACGTCGCGGTGGTCGGCGATGCGTGCAGCACTGCCAAACCGCACTTGCATGCGGCGAGCCTGGAGACGCTGTCGCTGCTGGCGGACATCGTGACCGTGGATGACGCGGTGGCGCAGATGTCTGAACACCGAGGAGCGCCGCGATGACGCACGACGGCCAGCTCGAAGGCAAATCGGCGATCGTCACCGGCGCCTCGGCCGGCATCGGCGCCGCCATGGCGCGGGCCTTCGTCGATGCCGGCGCTTATGTGCTCGCGGTCGATATCGACGAAGCCCGCGGCCGTGCATTGCATGCGGCGCTCGGCCCGCGCTGCCGCTTCGTGCACGGCGACATCGGCTCCGACGCGGTGCTCGACGCGTTGATCGAATCCGCGCTCGACTTCGCCGGCCGCATCGACTTCATCGTCAACAACGCGGTGTTCTACGGCGACCGCGGCGCCGAAGCGAGCCGCGCCGAATGGCTGCATGCGCTCGACATCAACCTGGTGTCGGGTGCCTTGCTGGTGCACAAGGCCACGGACGAATTGGTGAAGCACGGCGGTGCGGTGATCAACATGGGCAGCGTCGGCGGCAAGTTCGGCACGGCCGGTCGGGCGCTCTACCCGGCGGCGAAAGCGGCCATCCTTCAGCTCACGCGCAACCAGGCGGCGACGCTGGCGCCGCGGCGGGTGCGCGTCAACTCGGTGTCGCCGGGATGGACCTGGTCGGACGCGCTGTCGCGCATGGCCGGCGGTGATCGCGCGAAGGCCGACGCCATGGCCGCGCCGCTGCATCCGCTGGGTCGCGCCGGCGATGCCGACGATGTCGCGCAGGTCGTGCTGTTCCTGTGCTCGGACGCGGCACGCTTCGTCACCGGTGCCGACATTCCGGTGGACGGCGGCTTCTCGATGCTCGGCCCGGACCAGGGCCGATCGGCGCGCGACTGGTTCGAGCGCGGCGCCTGAGTCGACAGAGTCGAAGGGCTTACTGCTCTTCGCCCCAGGCGAAGCCGTCGCGCGCGATCATCGCGCTCGATGCGCTCGGCCCCCATGTGCCTGCAGCGTACGGGCGCGGTGCGCCGTCGGCGCCCCAGCTGTCGATCAGCGGTTCGACCCAGCGCCAGGCTTCTTCCTGCTCGTCGCTGCGCACGAACAGATTGAGTCGGCCGGCGATCACGTCGAGCAGCAGGCGCTCGTAGGCACCGACGCGTTCTTCGCCGAAGCGCTTGTCGAAGTCGAGGTCGAGTTGCACCGGTGCCAGCGGCGCCATGCCGCTGCGGACGCCGCCGCTGATGTTGACGCGCTGGTCTTGCGCTTGCGCGAGCAAATGAAGTTCGAGCCCGTCCTTCGGCTGCAGGTTGATGACCAGCTTGTTCGCGACGCCGACCGGCGTGCGAAAGATCGCGTGCGGTGCCGGCCGAAAGTTCATCTCGATGCGCGCGTCGCGAGAACCCAGCCGCTTGCCGGTGCGGATGTAGATCGGCACGCCGGCCCAGCGCCAGTTCTCGATCTCGGTGCGCAGCGCGACGAAAGTTTCGGTGCGGCTGTCGGGCGGCACGCCGGCTTCTTCCTTGTAGCCCGGCACGCGTTCACCGTAGGCTGTGCCCGCGGTGTACTGCCCGCGAATCGCATGCAGGCCGAGCGTCTCCGGCGTCCAGCGCTTCAGCGAGCGCAGCACTTTCAGCTTTTCATCGCGAATGGCATCGGCGTGCGCGTTGATCGGCGGTTCCATGCCGATGGCGCAAACCAGTTGCAGCGCGTGGTTCTGCACCATGTCGCGCAGTGCGCCGGTCTGGTCGTAGAAGGCGCCGCGCTTTTCCACGCCCAGGTCTTCGGCGATGGTGATCTGGATGTTGGCGATGTGCTCGCGGCGCCAGATCGGTTCGAACAGCGAATTGCCGAAGCGCAGAGCGAAGAGGTTTTGTACCGACGGCTTGCCGAGGTAGTGGTCGATGCGAAAGACCTGGTTCTCGTGCAAGACCTTGCGCACCGCCGCGTTGATCGCCTGGTTCGACGCCAGGTCGTGGCCCAGCGGCTTCTCGAGCACCACGCGAGTCTGCGGACCGTTGAGGCCGGCCGCGGCGATCTGCTCGACCACCTGCGTGAACAGCGAAGGCGCGGTGGCGACGTACATCACCACGGTCTCGGCGTTGCGCGTCTTGATGAGGTCGGACAGCCGCGCGTAGTCGGCGGGCTTGGACAGGTCCATGCGCTGGAAGGTCAGCATCTCGGCGAACTTCTTGAACTCGTCTTCGCTCGGCCGCTTGGAGCCTTCGACCGCCTTGAAGCGCGAGCGGATCAACTCGCGGTAGGCATCTTCGGTGAGGTCCTCGCGCGAGACGCCGATGATGCGGCCGTCGGCCGGAAGGCTGCCATGCCGGAATGCCTGGAACAGTGCCGGCATCAGCTTGCGCCATGCCAGGTCGCCGGTGCCGCCGAACAAAACGAGATCGAAACTCATGGAGGATGACTTGTGTGGTGGTGGAAGAG
>CAXTCC010000196.1:0-1061 GCA_964242015.1 uncultured Variovorax sp.
AGCGCGTTGGCCGTCGGCCTGCTCGCGCTCATCTTGCTGGTGCTGCTGCGTACCGATCTCGTGGCGAGCTGGCGCAAGGCGACGCCGCCGGATGCGCCCAACCGCTTCGTCATCAACGTGATGCCCGAGCAGAGCGATCCATTCCAGAAATCGTTGCGCGATGCCGGCGTCAGCAAGTTCGACTGGTACCCGATGATCCGCGGCCGTTTGATCTCGATCAACGACAAGACGGTCGCGCCCGACGACTACGCCGACGACCGCGCCAAGCGGCTGGTCGATCGCGAGTTCAACCTCAGCAACAGCGCCGATGCGCCGGCGCACAACACGATCACGTCGGGCAAGTGGACGCCCGATGCCAAGGGCGAGATCAGCGTCGAAGAAGGCCTGGCCGAAACGTTGGGCCTGAAGCTCGGCGACAACCTGCGCTTCGATGTCGGCGGCATTCCGAGCGATGCGCGCATCACCTCGCTGCGCAAGGTCGACTGGGGCTCGCTGCACGCCAACTTCTTCGTGATGTACACCGTCGCGACATTGCCCGACGTGCCGGCGACCTACCTCGCCGCCTTCCGCGCGCCGCCCCAGAAAGGCTTCGACAACGCGCTGGTGCGCAGCTACCCGAACATCACCAACGTCGACATGAGCGCGACCATCGCGCAGGTGCAGCGCGTGCTCGACCAGGTCATCAGTGCGGTCGAGTTCCTTTTCGGATTCACGCTGGCGGCCGGGCTCGTCGTCTTGTTCGCCGCTGTGACGGCGACGCGTGAAGAGCGGGCGCGCGAGTTCGCTGTGATGCGTGCGGTCGGCGCGCGCGCCAGCCTGCTGCGACAAGTGCAGCGGGCCGAGCTGATCGGCGTCGGACTGCTGGCCGGTTTGCTTGCCAGCATCGTGGCGTCGGCCATCGGCTGGGCGCTGGCGCGCTACGTCTTCGAGTTCACCTGGACCGCATCGCCGCTGGTGCCATTGGGCGGCGCGTTGACGGGTGCGGTGCTGGCGCTGGCGGCGGGCTGGTGGGGCCTGCGCGAGGTGCTGCGTCGGCCGGTGGTGGAGACGCTGCGCCGCGC
>CAXTCC010000196.1:1161-7708 GCA_964242015.1 uncultured Variovorax sp.
CCATGCAGATTGAAGACAAACCCAAGTTCGACTCGCCCTTCGAGTGGATCGGTGGCGAAGAAAAAGTGAAGGCGCTGGTCGATCGGTTCTACGACCTGATGGAGATCGAGCCGGCCTACGCCGTGCTTCGCGCGGTGCATGGCAACACGCTCGACAACGCGCGCCAGCGGCTCTTCTGGTTCTTGTGCGGCTGGCTCGGCGGACCGCAGCACTACACCGACCGATTCGGCAACCCGATGCTGCGCGCGCGCCATTTGCCGCAGAGCATCGGCGGTCACAGCATCGGCATCAAGGAGCGCGACCAGTGGCTCGCCTGCATGGACCAGGCGATGGGCGAGACGGGGGTCGATGAAGCGTTGCGCGAGCGGCTGCGCGACTCGTTCTTCAAGACGGCGGACTGGATGCGAAACAGGGGAGAAGCGGCATGAGCGAGACGAAGAACGACAACGCCATCGTGATCGTCGGCGGCGGCCACGCGGCCGCGCAGCTGTGCGCCAGCCTGGTCGAGGCCGGGCAGGGCGCGCGCGTGCACCTGGTGTGCGAGGAGCCTTGCGAACCGTATCACCGGCCGCCGCTGTCCAAGGCCTTCCTGAAGAACGCGGACGAAGCGATGCAGCTGCACAAGGTCGCTGACTGGTATCGCGAGGCGGCCATCACGCTGCACCTCGGCGATGCGGCCACGTCCATCGATCGCGCCGCGCACACGGTCACGCTGCGTTCCGGTGCCGTGTTGCCATGGGAACGACTGGTGCTGGCGACCGGCACGCGTGCGCGGCGCCTGTCCGGGCTGCCGGACGGACTCGCGAATGTCGCGATGCTGCGCGCCGCCGACGAAGCCCATCGACTGCGCTCGCAGCTCGCATCGGCGCAGCACGTCATCGTGCTCGGCGGCGGCTTCATCGGGCTCGAAGTGGCGGCCACCGCCAAGGCGATGGGCAAGACCGTGCGGGTGGTCGAAGCGGCGCCGCGGTTGATGGGCCGTGCCGTGTCGCCGGAGTTGTCGTCGCACGTGCTGGCGGTGCATCGCGCGGCCGACATCGACATCGTTTTGAACGCGAAGGTCGGTGGCTTCGAAGTCGATGGAGACCGGTTGCAAACTATGGAGATCGACGGCGCCAAAGTGCAGGTCGATCTGCTGCTGCTCGGCATCGGCGCTGTCCCTGAAACGGCGCTGGCGGAAGCCGCCGGTCTCGAGTGCGCCGACGGGATCGTGGTCGACGCGCACATGCAGAGCAGCGATGCGGCGGTGTTGGCCATAGGCGACTGCACGCGCTTCCCGGACCGTCGCGCCGGCCGTGCGCTAAGGCTCGAATCGGTCGCCAACGCCAACGACCAGGCACGGACGGCAGCCGCCACGCTCACCGGCGCGCCGCGACCGCACGATGCGTTGCCCTGGTTCTGGTCGGAGCAGGGTGGCATGCGACTGCAGATGGTGGGCCTGATACCCGCCGAAGACACGCCAGGACAGGTGACGGTGCGCCGGCCCGGTCCAGGTGCGAATCCCAACGCGTTCTCGCTGTTTCACTACGTCGACGGTCAGCTGGTGTGCGTCGAATCGGTCAACGCGCCGGTCGATCACATGATGAGCCGCAAGCTGATGGAAGCCGGGCGCAACCCCGATCCGGCCGGGGTGGCGGATGCCTCTGTGCCGTTGAAATCGCTGCTGGCCTAGCCTGGCGGCCGGCTCAGGCCGACGACGGAGCTACCGGCCCACGGGCGCCAGCAGCACCACCAGCGCGCCCGCGCCGCCTTCTGCCGGCTTGGCCTGCACGAAGGCCAGCACTTCGATCTTCTGGATGAGCCAGCGCTGCGTTTTGGTCTTGAGCACCGGCAGCTTGCCGGGCGAGCCGAGCCCTTTGCCATGCACCACGCGCACGCAGCGCACGCCTTGCCGATGCGCAGTGCGGATGAAGGCGCCGAGCACCTCGCGGGCCTCGTCGCTGCGCAGCCCATGCAGGTCGACCTCGCGCTGGATCGACCACTCGCCGGCGCGCAGCTTGCGCGTCACGTCGGTGCCGATGCCGGGGCGCCGAAAGCTCATCGCGTCGTCGACATCGAGCAGCGTGGTGACGTCGAACTCGTCGCTGATCGACTCGCGCATCACGCGCTGTTCGTCGAGCTGATGCTGAAAGGGAATAGGCGCCGGCGGCTCGGGCGCGAGCATCACCGAGGCCTTGCGCCGCAGCGGCTCGGTGGCGCCGATCGCGCGACTGAACAGGTCCTTTTCCGCGGCGCGTTTTTTTTCGGCGGCAAGGCGCAACGCGGTCGCGGCGGCTTCGCGTTCACGCTCGGCTGCCAGCGTTTGCTGGATCGATTTCAGGTCGGCCAGCGAGCGCAGGCCTGTGCGCGCAGCAGCAGGGGGTTTGCCGGAATCCGGTCTCACGCGTGCCATCAGATCAATCCTTTTTCGGCCATGGACAAAGTCTGACCCGCCGCGACGATCACATGATCGAGCACGCGGACATCGACCAGTGCCAGCGCCGCTTTCAACGTTTGGGTGAGCGACTCGTCGGCGCGTGACGGCTCGACGCTGCCGCTCGGATGGTTGTGCGCCAGCACCACGGCCGCGGCGTGATGGTGCAACGCGCGAATGACGACTTCGCGCGGGTACACGCTGGTTTGAGTCAGCGTGCCACGAAACAGTTCTTCCAGGGCGATCAGCCGGTGTTGTGCATCGAGAAACAGCGCAGCGAAAACCTCGTGCGGCCGCGACGCGATGTGCAGTTGCAGGTAGTGCTTGACGGCTTCGGGCGAATCGAACACCGCGCGTTCTTTCAGCCGCTCGGCCATGGCGCGACGCGCGAGCTCGAGCACGGCGGTGAGCTCGGCGCGCTTGGCCGGGCCGCCGAGTCCCTTGATCGTTTTCAGATCGTCCAGGCTGGTGTTGAGCAAGCCCGCGAGGCCGCCGAAGGTGTCGAGCAACTCCTGCGACAACTGCAGCACGTTTTTCCCGACCATGCCGGTGCGCAGCAGCAGCGCCAGCAATTCGGCATCCCCGAGCGCACTCGCCCCGCGCGCGAGCAACTTTTCGCGCGGGCGGGCGTCGGCGGGGAGGTCCTTGAAGGCCATACGGGCAGTCGATGAGGGAATTCGGAGCGCAACGGAAGCCGGCGTGCCCGGCTCCTTAAAATGAGGGCCAGTTTATCGGGACACCCATTTTGTCTTTGCCTCCCACTGACGTTTCCGTCGCTTCCTCCTCCATTGCGATTCCCGTGGTGCAGGCGGGCTCGTTCCTGACCCTGCATTACCGGCTCGCCGGCCCGGCAGGCGACATCATCAACACCTTCGCGGACAAGCCTGCGACGCTGTCGCTCGGCACCGGCGAGCTGTCGCCTGCGATGGAGGCGCGCCTGATCGGCCTCGAAGAGGGCGCTCACGAAACCTTTCAGCTGCCCGTCGGCGAAGCTTTCGGCGACCGCAATGCCGAGATGCAGCAATGGGTCGCCAAGACACTGCTTGCGAAGATGGGCGACCCCGACGAGCGCTACGCAGTCGGCGACGTGGTGCAGTTCCCGACGCCGGACGGCACCGGCAGCTATGCCGGCGCAGTGATCGAATCGAACGCGACGGCGGTGCGCTTCGACTTCAACCATCCGTTGGCCGGGCAGCCCGTGACCTTCGAAGTGCAACTGATCGGCGTGCTGTGACCGAAGTCAAAACGCTCGACGAGATCGTGTTGGCTGAGCCGCGCGGCTTCTGCGCCGGCGTGGACCGCGCCATCGAGATCGTCGAGCGTGCGCTCGCCAAGTTCGGCGCGCCGATCTACGTGCGCCACGAGATCGTTCACAACACCTATGTGGTGAACGACCTCAAGTCGAAGGGCGCGATCTTCATCGAGGACCTGGCCGACGTGCCGCCCGGCTCGACGCTGGTCTTCAGCGCGCACGGTGTCAGCAAGGCGGTGCAGCAGGAGGCACGGGCGCGCGGTTTCGACATCTTCGACGCAACTTGTCCGCTGGTGACCAAGGTCCATGTCGAGGTCGCCAAGCTCGCCAAGGAAGGCTACGAATTCATCATGATCGGCCACAAGGGCCACCCGGAAGTCGAGGGCACGATGGGCCAGCTCACCAGCGGCATTCACCTGGTCGAAGACGTCGCCGACGTGGCCACGGTGCAGCCGGCGCAGAGCGACAAGCTGGCCGTCGTCACGCAGACCACGCTGAGCGTCGACGATGCCGCAGAGATCGCCGCCGCGGTGCGCGCGCGCTTCCCCAAAGTGCGCGAGCCCAAGCAGCAGGACATCTGCTACGCCACCCAGAACCGGCAGGACGCGATCAAGATCATGAGCCCGCAGGTCGACCTGGTGATCGTCGTCGGCAGCCCGACCAGCTCCAACAGCAACCGTTTGCGCGAGCTGGCGCAGCGGCTGGGCACCGAGAGCTACATGGTCGATTCGGCGGACGAACTTCAGCCCGCCTGGTTCGAAGGCAAGAGCCGCATCGGCATCACCGCCGGTGCCTCGGCGCCGGAGATTCTGGTGACGGAAGTAATCGA
Organism: uncultured Variovorax sp.; assembly: GCA_964242015.1. GTDB lineage: Bacteria > Pseudomonadota > Gammaproteobacteria > Burkholderiales > Burkholderiaceae_C > Variovorax. The sequence continues at coordinate 5,656 of CAXTCC010000196.1, forward strand.
TCGGGTGAAGGCGCTCGGCGCGGTGTCGGTGCGCAAGATGGACGGCATCGTGGAGACGCTCAAGTTTCCGCTGCCGAAGGGGTTGCGGCTCGATGATCGGGCTCTGCCGGGGCACATCTCTTGAGCGCCGCGGTCATCGACTGGCGCGTCGAGATCGAGAACGCGGCGCAACGGATTCAGGCGCGTGCCGAGCACTTCCTGCTTCAGACACCGCTTTGGAAACTGCCGGCGTCGGCTTTCGGCCTGGCTGCACCCGGCGCCGAGGTCTGGCTCAAGCTCGAACACCTGCAGGTGAGCGGAAGCTTCAAGGCGCGCGGCATGATGAACCGGCTGCTGGCCAACGACATCCCGGCCAGCGGCGTGGTGGTCGCGTCGGGCGGCAACGCCGGCATTGCGACGGCCGCCGCGGCGCGCGCGTTGGGCGTGCGCTGTGAAGTGTTCTTGCCGGGCGTGTCATCCGAAGCCAAACGCGCCCGACTGCGTGACCTGGGCGCGGAAGTGGTCGTGGTCGGCGAGATCTATTCGGATGCGCTGGCCGCCTGCCTGACCCGTCAGCAGGAGACCGGCGCGCTGCTGACGCATGCCTACGACCAGCCCGAAGTGCTGGCCGGTGCCGGTACGCTGGGCCGCGAAATCGAAGCGCAAGGCGGCTTGCCTGATTCGGTCCTGGTGAGCGTGGGCGGTGGCGGGTTGATCGGTGGCCTGGCGGCCTGGTTTGAACAGCGCAGCCGCGTGGTCGCACTCGAACCCGAACGTGCGCCGACACTCTTTCGCGCTCGCGAAGCCGGCGAGCCGGTCGATGTCGAGGTGGGCGGCATCGCTGCCGACTCGCTCGGTGCCAAGCGCATCGGCACGCTGTCATGGGACATCACGCAGCGCCAGGTGCACGATGCGCGGTTGCTGCCGGACGACGCGATTCGTGCCGCGCAGCAATGGATGTGGAAAGAGCTGAAGCTGGCGGTCGAGCCGGCGGCGGCATTGCCGCTCGCGGCACTGCAGACCGGCGCGTACCAGGTGCGCGATGGCGAGCGTGTCTGCCTGATCGTCTGCGGCGCCAATGTCGATCCAGCCACACTGGCGTGAGCACGTGCGTCGGCTGACTTGAGCTGACGCCGCGCCACCTAAAATCGGTAGATGCTCGACATCACCCTGCTCCGCAAGGACCTTCCTTCGGTCGTTGCCCGACTCGAAACCCGCAAAGCCAATCAGACCTTCCTCGACGTCCATGCCTTCACGGCGCTGGAGGCTGAACGCAAGATTCTTCAAGTCCGAACCGAAGAGTTGCAGGCGCGGCGCAATGCCCTCAACAAGCAGATCGGCCCGCTGAAGGCGAAGGGGGAATCGGTCGACGCCTTGATGACCGAGGTCAACGCGCTCAAGGCTGAGCAAGAGGCGCAGGGCGGCCGGCTCGAAGCCATTCAGCCCGAACTGCAGGCATTGCTGCTGGCCGTGCCCAACCTGCCGCATGCCAGCGTGCCCGTCGGTGCCGACGAGCACGCCAATGTCGAAGTGCGTCGATGGGCCCCGAAAGGTGGTGAGGGCGCTGCAGCCACGCCGCTCGGCTTCGAGGCGAAAGACCATGTCGATCTCGGCGAGCCGCTCGGCCTCGACTTCGAGATGGGGGTCAAGCTCGCGGGCTCGCGCTTCAGCGTGATGAAAGGGCCGATCGCCCGACTTCACCGCGCGCTCGCGCAGTTCATGCTCGACATGCAGACCGAGCAGCACGGCTACACCGAGTGCTACGTGCCGTACATCGTCAACGCGGCCTCGCTCAGCGGCACCGGCCAGTTGCCCAAGTTCGAAGGCGATCTGTTCGCTGCCAAAAAGGGCGGGCAGGACGGCGAGCCGGTGCCCGACAACCAGGCGCTCTATCTGATCCCGACCAGCGAAGTGCCGCTGACCAACTTCGTTCGCGACGAGGTGGTGACCGAGTCGATGCTGCCGATCAAATTGACGGCGCATTCGCCGTGCTTTCGCTCCGAAGCCGGCAGTGCCGGGCGCGACACGCGCGGCATGATCCGCCAGCACCAGTTCGACAAGGTCGAGATGGTGC
>CAXTCC010000197.1:0-7669 GCA_964242015.1 uncultured Variovorax sp.
GGCAGGCCGGCCAGTTCCCAGATGTCCGTCGCCGTGGCGGCCGGCGTGACCAGTTGCACGCGCACGTCGGTGCCGGCGACTTCTTCCTGCAAGCCACGGGTGAACTGCAGCACGAAGGCTTTGGTGCCGCTGTAGATGCTGCTCATCGGCAGCGTGTGGTAGCCGAGCACCGAGCCGATGTTGACCAGCGCGCCGCGGTTGCGTTGCTTGAAGCCAGGCAGCACGGCCTGGCTCAGTCGTGCCAGCGCCGTGATGTTGACGTTGAGCATGGTGAGCAGGTCGGCCGTCGCCGTGGTCGCGACCGGGCCGAAGGTCGACACGCCGGCGTTGTTGACGAGCATCGTGATGCTGCTGTCTTCTGCGATGGTCTTCGCAACCGCTTCGAGCGCCGCCGCCGCGCCGAGGTCGGCCACGAGGGTCTTGACCGCAACGCCGTAGCGGGTACGCAGCTCGGCCGCCGCGGCGTCGAGCCGATCGCCGCGTCGCGCTATCAGCACCAGGTCGTAGCCGCGCTGTGCCAGACGATCCGCGTAGATGCGTCCGAGCCCTGCGGATGCGCCGGTGACGACGGCGGTTCCGGGTTTGCTGTTCGATTGCTGAGTCATGAGTGCTCCTCAAAGTGTGAAATGAAGGGGTAACATGATGACCATCATGTTTTGAGGATCGAAGCATGACGAGTATCATGAATGCTGTCAAGAGGAGCCGAGACCATGCGTTATCCCGCCGCCGAAACTGCAGAAAAGCACGAGAAGATCCTGGGCGCCGCGTCGCGCCTGTTCCGCGAACGCGGCTTCTCGGGCGTGAGCGTGGGCGAGATCATGAAAGCCACCGGCCTCACGCACGGGCCGTTCTACAACCACTTCGCATCGAAGGACGCCTTGATGGCCGAGTGCGTGGTCCACGCGTCCGAGCAGTCTCTCGAAGCCATGGACCGCGCATGCGGGCAATCCGGCGGTATCGATGCCTACATCGCCGGCTACCTGAGTCCGCAACACCGAGACACGCCGGGCGAAGGGTGCCTGATGGCAGCCCTCGGGCCCGAAGCTGCAAGGACCGACGGTGTGCGCGCGGCCGTGACGCGACATATCGAGGCGACCTTCAACCGGTTCGTGCGGCGGGTGCCGGGGCGATCGAAGCGCGAGGCCCGCAGCGAGTCGATCCGATCGTTCGCAGCGATGGTCGGTGCCGTGGTGCTGGCGCGGGCGGTCGACGACGAGGCGTTGTCGCGTGAAATTCTCAAGGAGGTCCGCCTCGGACTTGAGCGCGATGCTGCGGGTGCGGGTGCGGGTGCGGCTGCCGCTGCGGCCGACTAGCATTGCCCGATGCTCACGATCTACAACGACAAACACGCGCTGCACCAGGGCAAGGTGGAGATGTTTCGCGGCGAGCTCGTGCCGTGCTTCGAGGTGCCGGCGCGCGTCGACCATGTGCTTGCCGAGATCGAGAAGCGTGCCCTCGGCGAAGTGCAGCCGCCGGACGCGTTCGACGCGGCGCTGCTCGCGGCAGTGCACGCACCGCGCTATCTCGACTTTCTGCAGCACGCATGGGACGAATGGGTCGCGCTCGATCCGGCCAACGCCACGCGCGATGCCTTGCCTTCCTATTGGCCGACCCGTGGCATGCGCACCGATGTACTGCCTGCGAGCTTCCCGGCACGCATGGGGCTCTTCTCGTTCGATGCCGGCACGCCGCTGATGTCCGGCAGCTGGACGGCCGCGCTGCATGGCGCCGCCTGTGCGTGGACCGCGGCGCAACGCGTGGCCACCGGCGGCGAGCGCGCGGCCTTCGCGCTGACGCGGCCGCCCGGTCATCACGCCGGCACCGATTTCTTTGGCGGCTACTGCTTCATCAACAACGCGGCGCTCGCGGCCCAGGCGCTGCGCGATGCCGGCGTCGCGCGCGTCGCCGTGCTCGACATCGACTACCACCACGGCAACGGCACGCAGGCGATCTTCTACGCACGCGACGACGTGCACGTGGCCAGCCTGCACGGCGATCCGTCGACCGACTATCCGTACTACCTCGGCCACGCCGACGAGCGCGGTGAAGGCCCGGGACTCGGTTTCAACCACAACCTGCCGCTGCAGCGCGGCACGACGTTCGCGCAATGGCGCGCCGCATTGCGCACCGCGCTCGATGGCATCGCCCAAGTCGGGGCCGGCGCACTGGTGGTGTCGCTCGGGGTCGACACCTTCGAAGGTGATCCGGTCGCCGGCTTCACGCTCGTCAGCGACGACTACTTCGAAATCGGCGCAGAGCTGGCACGCGCCGGGCTGCCGACGGTTTTCGTGTTCGAGGGCGGCTATGCGGTGGCGGAAGTCGGCATCAATGCGGTGAACGTGCTGGCGGGATTCGATCGCCTAGCACGCTGAACCTGACGCGAAGGTGACCATCGCGGGACTTCACCGATTGCGATCGTGAATATCGTGCGGCTCAATGCGGGCTCCATAAAAAAGGACCTCGTATGAACCGCCGTTTTTCGCTGTCACGCCTCGCTGCCCTGATTCCCTTCGTCTCGGTTGCCTTGGCCATGCCGATGGCTGCGCTGGCGCAGGCATTTCCGGCGAAGCCCGTGAAGCTCGTGATCGCCTTCCCCGCTGGCGGCCCGACCGACATCACGATGCGCTCGCTCGCCGACAACGCCTCCAAGATCCTCGGCCAGCCCGTCATCGTCGACAACAAACCGGGCGCCGGCGGCACCTTGCCGGCGCAGGCGCTGCAAACCTCGGCCGCCGACGGCTACACGATCGCGCAGATCCCGCTCGGCGTGTTCCGGCTGGGCTACACCACCAAAATCAACTGGGATCCGATCAAGGACATCAGCTACGTCATCAACGTGACCGGCTACGCCTTCGGCATCGTGGTGCCGGCCGACAGCCCGTTCAAGACCTGGGCCGACTTCGTCGCCTACGCCAAGGCCAATCCCGGCAAGCTCTCTTACGGCTCGACCGGTACGCTGACCAGCCCGCACCTCACGACCGAACTCGTGGCGCAGAAGGCCGGCATCGAGCTGCAGCACATTCCGTACAAGGGCAGCGCCGACCTGATGCTGGCACTGCAGAGCGGCCAGCTGATGGCGGGCGCCGACAGCACCGGCTTTGCCACCTTGGTCGAAGCCGGCAAGCTGCGCGTGCTGAATACCTGGGGCGAAAAGCGCCTGGCCAAGTTTCCCGATGCACCCACGCTGAAGGAGCTGGGCTACGACATCGTGCAGAACTCGCCTTTCGGCATCGGCGCACCCAAAGGCACGCCGCCCGAGGTCGTCAAGAAACTGCACGACGCCTTCAAGCAGGCGATGGAAGAGCCCAGCTACGTTGCCGCGCTGGGCAAGTACGACATGCTGCCCGACTACAAGAGCTCTGCGCAGTACAGCCAGTTCGCGAAGGACACGGTGGCGCGCGAAAAGGTGATCATCGAAAAGCTGGGGCTGGCAAAAGGCCAGTAAGCGAGCTTCAGCGTGCCGTGATCGCCAACAGCTCGTCCACGAGCTGTACGGCGAGGTCCGGCTTCACCGTGCCGCCGCCGAACAGCAGCCGGAACACGATCGGTGCGATGACATGGTCGATCACCTGCTGCGCATCAGGTGTCGATTCACCCCGTGCGCGGGCCCGCGACACCAGCGCGGACGCTTCGTTCTTGCGATTGCACAGGCAATCGGTGTCGTTGCCGCCGTTGAGCGCCGTGGCGGCCTTCATCAACGACGTGTTGCCCGGCCGTGAGAGGTGCGCGATCAGTTCGCGCGCCCAGGCTTCCAGATCCTTCCGCAGCTCGCCGGTGTCTTTCAGCGGCCGGTTCGGGTCGAGTCGTTGCGTCGCGGTTTCGGCCAGCAAGCCTTGCAGATCGCCCCAGCGTCGGTAGATGCTCGACGCGCTGACGCCGGCGCGCTCGGCGACTGCCGGCACCGTCACTCGATCGCGCCCCTGCTCGGCCACCAGCGCTTCAAGCGCGGCACGCACCTGCGTCTGCACCTGGGCGCTGCGGCCCCCCGGACGCTTGGTCTGGACTTCGGGGCTGGCGTGGACTGCGTTCATGCAGCTACTTTAACGCAAAGAAGTTTGCATTAGTCGGAACACGGACCTACAATCGCAAACGCAAATATCTTTGCGTTAAGAGATTTCATCATGACCACTTGTACCGAAGCCGAACCATTGCCCGGCCTCGCATGCACCGCCGCCATCGGCCTGCGGATCACTGCTTCGCCCTCGTGGCAACTGCCGCTGCGCTACGCATTTCCGTTGCTCGCCACGGTGTTGTTCGCGTTCTTCTTCGCGGCTGCGGCGCCGTCGCCGTTGTTCGTTGTCTTCCAGCATGCATGGGGCTTTTCGGCTTCGATGTTGACGGTGGCGTTCGCGATCTACGCGCTGGCGTTGATGGCCTCGTTGCTGGTCGCCGGATCGCTGTCCGACCACATCGGCCGTCGTCCGGTGGTGTTGGCGGCGCTCGTGCTTCAGGCCGTGGCAATGGGCCTGTTCGTGACGGCACGCGGTGTCGGTGGCTTGCTGGTCGCGCGTGTCGTTCAAGGCGTCGCGATGGGTGTCGCGAGCGGTGCGTTGAGCGCCGCGGTGGTCGAGGCGGCCCCCGAAGCGAAGAAGCGACTGGGTGCGCTGATCAGCAGCGTGTCGCCGCTGGCCGGGCTGGCGGTCGGGGCCTTGGCGACAGGCATCGCAGTCAAGTTGTCCGTCGATCCGGTCTTCTGGGTCTTCAGTGTTCTGGTCGTTGTTTTCGCCGTTGGCGCGGTGGCCGTGCTCTGCATGCCCGAGACCGCGACCCGTCGACCCGGCGCCTGGCGCTCGCTCATGCCCCGCATGTCGATTCCGCCCAGGGCACGCGGCGAGTTCATGCGCGGCCTGCCGGTCTTCGTGACGATATGGGCGCTCGGCGGCCTGTACCTGGCGCTGGCGCCGTCGATCGTGCAGCGCGTCTTCGGCGTCGACAGCGGCATCGTCAACGGCCTGACGATCGCGGTGATGGCGGGCGTCGGCGCCGCCGCACCGAGTCTGCTCGGACGCTTCGTGCCGCTCAAGACGGTGCTGATCGGCATGACCTCGATCGTCATCGGGCTGGTGCTGCTGCTGGCGTCGCTCGGCTCGAAGTCGCTGCCGATCTTCTTCGTCGGCACGGCGATCGCGGGCGTCGGCTTCGGCGCGGCGTTCTCCGCAATGATCCAGCGGCTGGCACCGTTGGCCGCGGTGCACGAACGCGCCGAGCTGTTCGCCGGCATCTTCGTCGTCTGCTATCTCGCGATGAGCGTGCCGGCCATGGCGGCCGGTCTGCTGGTCGCGCCGTTCGGCCTGTTGGCGGTGGTCGAGGGCTACGCTGCAGCGTTGTTGCTGCTGGGCGCTATCGGCGCGCTGTTGCAGTGGTCGGCGTTCCGGCGCGACGCAGTCCCTGCGCTTCGATGACTGCTCGCGCAACTTCGCTGAAACCCGCGCCACGCTCGCTCGCCGTCACATAGCGCGGCAGGTGCGCAAGGTGCGGCACGAAGCGCGCGATGTTCGCCACGCCGATGCTGCTGTCGAAGGCTTCGAACATCAGCTGGTCGTTGGTCGAATCGCCGACGTACGCCCATCGGTGCATTTCTGCATCGAGGTCGCGCTGCCATAGCTCGCGTGCGATCCAGCGTGCGCCTTCGAGCTTGTTGTGCTCGCCGCACCAACCGTTGATATGGATGCTGCTCACGCTGGCGTGCATGCCTTCGCTGCGCATCAGCGCGACGACCGCATCGATCTGCGCGCCGTTCAGTTGCGTGAACTCACTGTGGTCGATCGCGATGTCGCATTCGCGCCCCGACGAATCGGTGGCGCGGCGGGCGCCTGCGATCTCGCGCTCGATGCGCGCCAGCACCTGCTGCATGCGGGCGAAGTTGGCGGCACGCGTCTCGGCGTCTTGTTGGTAGCGCTTGTCGAGCGTGCCGTCGGCCGACGGCAGCAAGGCGACCGCACCGTTCTCGGCAACGATCGCATCGACCGGCCACGCGACGGCGAACGGCTCGCTCCATCCGACCGGGCGACCGGTGATGGCGACCACGCGCAAGCCGCTCGCCTTCAAGTCGTGCAATGCCTGCAGCGCATCGGCGGTGATCGCGCCTTCGGTGGTCAGCGTGTCGTCGATGTCGGTGAAGACACCGACGAGGCCGCGCCGTGCTTCGTCGGGCCACTGATCGAGCGGCAGCATCGTCATCGCGCTTGCGACCGACTCAGCCTGCGCTCTGCAGCGCCAGCCCCGCGTGTTCGCGCAGCGGATGGAAGTGGATCTTCGGAAAGCGCTCCTGCGCCAGCCGCACGTCGTAGGGCGAGGTGCACAGGTACGCGAGCGTATTGGCCGCATCGAGCGCCATGCGCGCCGGGTACGCGTTGACGAACTCGCGCAGTTCCGCAGGCGTGTCGGCAGTGATCCACCGCGCGCCCGTGTACTGGCAACCCTCGAGGCGCACGTCGACGTCGTACTCGCCTTTCAAGCGATGCTGTACCACCTCGAACTGCAGTTGCCCGACCGCGCCGAGCAACATCGGCCCGCCGACTTCGGGGCGGAACACTTGGATGGCGCCTTCTTCACCGAGCTGCGCCAGGCCCTGTTGAAGCTGCTTGGTGCGCAGCGGGTTCTTCAGGATCACCGTCATGAACAGCTCGGGTGCGAAGAAGGGCAGGCCGGTGAACATCAGGTTGGCACCATCGGTGATGGTGTCGCCGAGCTGCACGCCACCGTGCGTGGTGAAGCCGACGATGTCGCCGGCATACGCTTCTTCGACCGCCTCGCGGCGCTGGCTCATGAAGGTGACGACGCTGGTCGGCCGCAGCTCCTTCGCCGTACGCTGCACCTTGAGCTTCATGCCCGGCGTGTACTTGCCCGATGCCATGCGCACGAAGGCGATGCGGTCGCGATGCGACGGGTCCATGTTGGCCTGCACCTTGAAGACGACGCCGGCGAAGTCCTTGTCTTCGGGCTGCACCTCCTTGACCACCGGCTGTCGGTTGACCAGGGTGGTGCTGGTGCGCGACTGCGGCGACGGCGCCAGGTCGACCAGCGCGTCGAGCACTTCCATCACGCCGAAGTTGTTGACGCCGGAGCCGAAGAACACCGGCGTCTGCCTGCCAGCGAGAAAGGCGTCGCGGTCCCAGGCCGGCGAGGCGCCCGCCGCCAACTCCATGCTCTGCTCGGCCGATTCGAACTCGCTGCCGAAGCGCTTGAGCAGTTCGGTGCGGTTGTCCAGCTGGATCGTTTCGAACTCCTGCGGCAGCCGCTCCTTGCCGGAGTCGAACACGGTCATGGTCTGCGTGCGCAGGTTCATGATGCCGCCGAACGATTTGCCCTGGCCCACCGGCCAGGTCATCGGCACGCAGGGCATGCCGAGCTCGCGTTCGATCTCGTCCATGATGTCCAGCGGCTCGCGCACTTCGCGGTCCATCTTGTTGACGAAGGTGATGATGGGCGTGTCGCGCTGGCGGCAGACCTCGATCAGCCGGCGCGTCTGCGCTTCGACGCCGTTGGCTGCATCGATCACCATCAAGGCCGAGTCGACCGCGGTCAGCACGCGGTAGGTGTCTTCGGAAAAGTCCTTGTGGCCGGGCGTGTCGAGCAGGTTGATGACGTGGTCGCGGTACAGCATCTGCATGACCGACGACGCGACAGAAATACCGCGCTGCTTCTCGATCTCCATCCAGTCGGAGGT
>CAXTCC010000198.1:0-7568 GCA_964242015.1 uncultured Variovorax sp.
GCTTTCTTTGCCGGCATGGTGATGCGCGAGTCGGAGTTCAGCCATCGCGCGGCGCAGGAGTCGCTGCCGTTTCGCGATGCTTTCGCGGTGCTTTTCTTCGTGTCGGTCGGCATGCTGTTCGACCCTTGGGTGCTGGTCGAGCGGCCGTTGCAGGTGCTGGCCGTGGTGCTCGTGATCGTCGTCGGCAAATCGCTGGCGGCGTGCGCACTGGTGCTGGCGTTTCGCTACCCGCTTCGCACGGCGCTGACGGTGAGCGCCAGTCTGGCGCAGATCGGCGAGTTCTCTTTCATCCTGGTCGGCCTGGGCGCATCTCTCGGGCTGTTGCCGCCCGAGGGAACGAGCCTGGTGCTGGCCGGCGCGCTGATCTCCATCGCGACCAATCCGCTGTGGTTCAGCGCGATCGCGCCGATGGAGCGCTGGCTGCACCGGCACTCGTCGTGGGCGCGCCGGCTCGCGGCGCGCGACGATCCGCTCGCCGAGCTGCCTGCCGACACCGCTGCCGACCATCTCTCGCGGCAAGTCGTGCTGGTGGGTTACGGGCGCGTCGGCCGGCAGATCGCCGCCGAGCTGCGCGCGCATGCGCTTCCCGTGGTGGTGGCCGACCAGAACCGCGAGCTGGTCGAGGCGATGCGCTCGCAGGGCATCGCCGCGGTGTGGGGCGATGCCGCGGAACCCGCGGTGTTGATCCAGGCGCACATCGCGCGCGCCCGCGTGCTGGTGATCGCCACGCCCGATGCCATCGACGTGCGGCAGATCATCGCCACGGCGCGCGCGTTGAACCCGGAAATCGATGTCGTGATCCGCAGCCACAACGAGGTCGAGGCGCGCTTGCTCACCAGCGAAGCCGCGGCGACGGTGTTCCTCGGTGAACGCGAACTGGCGCATGCCATGGCGCGCGATGTGATCCGGCGGTCCGTGCCGGCCTGACGCGAACCAGGGCCAGCAGCCCGGCGCGCATACTCCGCGCTTTGGGGCCGACGCAACGCGGCCGCTGCACTCATGCCCGGTTACCACGTCAAGCTGGAGCACATTGCCGTCGCAGGCGTCGACGATCTGGTCATTCGCTCGCTGCTCGATCGCCAGCAGTTTTCCGATCCGCAAGGCGAGGCACACGATCTCGGCATCTCGTCTGCGACCTGGCCGCTCTTCGGATTGCTCTGGCCTTCCGGCGCGCAACTCGCGGCACGGATGGCCCTGCGGCCGGTGCTCGGCGGCGGGCGCATTCTGGAGATCGGCTGCGGCCTGGCGCTGGCGAGCCTGGTCGGCCATCGGCGCGGCAACGACATGACCGCCAGCGATTGCCATCCGCTCGCCGCAGCGTTCCTCCTTGAAAACCTGCGCCTCAACAGCCTGCCGCCGATGAAGTACCGGCATGGCGACTGGCGCATCGAGCCGCCGCATTCCGCGCGCAAGCTGGTGCACGGGTTTTTCGATCTCATCATCGGCAGCGACCTGCTCTACGAGCGTGACGACGATGCGCACTTGGCGGGCTTCATCGGTCGTCATGCCGCCGTCGGCGCGGAGGTGTGGATCGTCGACCCCAACCGCGGCAATCGCCCCGCCTTCAATCGTCAGATGGCCAGCGAAGGCTTCTCGATGCATGAAGAAAAGCTCGACCGCGTGGCGACGTCGGTGGCGGCTGCGTACAAGGGGCGCATGCTGACTTACCGGCGGGATTGAGCGCTACGCAGTGGCGGTGTCGCGACCGTAAACTGAGGGCTCGCATAACAGCCGCCCTGCCCTGAACGCCGCCATGACCCAAACGATTTCTCCTGCCGTCGTCGCTGCCTTTGCACCCCATGGCGCGCTGCGCGCATCGATCAATCTCGGCAACCCGATCCTTGCCAACAAGGACGCGAGCGGCGCACCGGTCGGCGTGTCGATCGACCTGGCCCGCGAGTTCGCGCGGCGGCTCGGCGTCGGCATCGAACTGGTGGTGTTCGAGAAGGCCGCCGCTTCGGTCGACGCCGTCAGGAACGAGAAGGCCGACATCGGCTTCTTCGCGATCGATCCGGCACGCAGCGATGGCCTTCGCTTCACCGCGCCCTATGTGCTCATCGAAGGCAGCTACCTGGTGGCGGACGCATCGCCGCTCGCCGACAACGCCGAAGTCGATCGCCCCGGGCAGCGCATCGCGGTGGGCGCGGGCAGCGCCTACGACCTGTTTCTCACACGCGAGATCAAGCAGGCTGAAATCGTTCGCATGGCCGGCGCGCCGGCCGTGCTGAAGGCGCTGCGCGACGGGGATGTAGAAGTCGCAGCGGGCATCCGCCAACTGCTCGAAGGCGAGGCTCAACGCGCACCCGGCGTGCGCATGATGCCAGGACGCTTCATGGTGATTCAGCAGGCGATGGGCTTGCCGGAGGGCCGTGGTGCTGAAGCGCAAACCGTGCTCGCGGCCTTCGTCGAAGAAATGAAAAGCACCGGCTTCGTGGCCGATGCGCTGAAGCGGCACCGCATCGAAGGGGCCGCAGTGGCGCCATTGCAATCGGCGCCTGGCAACTCGAGCTGAAATCAGAGAAAGAAGCGAATGAAACCTCGAATCAAGACGACAGCGACTCTGGGCGGTGCATTGCTGGCAGCAGCCTTGCTGGGCGCCTGCTCCACGACGGCCCTCAGGATAGGCGGCGCGCCGGACAAGGCACGCACGGACTGCATCGCCGCTGCCGCACGCCAATACGGCGTGCCGCGCGACAACCTGGCCATCACCAGTGCGTCGTCACCACGCGATGGCCTGTATGAAATCCGCATCGCGAGCACGGACGGTCGGCGGCAGCTGGTCTGCAACGCGGACGACAACGGGGCAGTGCTGGGGATCGTGAACGCGCGCTAGATCCCGGTAGCGGCAAGGTCGCGGCTGGTACACACCAGCCCATCGCGATCGCCATAGATGAAATCTCCGGGATGGAAGGTGGCATCCCCGAAGCGGACCTCTCCATCGGCCGTTCCCCCGCCCGTTCTGCCGCCGCGGGCCGGCACTGCGTTCAACGCGAAGACAGCAATGTCCATGCGGCCGAGCGCCTCCACGTCGCGCACGGCGCCGTGGATCACGATACCTGCCCAACCGTGTTCGATCGCCAGAAGGGCCATCCTGTCGCCCAGCAGCGCAGCCCGACGCGAGCCCCCGCCATCGACCACCAGCACCCGACCAGCGCCCGGTTGCGCCAGCGCGTGTCGAATGGGCGCCGCGTCCTCGAAGGTTTCGACCGTAGCAATGCGGCCCGTCAGCCAGGGCCGGCTGCCGAAGCTGAGCAGCGGCGCGTGGCAGACCTGCACGGCATCACCATGCAGATCGCACAGATCAGCGGTCTTGAAGGGGGCCATGATCAGGCGACTCGGGTGCCATCAGTCCAGCTTGGCGCCGGACTGCTTCACCAATTTCTGGTGCTTGATCAGTTCGGTCTGGAAGAAGCCCGGTGCCGTGTCCGGGCCAATGTTCAACAGCATCAGTCCTTGCCCGGCGATCGCGTTCTGCGCTTCCGGCGATGCGAGCGCGGTGCGCATGGCGGCGTAGTCCGCATCGATCACGCTCTTGGGCAATCCGGCCGGGCCGACGAGCGCGATCCAGGCATCGAAGCTGTACTTTGGCACGCCCGCCTCGGCCATCGTCGGCACATCGGGGAGAGCAACGGAGCGCGTGGTCGTCGACACCGCCAAGGCGCGCAGGGAGCCTGCCTTGACCTGCGGCGCCACCTGCGACACCGAGACGAAAGCCAGCTGCACCTGGCCGCCGATCAGGTCGGTGATGAGTGGGCCCGTGCCGCGGTAGGGCACATGCTTCATGTCGATGGCCGTCTCGCTGACCATGAGTTCGCCGGCGAGATGCAGGGTGCTGCCGTTGCCGGCCGAGCCGTAGTTGAGCGTGCCGGGATGTGCCTTGGCGTAGTCGAGCAACTCCTTCACCGTCTTGACCGGCAGCGCCGCATTCACCACCAGCACCAGCGGCACCGTGGCCAGCACGGCGATGGGCGTGATGTCTTTCAGACTGTCGTACGGCACCGTCTTGTAGATGCCGGGGTTGATGACGTGGTTCGACGAAACCATGCCCAGGGTCAAGCCGTCCTTGGGTGCCTTGACGATTTGCGCGGTACCCGGAATGCCGCCGGCGCCGACCAGGTTCTCGACCACGATCGGATGGCCGGTGGCGCGGCCGAAGCCCGGCGCGAGCGAGCGGGCTACCGCATCGACGGTCGACCCGGCTGCCAGCGGCACGACCATGCGGATGGGCTTGTCGGAAGGTGACGGTTGCGCCGCGGCAGTAAACGAAAAGGCGACGGATGCGGCTCCCAGCAACCATGCAACTGCCCGTTTGGAAGTGATCGATTTCATGTCGTGTGTCTCCGATAGGTTTGGGTCTATGCATGCAGAAGCTGAAGTGCTTCGAAAGAGATCAACCGGCCGGCAATGGCACTGGCCGCGACGGTGGGCGGGCTCGCGAGCCAGACCTGGCCAGGGCCGCCGCGGCCGGGAAAATTTCGGTTGATGGCGCTCACGGTGATCTGTGACGACGAGATCGAGCCGCCCGGTCCGCAATTGCCACAGGCGCCGCACGACGGTTGCAACATGCGGGCGCCGACGCGCTCGAAGGCGTCCATGTAACCGGCGTCGATGCAGTGGTCGCGCACGGCCGTCGTGCCGAACTGAAGGTACAGATCGACGCCTGGAGCCACGCGCAGGCCGCGGTCGGCCGCCCACTTCAACACGCCGTGGTAATGATCGAAATCCTCGCGCTTGCCGGCTGTGCACGATCCGCCGTAGGCGATGTCGATCACCACCGGTTCCTTCACGTCGGCCAGCGGCAAACCGCGACCCGGATCACCCGGCGCAGCGACCATCGGCGGCACCTCGGCGCAATCGACGGCGATTGTTTCGGCGTACGTCGCGTCGGGGTCGCTGCGCATCCACGACTCGACGGTGAAGTCGATGCCGCGTCGCTCGCGCAGGAAACGCACGGTCTCGGCATCGGGTGCCACGATGCCGGTGAAGCCCCCCAGCTCGGCCGTCATGTTGGTGAGCGTGGCGCGCTCGTCGGTCGACAAATGCGCGACCGCCTCGCCGGTGAACTCGAAGACCTTGCCGACGCCGCCACCCGCGCGAACGAAGGGCTGCGCCAACAGGTGCAGCACGATGTCCTTGGCGGTCACGCCCGGCGCCACCTTGCCGTTCAGCATGATCCGGATCGACTGCGGCACCGTCAGTCGCACCGCGCCGGTGACGAATGCATTGGCCATGTCGGTGGTGCCGACGCCGAAGGCCACGCAGCCCAGCGCGCCGCTGTGGGGCGTGTGCGAATCGGTGCCGACCACGAGCTGTCCCGGCAACGCGTAGTGCTCGGCCACCATTGCGTGCGAGATGCCGGCGACGTTGGTGCCATCGTCGTGCGCCGCTTCTTCCTCGGTCAACGTGCGATGCGAGCGCAAGCCGTAGGTCGCGGCGAACTCGCGCTGCGCCTCGACCATGCGGTGCACGTTGGGCACCAGCCCGCCGCGCACATGCGCCGGGCTTTCTTCGACATAGGAGGTGTGGTCTTCGAAGACAACGATCGACCCCGGCTCGTGAAGCACCAGGGGGCGCCCGAAAGTCGCGTGCAGCATGTGCGCCGCCATGCCCGTGTAGTACTCGTGGATGAAGCGCAGGTCGGCGCGCACGAAGGCGCCATCGCCGGCGGCTGGATGTGCGGTCGTGATTTCGGTGGAGAGTGCGTGACGCGAGACGATCTTTTCGAACAGCGTTCGCGGGCGGGCCTCGTCCATGTCGGCGCCGTCGGTGATGCGGCGCATGAAGCGCTGGCCGAACGCAAGCAATCCACCGCTTTTCAGGATGGCGGCGGCCAGCGCATCGCGGCCAGCGACCAGGTCGTCCACTGGAATCGCCTCGCCAGCGGCGATGCGGTCGAGCAAGCTGAAATCGGTCGAAGTGAAGAGCCCGATGTTGTCGGCGTTCTGCCGGTAGATGCGCTCGAAGCTTTCGGCGATGACCAGCCGCACGCCTGCCAGCTTCTCCGCGGCCGGGCTGTGCTCGCGCGAAGAACCCTTGCCATAGCGTTTGCCCGCGACGACGACCTCGATGCCCGAGTGGCGAACGGCATCGACACCGATAGGCATGCCCTCGCCCGCCTTGAATCCGGTGTACGGATAACGTCCGAGCTTGTCGTCGTAGTGCGTGAGGATCGCGATCGGGGTGATCTCGTCGGTCGAGACGTCGTCGCGCAGCGGTGCGGCGTCGGCGAGCGAAAGCTTGTCGCCTTGAAGGCAACGCGACACCACGTCGAACGAGCGGCTCAGGAACAGAACGAGCGGCCGAAACCGGATTGGCTGGACGGGATCGATGGCTGGCGTGGAAGCTGGCATGCACGATCTTTGCGCGCCGGGCGGCGGCTGCAAAGCGCTCGATCGGCACAGGGGGTCACGCCGAACGCGTGATCCGTGATTACCCTCGAAGGCAGTCGATCAGCGCGGTCACCGCGCGCGGTTGCGGCGTCTTTCTGAGGGCGTAGACGTTCAGCGCTCGCTCCGCCCAGAGCTCGTCGAGAGGGCGTCTGACGAAGCGCGTGGAGCCCGCATAGGCCGCAGCGGCGCTCTGCGGAACGATGGCGATGCCGAGGCCGGCTTCGACCATGCGGCACACGGCGTCGAAACTGCTGACGGACATGGTGGGCGCAAATGCTTTCTGCAGCGCGGTCGCCCGCTCCACGAGCGACCGGTCCAGTGCGCCGCCGGCGTGCACGCCGATCAACGGATGCGCCAGTGCAAGAGCGAACGAAATCTTCTCCTGACTGGCCAGCGCATGGTCGACCGGCACCACGACCTGCAATGGATCGGTCGCGAAGTGCCAGGCATCGAGGCCGGGCGGCAAGGATGGGTTGTCGACCATGCCGACTCCCACGCCCACGTCTGCGCGATCGTCCAGGCACGCCCGCAGCACATCGCGCGTGTCTTCCTCATGCAGCGACACGGTGACCGCCGGATGCGCCGCCATGAAGCGCTTGAGCCGCTCGGGCAAAAAACCGATGACTGCCGACATGTTGGCGTAGAGGCGCACCGTACCGCGCACTTCGGCACCTTCGATCTGCACCTCGCGGCGCAGCGCCTGCAACTCCTCGTCGATGCGCTCGCCACGGGCCAGCACCAGCCTGCCCGCGTCGGTCAGCGCGATGCCGCGCGGCGAGCGGACGAGCAAAGGTGTCTCGAAAGCATGTTCGAGATCGGCGAGCCGCCGGCTCAGTGCGGATGGTGCGATGTTCTCGATTTCAGCCGCGCGCACGATCGACCCGGCACGGGCTGCAGAGACAAACAGCCGGACGTTGTAGGAGTCGATGCGACGCGTCATGGACGCTCATGGTAAGACCTGCCGCCTCACGAGGGCGGTCCCTCGACACAGCGGACACGGCCGGTGGTCACCTCACGTCACGCGTAGCGCGCGACCGTCAGCCCTTCCATATCGATCTCCGGCTTGCGCTCGTCGATCAAGTCGGCCATCACGCGGCCCGTGCCCGCCGCCATGGTCCAGCCCAGCGTGCCGTGGCCTGTCGCCAGCATCAGGTTGCCGATGGGCGTGGCGCCGATCAC
>CAXTCC010000199.1:0-7513 GCA_964242015.1 uncultured Variovorax sp.
GCGATCATCGCGTCGACGAAGCGATCGAGCTCGGCCAGTGGCTCGCTCTCTGTCGGCTCGACCATCAAGGTGCCGGGCACCGGAAAGCTCAACGTCGGCGCATGAAAGCCGTAGTCGATGAGTCGCTTGGCGACGTCTTCGGCGGTGACGCCGCTCGTTTCCTTCAGCGGACGCAAATCCAGGATGCACTCGTGCGCGACATGGCCGCGGCCTTCGGCGTTCTGGCTGGCGTAGAGCGTCGGGTAGTGGTCCTTCAGGCGTGCGCTGATGTAGTTGGCCGACAGGATGGCCGTCTCGGTCGCGGCCTGCAGGCCTTCGGCGCCCATCATGCGGCAGTACATCCAGCTGATCGGCAGCACGGCGGCGTTGCCCAGCGGTGCGGCGGACACGGCACCGACACCGTGCGAAGCGACACCCGCCGTTGCATGGCCCGGCAAGAACGGCACCAGGTCTTCGACCACGCACACCGGCCCGACGCCAGGTCCGCCGCCGCCGTGCGGAATACAAAAGGTCTTGTGCAAGTTGAGGTGGCTCACGTCACCGCCGAACTCGCCCGGCGCCGCCACGCCGACCAGTGCGTTCATGTTGGCGCCGTCGACATAGACGCGGCCGCCGTGCGCATGCACCAGCGCGCACAGCTCTTTCACGCCAGCCTCGAACACGCCATGCGTGCTCGGGTAGGTGATCATCACCGCGGCCAACTCGTCGCTGTGCTTCTCGCAGGCGCGCTTCAGGTCGTCGAGGTCGACGTTGCCTTGCGCGTCACAGGCCGTGACGATCACCTGCATGCCCGCCATCTGAGCGCTGGCCGGGTTGGTGCCGTGCGCCGATGATGGAATCAGGCAGATGTTGCGCCGCTCTTCGCCGCGCGATGCGTGGAACGCCTTGATCGCCAGCAGGCCGGCGTATTCGCCTTGCGAGCCTGCATTGGGTTGCAGGCTGATGCCCGCGTAACCGGTCGCTTCGCACAGCCAGTCGCGCAGTTGCTGGTCGAGCTCGGCATAGCCCTTGAGCTGATCGGCCGGCGCGAAGGGATGGATGTTGGCGAACTCGGGCCAGGTGATCGGGATCATCTCGCTCGTGGCGTTGAGCTTCATGGTGCAACTGCCGAGCGGGATCATGGTGCGGTCGAGCGCCAGATCCTTGTCCGACAGGCTGCGGATGTAGCGCAGCATCGCCGTCTCGCTCTTGTGCGTGTTGAACACCGGATGCGTCATGAACGCGCTGGTGCGGCGCAGTGCGTCGGGGATGCGCGGCGTGACTTTTTCGGCCAAGGCAGCGAAGCGCGGCATCGGCGTGCCGGTCGGCACGAACAGCGCCCACAGCGTTTCGATGTCGGCACGCGTCGTGGTCTCGTCGAGCGAGATCCCGAGGTGCTGTTGCAGCCGATGCCGCAGGTTGACGTTGGCCGCATGCGCGCGCTCCAGGATGTGCGCGGTGTCGTCGCCGCTCTTCACCGTCAGCGAATCGAAGGCGGTGGTGTTGACCAGCTCGCGGCCCATCTGCTCCAGCCCTTGCGCCAGCACCGCCGTGAGCGCGGCGACGCGTTGCGCGATGCGCGTGAGGCCGGCAGGCCCGTGATAGACCGCGTACATGCTGGCGATGACCGCCGGCAGCACCTGCGCCGTGCAGATGTTCGACGTCGCCTTCTCGCGGCGGATGTGCTGCTCGCGCGTTTGCAGTGCGAGCCGATAGGCCGGGGCGCCGTGCGCATCGACGCTGACGCCGACCAGCCGGCCCGGCAGCGAGCGCTTGAACGAATCGCGACACGCGAGGTAAGCAGCATGCGGACCGCCGTTGCACATCGGCATGCCGAAGCGTTGCGTGGTACCGCAGACGATGTCGGCGTCCCACTCGCCGGGAGGCGCCAGCAGCGTGAGCGCCAGCAGATCGGCCGCGACGCAAAATGCCGCGCCCGTGGCATGCGCATGGCCGGCCAGTGGGCGCAGGTCGTGCACCTGCCCGGTCGTGCCGGGGTACTGCGCCAGCGCGCCGAAGAAATCACCGCTGGCCATCAGGTGCGGCAGCGTGTCGGACGCGGTGCTGACCTTGATCTCGATGCCGAGCGGCGCGGCGCGCGTGCGCAGCACTTCGATGGTCTGCGGATGGCAGTCGCCCGCCACGAGGAAGACGTTGCTCTTGCTCTTGACGCTGCGCTTGGCCAGCGTCATCGCCTCGGCCGCAGCGGTCGCTTCGTCGAGCATCGATGCGTTGGCGATCGCCATGCCGGTGAGGTCGCACACCATCGTCTGGAAGTTGAGAAGCGCCTCCATGCGGCCCTGCGAAATCTCTGCCTGGTACGGCGTGTAGGCGGTGTACCAGGCGGGGTTCTCGAGGATGTTGCGCAGGATCACGCCGGGCGTGTGCGTGCCGTAGTAGCCCTGTCCGATGAAGTTGCGCGCGACCTTGTTCTTGCTCGCGATCGCCTTCAGTTCGGCCAGCGCGCCGGCCTCGCTGATGGGAGGTGGCAGGTCCATCGGCTTGGTGCGGCGGATCGATGGCGGCACGATGCCGTCGATCAATTCCTTGCGCGTCGCGGAGCCGATGACGGGCAGCATGCGCGCCTCGTCCGCGGCTTCGATGCCGATGTGGCGCGCGATGAATTCGCCCGCGTTCTCGAGTTCATGAAGCGATGGAAGCGGAGGCAATGCGGGCATCGAAGGCACGGAGGGCAGGGCGGACATCGGCATGGCGGGTGATCAGGCTTCGCTGGAAAACTTGTCGTAGGTGGGTGCGTCCATCAGCGCGTCGAGTTGCAGCGCATCGGCGAGCTTCACCTTGAAGAACCAGCCGGCACCGAGCGGATCGCTGTTGGCCAGAGACGGGTCGGCACGCAGGGCTTCGTTCACTTCGACGACTTCGCCCGACACCGGCATGAACACATCGGCCGCGGCCTTGACCGACTCGACCACGCCGGCGACTTCGCCTTGGGCAAAGGTCTTGCCGACTTCGGGCAGGTCGACGAAGACGACATCGCCCAGTGCGTCCTGCGCATGGACGGTGATGCCGACGGTAACGGGCGCGTCCATGTCGGCGGCCTCGACCCACTCGTGGTCTTTTGTGTATTTGACTGTCATGTGGAAAGCTCCTTGATAAAAATCAACCTCTGAAATAGCGGGTCGGCACGAACGGCAGCGTGGTCACTTCCATCGGCACCGGCTTGCCACGCACGATCGCCTGGATGCGGGTGCCGGGCTCGGCATAGGCGAGGGCGACATAGGCCATTGCGATCGGCCGTTCGGCGGTCGGGCCGGGCAGGCCGCTGGTCACTTGGCCAATGGCGAGTCCGCCTTCGAACGATTCGAGCAATGTGCCGTCGCGCACCGGAATTCGCTCCAGCGCGACCAGGCCGACGCGCTTTCGCTTCAGCGTCGCGTGGTCGGTGTGGCCGGCCGCGCCGCCGAACACGGCGAGTTGCGCCAGGACTTTGTCCGCGCCGGGGAAGCCGCCTGCACGCGCACCACCGGTGCGACGCACTTTCTGGATCGCCCAGTTGAGCGAGGCTTCGACCGGCGTGGTCGTGGTGTCGATGTCGCTGCCATACAGACACAGCCCGGCTTCGAGCCGCAGCGAGTTGCGCGCGCCCAGGCCGATGGGTTGGACCTCGGGCTGCGCTAGCAGCAGCCGGGCCAGCGCCTCGGCATCGCGTGCCGCCACCGAAATCTCGAACCCGTCTTCGCCGGTGTAGCCGCTGCGGGTGACGAAGACCGGGATCTTCGGGCCGCCACCATGATTGATCAACACCGCACCACCGGTCATGAACACGAAGCGCTCGATGCCGGGGCAAAGCCGTGCCATCGTGGCTGCGGCTTGGGGTCCCTGAAGTGCCAGCAAGGCGTGATCGGGCAACGGCTGGACCTCGCATCGGTTGCCGATCTTCTGCTGAATGTGCGCGAGGTCGGCCACCTTGCAGGCGCCGTTCACGATGACGAAGATCGAGTCGTGTCCTTCGTTGAAGAACATCAGGTCGTCGAGGATGCCGCCCTCGTCGTTCAGCAGCAGGCCATAGCGTTGCTTGCCCGGCGCGAGGCCGATCACGTCGACCGGCATCAGTGTTTCGAACGCGGCTGCGGCGTCGGGCCCGACCAGCCGCAGCTGGCCCATGTGCGAAATGTCGAAGAGGCCCGCGGCACTGCGCGTGTGTTTGTGTTCGGCGATCAGGCCGGCCGGGTATTGCACCGGCATCGCGTAGCCGGCGAACGGCACCATGCGGGCGCCGAGTTCGACGTGCAGGTCGTGGAGCGGGGTCTTCTGCAGCGCGTCGGCCATGGCGGTTTCCAGCAAAAAAAAGGGGCGGTCGAATGCCATGACGCAAGCCATGGGCCACCCCTGCTGTCCGCTCTACCTGAGAGATTCACCCCCCGATCGGGGTTTGCTCCTTCGGTGGACCGGTGCATGTCGACAAGGACGACGACGACCGGTCTCTCTCCAGCAAGGAAACGCCCGATTTCGCGGGCGTTGTGTCAGTCCTTTTGCCTGAGCGTTTGGAGGGTTCCTGCGCCTTCGGCGGCCCCGTCGTGCGGGGCGCTCTCCTGACCTGGGGCAGTGTAGTGGATGAAGCAGTGGCTCACCGGCGTGTCACAGTTATTTGCAGCTCGATGCCGACCATGAACATTGGATCGGGACGAAAGCAGAGGACCTAATTCCCGCCAGCGATGACGCTCTAGACGTTCCTGAGGAATTCGTCCAGCTGCCCGAACGTCTCCGGCATCGCCTCGTCCATTCCCTCGATAGCCGTGTCGAGCGCCTGCTTCGACGGATAGAGCTCGCTCATCACGAGCAATGTCTTTCCGTCTTTCTCCTCGAAGGTCACCGTCGTGACGGCGCCGTCTTCGCTTTCATCGTTGGTCCAGACGAGGCGGGCGTTCGGAACCACTTCGAGGTACCTGCCGTAGAAAGCCATGGGCGTCGCGGCCTTGGGATGAGCGAATTCCAGCCGGTAGCTGCCGCCCACACGGACATCCTGTTCGCAGGAAAGCAGGGTCGCGCCGCTCGACTTGGGCACCCACCACTGCTTGAACAGCTCGGGCTTGGTCCACGCCTCGAACACCAGCCGTGCCGGCGCGTCGAAGGTGCGCGTGATGACCAGTTCGCGCTCGGACTTGCGCTCCGACGTCGTTCGGTTCGTAGCGGGGGTGGGCTCACTCTCATCTCTTGCGACCATTGCGTTTCTCCTTTTGTTGAAGTTCCTCGATGACCGTGTCCAGTGCGTCGAAGCGCGCGGCCCACAGCTGGCGGTAGTTCTCGATCCAGGCCGCCTCTTCCTCGAGCCGGCGCGAGCCGAGCTTGCAGGTCCGCACGCGTCCCACCTTTTCACTGGTGACCAGCTCCGCTCGCTCCAGTACGCCGATGTGCTTGCTCATGCCGGTCAGGGTCATGTGAAAGCGCTCGGCAAGGGCGGTGACGGACGCGTCGGCGCGCATCAACTGCTCCAGCACGCCGCGTCTCACCGGGTCCGACAGCGCAGCGAAAGAGGCGTCGAAACGCGCTTGAATATACTGAGCCATTTGGTTCAGTATGACAGGTGGCTCGAGGTCAGGCAAGGGGGCCGCGGCAAACCGGTCAAGATCGCGGCGCGACTTGTGACGAGCAGAAAACGCGCTCCTGTGAACACCCCTTCGCTTGCCGCCTTTCCCGATTCATGGCAAAAGCCCAGGCTCCATGTGACTCAAATAAAGTGAACCAACCGTGTGTGATCTGAACGACCAGGAAGAGCTCAAGAAGTACAACCGCCGCGACTTCGCTACGTGGGCTGCATCTGCCGGCCTGCTGACCGCGCTGCCCGCTGTGGCCAACGCCGCGGCAGTGGCCGAGCGCGAAGTGACCATTGCCACCGCAGACGGAACATGCGACGCTTATTTCGTCGCACCGACCTCCGGCCCTGCGCCCGGCGTGCTGGTGTGGCCGGACATCTTCGGTCTGCGCCCGGCCTTCAGGCAGATGGGTCGGCGGCTGGCCGAATCGGGCTACAGCGTGCTGGTGGTGAACCCCTTCTATCGGCAGAAGAAAGCGCCGACCGCGGCGCAAGGCGGCCAGACGCCGATCGCAGCAGTGATGCCGCTGATGCAGGCCCTGACGCCGGCCATGCATCTGAGCGACGGGAAGGCTTTCGTGACGTGGCTCGATGCCCAGGCCGAGGTGGACAAGGTCCGTAAATTGGGGACCACCGGGTACTGCATGGGCGGCCCGATCGCGGTGCGCACGGCCAGCGTGGCGCCCGGCCGCGTCGGCGCTGTCGGAACCTTTCACGGCGCTGCCATGGTGACGGAAGCGCCCGACAGTCCGCACCGCCTGGTTGCCCAGACGAAGGCCCAATACCTGATTGCAGTGGCTCAAAACGACGATGCCAAAGACCCCGAAGCCAAGGCCGCCTTGCGCGCCGCATTCGACAGCGCGAAGCTGACGGCTGAAGTCGAGGTGTACCCGGCGGCTCACGGCTGGTGCCCGCCCGATACGCAGGTCTACGATGCCGCCCAATCCGAGCGCGCCTGGACGCGCCTGCTGGCGACATTCGGCAAGGCGCTGGCCTGATCGCAGCAGGCGGCTGAAGCACGCTTCAGTCCGAGGCCGGCTGCTGTTCGCTTTAGAATTGTTCCCGTCACGCCGGCCGCTTTCGAGCGGTCGACGCTGTCACCCGCTGGGGGTGTTGGCAGGGCCGCAAGGCACGCCGACTGAGAGAGTCCCTTTGAACCTGATTGAGGTAATCCTCGCGCAGGGAAGCACGTTCCGAGGCCTGCCGGATTCCTCTTCTCGCGCTGGCAAAGTGGCCTCGAACGCTCGCCGACCTGCCGTCTGCATGAATTGCATATGGCACATCCATCGTTCTCACCTTCGCGTCGCTTGCGACTTTCGCTGGTCTCGCTATCGCTATCGCTGATTGCCTGCGGAGCGGCCTGGGCACAGCAGGCCTCGCCTGGCACCGCGAACCCGACTCCGACTCCGAACCCGACTCCGAGCGGACACGTGATGGCCGAGATCCAGGTTATTCCAAGGCCGGCCGGCACGGCGGAGGATCGCTACAAGTATGTCGACGCCGCCATCGCCGTCATCCAGGCATCCGGCCTGCGCTACGAAGTTCACGGCTTGGGCACGGTCGTCGAAGGCCCGCCCGAAAAGATCTGGCCGCTGTTGCAAGCCGTGCACCAGGCCACGCTCAAAGCCGGCGCCGAGCGCACGTTGAGCATCATCAAGGTGTCCAGCGCGGCCGAGGCCGGAGGGCCGCGCGTCGAAGACCTGGTTCGCAAGTTCCGAAACTGAAGCACCGGCTCGATCACGCGCCCAACCATCGCGCTTCGGGCCAGGCGCCGGACACCACCGCCTTCTTCGCTTCGCCGACCAGAAGATCGACAGCGCACCGCACATGGCGCCCCGACGGCCGGTGGGCCGGCAGCGCCAGGACGATGGTGCGTGCGACAGGCGGGTCGACCAGCGGCGCACCGGACAGCTGCTGCGCCTGCAGGTCGTCGGCCACGGCGATGGGCGGCAGGATCGTGAAGCCGTGGCCTCCCAGCAC
>CAXTCC010000200.1:0-2976 GCA_964242015.1 uncultured Variovorax sp.
TCGTGCTCGGCATCCTGTACGAAAGCCTGGTGCACCCGATCACGGTGCTGTCGACCTTGCCGTCGGCGGGCGTCGGTGCGGTGCTGGCGCTGCTGCTGTTCAAGATGGAGTTCTCGATCATCGCGTTGATCGGCGTCTTCCTGCTGATCGGCATCGTGAAGAAGAACGCCATCCTCATCATCGACTTCGCGCTGGAGGCCGAGCGCTCGCGCGGACTGTCGCCGCTCGAAGCGGTGCGTGAGGCGTGCCTGCTGCGCTTCCGCCCGATCTTGATGACGACCATGGCGGCGGCGCTCGGCGCCTTGCCGCTCGCCATCGGTTTCGGTGAAGGCGCCGAGCTGCGCCGGCCGCTGGGCGTGGCGATCATCGGCGGGCTGATCGCCAGCCAGATCCTGACGCTGCTGACCACGCCTGTGGTGTACCTGGTGCTCGACAAGCTGCGCCGCCGCAGCGCACATGAGCGCGAACTCGCCCGCGACATGAACTCCATCGACGCCGAGCCCAAACCCGTATGACTGCTTCGATGCCATCCTCTCCTGCGTCCCTTCCGTTCTCTTTGACCGCGGTGTGCGTGCTCGTGCTGTCGCTCACCGGTTGCGCGATCGGCCCGCGCTACGAAACACCGACCGCTGCGAATCCCGCCGCCTTCAAGGAGGCGCCCGCCGCCGCCGGCTGGCTGCCTGCGGCACCGGCCGACGCACTCGATCGTGGCGAATGGTGGAAGCTCTTCAACGACGCCACGCTCGACGAACTCGCTGCGCGCGTGCAGGTGTCGAACCAGAACATCGCAGCCGCCGTCGGCAACTACGCGCAGGCGCAGGCGCTGGTGCGCGAGCAACGTGCCGCGCTGTTTCCGCAAGTGAGCGTCGATGGCAGCGGACGCCGCAGCGGCGCCTTGCGTTCGAGCAGTGCTGGCACGACGCCGACCAACGCGTTCTCGGCCAGCCTGGGCGTCGACTGGGCACCCGACGTGTGGGGCCGCTTGCGCCAGGCAGTGACGAGCGCGCAAGCCGGCGCGCAGGCCAGTGAGGCCGACCTGGCCTCGGCCCGTCTGTCCGCCATCGGCGATCTGGCGACCAACTACTTTTCATTGCGCGAGACCGATGCGGAGATCGTGTTGCTCGACGAAACCATCGCCGGCTACGAGCGCGCCTACGAGATCACCAACAACCGCTACCAGGCGGGCATCTCGGCGCAGACCGACGTGCTGCAGGCGCAGACGCAGCTGCTCAGCACGCGCGCCGATCGCGTGTCGTTGACGCGCAACCGCGCCACGCTCGAACATGCGATCGCGGTGCTGGTCGGCTCCGCGCCCAACGACTTCAGCCTGCCGCCGGCCAAGTGGACGCCGACTGTGCCGGGCGTGCCGACCGGCGTGCCGTCGACGTTGCTGCAGCGCCGGCCCGACATCGCCGCAGCCGAGCGCGATGTCGCCTCGGCCAACGCGCAGATCGGCATCGCGCGCACGGCGTACTTTCCCAGCTTCGGCCTGAGCGGTTCGGTCGGCAGTTCAGCGAGTCGCGTCGGCGATCTGTTCAGCGCATCGAACACGCTGTGGTCGCTCGGCCTGTCGGTGGCGCAGGTGGTGTTCGACGGCGGTGCGATCAGCGCGCGCATCGACGAGGCCAAGGGCAGCTACGACGCCAGCGTGGCGCGCTACCGGCAGACCGTGCTGACCGCCTTTCAGTCGGTCGAAGACCAGCTGACTGCCGCGGCCACGCTGGGCCAGCAAGAGGGCTTGCGCCTGCAGGCTTCGCTCGCCGCCGACAAGACCGAGCAGCAGTTGCTCAATCGCTATCGCGCGGCGCAGGTGAGCTACACCGACGTGGTCACCGCGCAGGCCGCCGCCCTGAACGCACGCCGCACGCTGGTGCAACTGCAGGTCAATCGACAGAACGCAGCGGTGGCGTTGATTCAGAACCTCGGCGGCGGCTGGCAGGCGAGCTGGATGGCAACGCCGGGCACGTCAGGTGCACCTGCTGCCCCGACGCCCTAGCCGCGCTGGATGCGCTAGATGCGCCGCCGCCGTGGCACGACGTTCAGCTGAAACCTGGTCTCCGCCGGCGCCGCTGTCAGCGTGATCTTTTGCGGTGCGATGTCGACAAGCTGATCGGCCTGCCACACGCGCACTTGCACCGAACCCTCCGGTACGCCTTCGATCAGTACCGCCCCGTCTGAGTTGGTGATGGCGGCCCATGGCGAGTCGCTCACGTAGACGTGGCCGCGCATCGAGCTGTGCAGGTGGCAACCCAGCAGCACCGCGCCCGACTTGTCGAACGTGGCATCGGCCCACTTGGCAGCCTTGCCGTCGACCTTGCCATCGAGCCGCAGCTCGAAGCCGTCGTTGACGTCGGCATTGAACTGGTCGGCGCCCGCGGCCGACGCGCGCACGTGGTGGTCCCACGGATCGTTGTTGACGAAGTGGCCCTTGCCGCCGACCGTGACCAGGCTCACCGCGGGCGAGAAACGCATCTTGACCTGGTTGATGGTGACCTGCGTCGGCACCGGTGCCTTGGGCGTGCCGTGGGTGGAAGGCACGAGCACCACCACCGCGTCTTGCACCGGCTTGCCTTCCTTGTCGAGCACGCTCACCACCAGGTCGCCGGCACGCGCGACGGAGGTGAACGAGAACAGGGCGGCGAGCGCGCCGAATGCGCCGAGCGCGGCCAGCCGATTGAAGAAACGAGTCGAGCGCTTCATGGTTTGACGACGTGCCAAACCTTGTCGTACTTGTCGCCGTACGTGTCGCCGGGGTCCTGGTCTTCCGGCCAGTAGTACAGCGGCATGCCCTTGAAGGCCCATTGCGCCTTGCCGTCGTCGCGCGTGACGACCGTGAAGTTGCCGCTGGGCTTGTCGCCCGCCTCGACCATGAAGGGCGGCCAGTTGGTCGCGCAAACGCCGTTGCAGGCGGACTTGCCGCTGCCGATCCTGTCGCTGTCGTACGTGTAAAGGGTGATGCGCTTGGTGTCGACCAGC
>CAXTCC010000200.1:3076-7470 GCA_964242015.1 uncultured Variovorax sp.
CCCGGCCAAACGGTAAAGCCTCTGAGCCCTCGGTTCGTCTCCCATTTGCCTCCGAATTTGGATTCCACCATTCAGTCGCCGTTGCATCGCAGCGGTTGCCAGGGCAACGCCGACCGGCCGCGCCTCAAGCACCTCTCTTGATTCGGAGAATCTGAATGAAAAAGTCCCTTACGGCGCTCGCCGCGCTGGCCGTTACCGGTTTGGCATCGGCGCAATCGTCCGTCACGCTTTTCGGCGTGGTGGATGCCGCCGTCAGCTACCAATCGGCCACATCGCGCGACGCGGTGACCGGCGTCACCTCGAAGCAGAGCCAATGGAGTCTGGCCAACTCCGGCTACAACTCCAGCCGCCTCGGCTTTCGTGGCACGGAAGACCTGGGCGGCGGTCTCTCCGCGAGCTTCTGGCTCGAGTCGGCCATCAGCAACGACGATGGCCAGACCGGCCTCGGCGCCTTCAACCGGCGCTCCACTGTGAGCCTGGCCAACCGCTTCGGCGAAGTGCGGCTGGGCCGCGACTACACCGCGAGCTACTGGAACGACACGGTGTTCGATCCGTTCGGCACCAACGGTGCGGGCACCAGCTTGATCTCGTCGGTCAGCGGCAGCACCAACCTGGCCAACCCGAACTACGTTCGCGCCAGCAACATGGTCGGCTACTTCCTGCCGTCGAACCTGGGCGGCTTCTACGGGCAGGTGCAATACAGCCTGCACGAGAACACCGACACCAGCACCTCGGCGCTGGTCGCCTCGACCAACAGCAATGCAGGCCGCTACGTCGGCGGCCGTTTCGGCTATGCCAACGGCCCGCTCGACGTGGCCGTGTCGCTCGGTGAGAACAGCGTCATCGACACCAGTGCGCTCACGCGCAAGGTGCAAACCGCGAACCTCGGCGCTTCTTACGACTTCGGGCCGGTCAAGCTCTTCGGCGAACTGTCGAGCGTGCGCAACCGCTTCGAGACTGCTCTCGCCACATCGCACGACAGCTACAACGGTTATCTGCTGGGCGCCAGCGTGCCGGTCGGGCCGGGGCTGATCCGCGCTTCGTACTCGGCCGTGCGTTACGACGAAGGCGCGAGTGGTCTGACCGGCAGCGATCCGCATGTGCAGAAGCTCGCACTGGGCTATGTGCACAACCTGTCGAAGCGCACCGCGCTCTACGCAACGGTGGCACGCGTCAACAACCGCAATGACGCGCTCTACAGCGGCAGCTTGAGCTCGGCCATCACTGCAGGCGGCAGCAGCGCGGTCGGCTACACCGGCTTGCCGACTTCGTCGACCGCCTACGACTTCGGCATTCGCCACTCGTTCTGACCCGCTGCGAATCGAACACACCAGGAGCGCGACATGCAAACACATCAATCACCACCGCGTACCCGCATGGATCTTTGCCAGATGCTGCGCGACGTGCCTCCTGCCTGCATGACGATCTTGCAAGCCAACGGCATCGCGCTGGACCAGCGCGTGCCCGACGAGCCGTTGCCCGTCGATGTGGGCGACCATGAGTTCGAGCTGCTGCTGGCCAATGTCGCCCGCATCGCCTGCCACGCGATGCAGGGCGGCGGTACGCTGCAACTGCAAGCGCGCTCCGAGGGCTCGCGTGCGGTGGTGCACTTCATGGATGCGGGCCGCGATGCCTGCGTCACCGGGCTGGCGCAACTTTTCTGCAAGCCCGACGAGCGAACCGCGGCATGCGTGCGAGCCTGCGAGTACATCGTGCATCGGCACGGTGGGCGCATCTATGCGGCGCCGTCGTCGCTGGGCAGCCTCGGCCTCACGTTGCGGTTGCCGCTGCGGCCCTCTTTGACGGCAGCCTGGCAATGACGATGCATGCGCAGATTCCTGTGCGCCGCTGCACGATCGGCGTGCTGGGCACCGTGGTGCTTTGCGCGGTGATCGGATGCAGCGATTGCGATGGCGACGATGGCGGCGGCGGCGATGCGGATCGGGCGCGCACCGGCAACTCGAGGTTGTCGACATTGGCGCCGATCATGAACAGCGGCCGTGCCTTCGGCGGCTATGCCAAACGGTCCGGTGGTCAATACGTCAAGGCAGGTCGCGACCTGTGCATGCCGCAAAATGGGCCATGCACCGAATGAAGCGATGCCCCGCCTGACGCTCTCCAGGAAGATTTTTTTCGCCCTTGCCGCACTGCTGGTGGTGTTGCTGCTGATCTTTTCGGGCTTCTCGATCCTCGGCTTGCAGCGCGGCATGGGTCCGTATGTGGCGGAGATCGAAATCCGCCGCATGGACTGGCTCGCGCAGTTGCTGCAAAAGCACTACGTTGCCAACGGCAACTGGAACAAACTGCGCAACGAAGACGAAACGTGGCATCGGTTGCAACTGGGCGTGTTGACCGAGTCGCGCAGCGGCACCGGCGTGAAGGAAGACAGCCTGCTGCCGCCCTGGTATGCGCGGCGTCAGCGGCAGCAGGGCGGCGCATCCAATGAAGGCGAGGGCGATCGACCGATGCCATCACCTCAGCTCGACCTGCTACCCCGGCGTTTCGCACCACCGCCGCCGCCGTGGCTCTATCCGGACCCACGCGAGGCCGCCGATTCGATCTACCAGCGGCTGGGCGTGATCGATGCGGCGGGTGTGCGCGTGGTCGGCGCCGTCGTCGACAACGCATCGGCCGCGCGGCTGAAGATCAAGCGCGGCAACGACGTCGTCGGCTACCTGGTGCTGGCACCGGTCGAAGGTCTCGACAGCGAGGCCGACCGTGCCTTCATCGCGCGGCAGTCGGGCGTGGTCGCACTGACGGCCATCGCCGGCTTGATCTTCGCGCTCGGGCTGTCGTGGCTGTTGGGCCGGCGCTGGCTCGGACCGATCGACGCGCTCACACAGGGCGCGCAAGACATCGCGCGCGGTCGCGCCGGCACGCGCGTGCTGGTGCCGGGCAGCGACGAGCTCGCACTGCTCGGCCGTACCTTCAACGACATGGCCGAACGCCTCGACACCATCGAGGCATCGCGCCGCGCGTGGCTGGCCGATGTGGCGCACGAGCTGCGCACGCCGCTGGCGGCCATGCGCGCCGAGATCGAGGCGCTGCAAGACGGCGTGCGCACTTTCGACGATCGCACCGCGCTGCGGTTGCATCGGCAAGTCATGCGGCTCGGTCAGCTGGTCGACGATCTGCGCAGCAGCATGCGCGACCCGCAAGGCGAACCACTGACCATGGCACCCCTGTTTCCGCTGGCTTTGCTGAAAGAAGCCGTGGCGCTGTCGACCGACCGCTTCGCGCGCTCGCGCATTCGCGTGGACACGCGCCAGGTCGATGCGCTGGCCGACTCTGCACAGCCGGTGATGGAAGGCGACGCGCGGCGGCTGCATCTGGTCTTCATGAACCTGCTGGACAACACGCTGGCGTACACCGATGCACCGGGTGAGCTGCGCATCGCGGCAGCGATCGTCGCGAGCGCCGTGGCGAACACCGCGACCGCTGCGGAAGCCGGCGCTATGGAACAGCTCGTGCTGCACTTCGACGACAGCGCACCCGGCGTGCCGGACATCGAACTGCCGCGGCTCTTCGAGCGCTTGTTCCGTGGCGAGACCTCGCGCAGCCGCGCCACCGGCGGCTCGGGGCTGGGCCTGTCCATCTGCCGCACGACGATCGAAGCGCATGGCGGCACCATCGACGCTTCGGCATCGCCGCAAGGCGGCCTTCGCATCACCGTCTCGTTGCCCGTGGTCACCGCCACATGAGCGCCTTGAACGCATCGGACGTCTCATGACGCGCATCCTCATCGTCGAAGACGAGCCCGACATCGCATCGGTGCTGCAGGACTATCTGCGCCATGCAGGCTACGAAACCGAGCACGCTGCCGATGGCCAGACCGCACTCGAGCGCATGCTCGCTGCGCCGCCCGACCTCACCTTGCTCGATGTCATGCTGCCCCGCCTCGACGGCTTGCAAGTGCTGAAGCAGGCACGCGTGCACACCGCGCATCCGATCATCATGCTGACCGCGCGCATCGAAGAGATCGACCGCCTGGTGGGGCTCGAAGCGGGGGCCGACGACTACGTGTGCAAGCCGTTCTCGCCGCGTGAAGTCGTGGCGCGGGTGCGCGCGGTGCTGCGTCGCACGGGCAATGAGGGCGCGAGCGGCAACGGCCTAGCCGGAGCGGGGGCCGGGGCCGCGGAGCGCGGCCGTGCCTTGCTGCTCGACGACGTGCACTGGCGCGCGTCCCTGCACGGCACGCCGCTCAACCTTACCCGCCGCGAGTTCGGTTTGCTGCAGGCGCTGGCCCGGCATCCAGGGCGCATATTTTCGCGGGGACGCTTGCTCGAACTGGCCTACGACGACACCGCGGACGTCACCGAACGCGCGGTCGACAGCCACATCAAGAACCTGCGCCGCAAGCTGTCGGTGGCCGCACCGGAGCACGACTGGATTCG
>CAXTCC010000201.1:0-5327 GCA_964242015.1 uncultured Variovorax sp.
GGCCAGTTCTGCAGCGACGAGGCCTGCTGGTAGATGTACATCGGCATGAAGAGCATCTGCCCACCGCCGATCAACGACTGCGAGATGAAGGCGGTGATGCTGGCCGCGAAGGTGAGGAGACAGCCGGCCAGAATGCCCGGCAACGTGAGGGGCAAGGTGATCTTGTAGAAGGTTCGGAAGGCGCTGGCGCCGAGGGCGGAGGATGCGTCTTCGAGATTAGGGTCGAGCTTCTGCAGCGCGGTGATCAGGGGCAGTGCCATCAGCGGCAATTGGACGTTGGCGAGTGCGACGATCAAACCGCCGCGGGTGTAGAGCAACTTGAGCGGGCCGTCGATCCAGCCGAATTCCGCGAGCACCGAATTGACGATGCCTTGACGGCCGAGGATCACGACCCACGCGAAGGTGCGCACCACCACACTGGTCAGCAGCGGCATCACGATGACCAGCATCAGCACCTTTTGCAGCGCGCTGGGGCTGCGTACGTAGCTCCATGCCAATGCGTAACCGAGCACCAGGCAAAGCAGCGTGGTCTGCACGCCGAGCCACAGCGTGTCGAGCAGCACCGGCAGCGTGAAGCCATCGGTTGCGATCTTGGCGTACTGGTTGAGCCCGAAGGACTTGAGCTCCGGCGTCGCATAGAAGCTGATGACGATCAGCAGCAGCAACGGCGCCAGAAAGAACAACACGAAAAACGCCGCCAGCGGCGAGGCGAACGCGAGGCTGTAGCCGGTGACCGGCGGGCCCTTGATGCTGGCGGTGCTCACTGGCTTAGACCTTGATCTCTTTGTTGAAGCGGTCGATCCACGCAGAGCGGCTTTCGTTGATCTTCTTCCAGTCCTGGAACACGAACTTCTTCTTCATGTCGGCCGTGTCCTTGGCCAGCACCTTGGCGATCTCGCCTTCCATCTTGACCTTGCCGTTGGTCGGCACCACGAGGTAGGGCGCCTGCATCAGCTTGCCTTGCACTTCGGGTGAGAGCGCGACGTCGATCAGCTGCGCAGCGAGTGCCTTGTTCGGCGAGTTCTTGACGATGTGGATGCTGGTCTTGAAGGCGATGGCGCCTTCCTTCGGCGCCACGAATTCGACCGGCACGCCGCGTGCCTTCAGGATCTGGATCGCGTTGAAGTTGCCGGGGCTGATGTCGATCTGGCCTTGCTGGTACAGCGCGGCCAACGCACCCGGATTGGCAGCGACTGCAGCCAGGTTGGGCTTGAGCTTTTCGATGGCCTTGAAGCCTTCTTCGACGTTGCCTTCGTTGCCGCCGTGCATGCGCGCGACTTCGACCAGAAAGCCGGTGCCCAGCGTCGAGTTGAGGTTGGTGATACCGACGCGGCCCTTGTACTCGGGCTTCCACAGATCGGCCCACGAGGTCGGCGGCGTCTTGACCTTTTCAGGGTTGTAGGTCAGGCCGACGACCTGGAAGAACATCGACGGACCCATCGGGTCTTGCGCCTCGGGGATCAGGTCCTTGTAGTTCTTGCTGGTCGCGACCGGAAAGGGCTCGACCAGGTCTTGCGCGATGGCGGTCAGGGCCGGACCCGGGTCGTGCAGCATGACGTCGATCGGCGGGTTGGCGCGTGCCGCAGACACCTTGGCGATCTGGTCGACCGACAGCATCGCGTCGAGCAGCATGTCCTGGCCGGTCGCCTTCTTGAACGCGGGCACGAGCACATCGCGATGCGCTTCTTCCCAACTGCCGGTGAAGGTGGCGAACACCAGCTTGCGCGCCTGCGCATGGCTGAGGCCGGGAAAAAGCTCCATGGCGCTCAGGGTGAGCGCGCTGCCGAGCAGGGTACGACGGTTGAGTTGCATGGCGGTCCTCGTTGAAGTGAAGGGGTGCAGGGGAAAAGCAGGGTCGGTTCGGTCTGGTCAGGGCGCAGCGAACACGGTGACGCTCGAGGGCGATGCCGGCTCGACGAGCACTTGCGTTCCGGTCGGCCGCGGCAACGTGCCGGGCGTGCGCGGCTCGGTGAGCTTCAGGCGCAGGCCGCTGCGAGTGCGGATCTCGTGAACGATGGTCGCGCCCAACGGCATGCCGAGTTCCACGACGCCTTCGATCGCGCCGAGCGGTCTGTCGCTCAGGCGCATGTTCTCCGGGCGGATGCAGGCGACGACCTTGCTGCCGATGCTGATGGCCGATGCGCCAGGTGGCCTGGCGGGCGCGCGGGTCGACAAGCGCGTGCCGTCTTCGAGCAGCACCATGGCACCGTCGCCCTGGAGCGATTCCAGTGTGCCCGCCAGGACGTTGGCCGTGCCGACGAACTGGTTGACGAAGTAGGTGGCGGGCGTGTCGTACACCTCGGAGGGTGGCGCGAACTGCTCGAGCCGGCCCTGGCTCAGCACCGCCACGCGGTCGGCCATGCCGAGCGCTTCTTCCTGGTCGTGCGTGACGATGATGGCGGTGGTGCCGGCGGCCCGCTGAATGCGCTTGATCTCGATCTGCATGTCGAGCCGCAGGCTCTTGTCCAAAGCGGAAAAAGGTTCGTCGAGAAGCAACACGCGCGGCTCGATGGCCAATGCGCGGGCCAGAGCGACGCGTTGCTGCTGGCCGCCCGACAACTGCTTGGTCAACCGATCGGCCAGATGACCCAACTGGACCATGTCGAGCATCTCGGTCGTGCGCTTCCTGGTCGCGTTGCGGTCGGTGCCGCGTGCCGCCAGACCGTAGCCGACGTTCTCCGCCACCGTCATGTGCGGGAACAGCGCGTAGTTCTGGAACACGATGCCGACGTTGCGCCTGGCCGGTGGCAGTTCGTCGATGCGCTTGCCGCCGATCACCACCTTGCCGGAGGTCTGCGTGATGAAGCCGGCGATGATGCGCAGCAGGGTGGTCTTGCCGCATCCGCTCGGGCCCAGCAGCGCGACCAGTTCGCCGGCGCCGACTTCCAGCGTGACGTGGTCGACAGCCAGTGAACCGGCATACCG
This sequence comes from uncultured Variovorax sp., assembly GCA_964242015.1. GTDB lineage: Bacteria > Pseudomonadota > Gammaproteobacteria > Burkholderiales > Burkholderiaceae_C > Variovorax. The sequence continues at coordinate 2,926 of CAXTCC010000201.1, forward strand.
ATGCGCGATGTCGTCCAGGGTGAGGCTTTGTCCGGCAGTCGATTCCATGGGAATGACCATGCAAACGTTATGCCAACTTGAAACTGAAGTTGTATCCAATCTGTTCTCAGAGTTAAAAGCTGGAACCGGTCTTGCATGGGGTCGATGCAGCCCGTCGAGCGGGAGATGCAACAAGGTGCTTGCGGTACAACATCCCGCACCAGATTGGATACAAAGTGAGCTGTCTGGTGCATACATTCAACACTTCGAGTAGCCGAGAGCAGGGCCTATGAACGACGATTTACATCAATGGACCGCAAGTCGGTTGGTCGACGAGGTGTCCGACCGCCGCGTGTCCGCATTGGAGGTCGCCCAGACGATGTGCGACCGCATCGGCAAGCTGGAGCCGCTGCTGAATGCCTTTGCCGATTTCGACGCCAGCGTGCCGCTCGCAGCCGCGCGCGAGGTCGATGCGCGGCTCGCGGCGGGCGAAATGCTGCCGCTGGCGGGCGTGCCGTTCACCGTCAAGGACAACCTCTGGCTCGGCGGTCGACCTGCGACTTTCGGCTCGAAGCTGTTCGCCGACTTCGTGGCGCCACGCGACTCGTGGTGTGTCGCGCGCTTGCGGCAATTCGGCGCAGTGCCGCTGGGCATGACCAACTGCTCGGAGTTCGCCTGCAAGGGCGTGACTGCGACGTTGCTTCACGGCGAGACGAAGAACCCGTGGGATTTGCAGCGCACGCCGGGCGGTTCATCCGGCGGCGCCGTCGCGGCGGTCGCTTCGGGCATCGGACCGTTCGCACTGGCGACGGATGCGGGTGGCTCGGTGCGCCGGCCCGCAGCCCACACCGGCCTTGTCGGGATGAAGCCGACACTCGGCCGCGTGCCCAATCCGTGGGGCTTCGACGACCCGAACCATCTGCTGTCGGTCATCGGCCAGATCGGCCGCAATGTCGACGACGTGGCTTTCATGCTGGATGCGCTGACGGCCTGGGAGCCGGCAGACACGCTGTCGTGTCCGGCTTTCGCGGAGCCCGACGTCATGGCGTCGCTAAAGGAGCCGTTGCGCCCGCTGCGAATCGGCTGGTCACCGCAGTTGGGCTGCGATCTCGCGGTCGATTCCGATGTGATGGCCACGCTCGAAGCTGCGATTGAAACGCTGCGCCGTGCTGGTTGGAAGATCGAACGCGCCGATCCTTCGTGGCCACCCGAGGCACGCGAGTACCCGCTCATCGCGCTGCAGCAGGCCGGGCTGGCGCAACGCTATGGCGAGGCCTGGCGCAAGACGCCGGAACAGATCGACCCTGACATCGGCGGGCAGATCGAACTCGGCTTTGCGATTTCAGGTGCGCGTGTGATGGAGCTATTGAAGCTGCGCGAAGAATTCCACGCCAGCTTCACGCGCTTCTTCGCTCAGTACGACGCCATGTTGTGTCCTGTGAGCCCGGTCGAAGCGTGGTCGCTCGGCAGCCTCGGACCGTCCGAAATCGGTGGCTTGCCAGCCGGTCCGCGCGGCCACGCGGCGTTCACCCCCATCTTCAACTACGGTGGCGTACCGGCGCTGTCATTGCCGTGCGGTACGGGGCGCAACGGGTTGCCGGTGGGGTTGCAGATTGCCGGTCCGCGCTTTGCGGATGCGCTGGTTCTGCAGCTGGGATGGCACGCCGAGCAGGCGCTGGGCCTCGGCCCGTTCTCTCCGCTGATGGCTTGAACCGGTGCGGCGACCGGGCCGGGCTTCAGCCGAACAGCACTTCGGCAAGATCCACTTCCTGCACCTCTTGCGCGTCGAGCTTAAGTGCGCCTTCGATGTGGTTGAGGTGATCGATCATCAACTGCGACGCGCCCTCGGCATCGCCGGCCTCGATCGCATCGATCAGCAGCGCGTGTTCGTCGTTGGGGCAGGCGACCGCCGTCGGTGCTTCGAAAGTCAGGATTGCCAGGCAGGTCAGCGGCGTGAGCTCGCGCATCAGGCGCGCCAGGATGCTGCTGCCCGACACCTCGGCCAGCAGTACGTGAAAGTCACCCGACAGCCGTACCGCTTGACGCCGATCGTCGCGTGCGTGCGCCTGCTGCTCGCGCTTGACCAGCGCACGCAGTTGCTTGATCGCGGTCGGCGCCTTGCCGGCCGCGATGCGTTCGATCAGCCGCACCACGGCCGCAGGTTCCAGGGTGCGCCGCACCGAGAGCACGTCGTGCGCTTCCTCGGCGCTCGGGGTCGTGACGAAAGCACCGCGGTTCGGGATGAGCGTGATCAGCTGTTCGACGGCCAGCCGCTGCAGCGCACCGCGCACCTGCGTGCGGCTGACGGCGAAGAGTTCGGCCACCCGCTCTTCCGACAGTTTGGTGCCGGGCAACAACCGGTGCTCGACGATCGCGTCGTAGATGCTCTGGTGGATGTCGGCCTGCCGCGCCACCGCGCGCGG
>CAXTCC010000201.1:5427-7412 GCA_964242015.1 uncultured Variovorax sp.
CTGCCCGAGGTGAGCGCGCATTTCGGCCGCTTCCGGGTCACCGAGATCGCTCTGTCGGCCGGCGCGTTGGCGCAGTTCGACAACCGCGAAATCCTGGCCGCTGCAGAACTGCTCTCGCATGCGCGCTGCCAGGTGATCGGCTGGAACGGCACCGCGTCGGGCTGGCTGGGCTTCGACTCTGACCGCAGCCTGTGCGCAGCGATCGAACGCGAGACCGGCGCGCTGGCCTGTACCTCGGTACTGGCGCTGAACGAGGTGCTGCAGCACACGGGCGTGCGTCGGCTCGGGCTGGTCTCGCCGTATCGTGATGATGTGCAGGCTGCCATCGTGCGCAACTACGCCAGCGTCGGCATCGACTGTTCGAGCGAGCGGCATCTCGGGCTGCAGGACAACTTCTCTTTCTCGGATGTCAGTGACGCGCAGATCCGGACCATGGTGCGCGAAACGATGAGCGGCGACCCGTCGACACGACCTGAAGCGATCGCCATTTTTTGCACCAACTTGCGCGGGGCACCGTTGGTGCCGGAACTCGAAGCCGAGTTCGGCGTGCCGGTGTACGACACCATCGCGACGGTGCTGTGGAAGGCGCTGAAGCTGGCGGGCGTCGACACCGGGCGGCTCGCGCATCGCGGCCGCTTGTTCAGCCTCTAGGCGTCTCAGCCGATCAATTTCGCGAGAACTTCACTCGCGCCGCCTTGGTGATCGCCACCACGCACGGGTGCGTGATGCGCCGCTCGACCGAGATCGCGAAGAATTCTTCGATGAGCTCAGCTGCACGGCCGATGACTTCAACGCCGTACTGCGCGCAGGTTTCGTCTTCGAGCACGGTGGGCGTCATGAAGACGCCGCGGCCTTCACCGCCGAAAGCTTTGAGCAGTGCTGCGTCGTCGAACTCCCCGATCAGGCGCGGCCGCAATCCGTGCTCCGCCAGCCACAAATCCAGTCGTTGCCGCACCGCCGACGACGCGCCCTGGATCAGCATTGGTGCGCCGTCCATGCACTGCGGAAAGTTCCCCTTGAGCGCGCGCGTGAGTTCGGCCGACGCGAAGAAGCTCATCGCCGTGGTGCCCAGTGTGTGATTGAAGGCTTTCACGCTGGTCTGCTTGCCCATCGCTTCGTCGGCGATCACCAGGTCGAGCCGCTGTACCGACAGCTGGCCCAACAGATCGCGAAAGTTGCCTTCGTGGCAGATGAGTCGGACCTGCTCTGGAATGGCGAGCGCCGGCTCCAGCAAGCGATACGCGATCGACTTGGGCACGGCATCTGCGATGCCGACCCGGAAGTTCAGGGTGCGACCGCTCTCCCCACGGTTGCCGAGCGCGCTCTCCAGCTCGGCACCGAGCGAGAAGATCTGGTCGGCGTAGCTGAGGGCGGTGTGCCCCTCAGGCGTGAGTTCGACGCCGCGCCCGCTCTTCTGGAAGAGGTGACAACCCAGCCGTTCTTCGAGCAGCTTGATCTGACCCGACAGCGTTTGCGGTGTGATGTGCAACTGCTCGCTGGCGCGAACGATGCCGCCCGCCTTGGCCGCGGCCCAGAAATAGTGAAGGTGCTTGAAGTTCATGAAGCGAGCGCTTTTCAAGTAGGCAGACAACGCGTCATGTTAAGCAAAAAGCGAAACGATGGTGTCAAAAAATCGACTTTTCCCGAATGCTTCGCGCGCCTAGAGTGGCTACATCGCGCGATCTTCTGATAGCGCCTTTGTTCAACCACCAAGGAAAAATCATGAACGAAAACATTCAGGTCTTCGGTGCCCCGCAAGCAGGGATGTCGACGACCAACCAACGCAACCAGGTTCTGCGCAACACCTACTGGCTGCTCGCGCTGTCGATGGTGCCGACCGTGCTGGGCGCATGGGTCGGTATCGAGACCGGCATCGCACGTGCCATGTCGCCGGGCATCGGCATGGTCGTTTTTCTGGTCGGCGCGTTCGGCTTCATGTTCGCGATCGAAAAGACCAAGAACTCGGCGGCCGGCGTGCCGGTGCT
>CAXTCC010000202.1:0-7407 GCA_964242015.1 uncultured Variovorax sp.
TGCAGGCGTCGCGCCAGGTCGATGCCGTCGAGCTTGCCGGGCAAGCGGATGTCGCACAGCGCGACGTCGATGGCTTGCAAGTCGGCGAGCGCCAGCGCCTCGGCCGCGCTTTCGTAGATGCGCGGTAGCGCCTGCCATTGGCGCAGCAGGGCCGCCAGGCTGTCGGCGACCACGGCGTTGTCTTCGACCACCAGCACGGCGAGGCCAGGCGCCAGTGGCGTCGCGTCGAACGCGGCGGTGCTCGCAGCGGCTGCGTGCGCCGCGCGGGCAGTGCGATCGGGATGCGCATCGCGCGGAGCCGACGGCAAGGTGAAGCCGAACACCGAGCCGCGACCGGGCATCGAGCGCAGCGTGATCTGCACGCCGAGCCGCAGGGCCAGTCGCCGAACGATGGCCAGCCCCAAGCCATGCCCGCGCTGCAGGTTGCGCTCCACATTGCCGACCTGCTCGAAGTCACCGAAGACGCGCTCCTGCGCTTCGTAGGCGATACCGATGCCGCTGTCGCGCACCTCGATGCGCCACCCGCCAGATCGGCGCCGGCAGGCCAGCAGCACGCGGCCGTTGGGAGCGAACTTGATGGCGTTGTCCACCAGATTGGCGACGATGCGGCGCAGCGCCACCGCGTCGGTCCACACGATGGCTTCGGCCGGGCAACGCACCCGCACCCGGCCGCTGCCGGCCTGCCGTGCGAACTCGTTCATCAGGGGGCCGAGGGCCACCGCGCTCAACGTGAGCGGGTCGGCGGCGGCTTCGATTCGGCCGATCTCGAGCAACTGGTTGGTCAGGCCTTCGAGCGCCTGCTGGGCGCGCGACAGCGCATCGACGGAGCCCTGCACCACGGCCGGGCTTTCACCAGCGCGCAGTTGCTGCCGCAGCACTTCGGCCTGCAGGCCCATCGCCATCACCGGTTGCCGCAGGTCGTGGTTGGCGGCGGAAAAGAAGCGCAGTCGCTCGGCCTGCGCCTGCTCCGAGGCACGCAGTCCGGCCAGCGCCTGCACGCGCAGCGCGCTCTCGTTGTGGCGCAGGCTGATGTTTTCTTCGAGCTGACGCGAGCGCTCCGACACCAGCTTCCAGACCATCGCGAGCAAACCGATGCCGAGAACAGCCGCCGTCACCATCACCGGCTGGCCGTAGGTAAGGCTCATCACGATCATCGGCACCAGCAGCAGCGAGATCGCCAGCTGCATCGCAGGCGTGTGATACGACACCGAGAACGCCGACGACAGCGTCATCGCCATGATGACGACGGCCAGCAGCAGTTGCACCACCGGATCGTTCGGGCTGAAAAGCAGGATGCCCGCGGCACCGTGCGCGGCCTCGTGCACGGCGATGCGAAAGGTGTGCAGACGCAGCGCGGGCGGCAGGTTCTCTGGCGTCAGAGGGTTGGGCAGCACCTGCGGAAAGAAGCCGCGCCACGCGGTGCTGGCTGCGATCATGGCGATCCAGACCAGCGCGTGCGGCAGCGAATACTGCCAGGCGAAGAGTGCTGCCACGCCGCAGTCCAGCAGGAACTGCACCGCCAGCATCGGGCCGGTCGGCTGCGCGCTCAGGCGCAGCACCTCGCACTGCACCGCGAAGCGAACCGCCGGCGACGGGCTGGCCTGTGCGGTGAGCGGCGCGGGAGCGGACGAGGAACTCATGAGCACGGCAACTATAGTGGGCGGGTGAACGATCTCTCTCTGTTTTTGCCTTGCGCCGCCGGCGTCGAGGAATTCCTGGCGCAGGAAGTCCATGCGCTGACCGGCCGCGTCGGCCAAGACCTGCTCACGCTGCGCGGTGGCGTGCGGGTGCGGGCCGAGTGGCGCGACGCGCTCAAGCTCAACCTGCACAGCCGACTGGCGCAGCGCGTGCTCATCGAACTGGCGCATGCGCCTTACCGCAGCGAGAACGATCTCTACGCCATCGCCAGCGGTGTTGCCTGGGAGATCTGGTTCACGCCCAAGCAGACTTTCAAGATCGAGACGACGGCGCAGCACAGCCCGCTGCAAAGCCTGAACTTCGCGACGCTGCGCATCAAGGACGCCATCGCCGACCGCTTCCGCGCCAAGGCCGGCGGCGTGCGGCCGAGCATCGAAACGCAGTGGCCCGACTGCCGCGTCTTCGCGCACCTGACCACCGACGACTGCACGCTCTACATCGACACCAGCGGCGAGCCGCTCTTCAAGCGCGGTTGGCGGCAGGACACCGGCGACGCACCGCTGAAAGAGACGCTGGCCGCCGCCATGCTCGCTGCAAGCGGCTGGTGGAACCCGGAAACCGGCGATGTCGCCGCGCAGCCGCTCTACGACCCCTGCTGCGGCAGCGGCACGATCGCCATCGAGGCCGCGCAGATCCAGTCGGGTATTCCGGCTGGCTGGCTGCGGTCGTTCGGCTTCGAGAAATTGCTGGCCTTCCAGCCGCACGTGTGGGCCGCGATCAAAGCTGCGGCCGAAGAAGCGGGCGCTTCGCACGAGCCGGGTCCGGCCAACATCTTCGGCTCCGACGTGGCGCACCGCATGGTCGATTTCGCCGAGCGCAATGCCGAGCGCGCGGGTGTGGCCGACCGCATCGAGTTTCGCGGCGGCGATGCGCTGCAGCGGATGCCGCCGCTGGACGTCGGGACTGCAGGTGGCAACACGGGAGGCGTCATGGTCGTCAACCCGCCCTACGGCGAGCGCATCGAGGTCGGCGGCATCGCAGGCGCAGACAGCGCCGCCAGCAGCGCGCGCTTCGGCGCACGCGAGTCGGCGCAGACCGAGGCCGGCGATGCCAGCGGCGACTTCTTCCCTCAGCTCGCCAGCCACTGGAAGAAGAACTACGCCGGCTGGACCGCCTGGGTGCTGACGCCCGACCTGCAATTGCCCAAGCGCATGCGCCTGAAAGAGTCGCGCCGCGTGCCGATGTGGAACGGGCCGATCGAGTGCCGGCTGTTCAAGTTCGACATGGTCAAGGGCTCGGCGCGCACGCCGAAAGTGTCGGTCGCCTGAGCGGAAGCGGCACCGATGCGCGTCAGGCGCCGATGCGCAAGTCCTCGGTAGTGACCGCAGTGACACGCGGACCGAAGCTGCTGATGTGGGTCAGCGTGTCGTTGTGGTGCTGGATGACCTGCATGGGCGACAGCACCGCATTGCCCGCGGACGTGTGCGCATCGGCGACCAGCACGACCGGGTAGCCCAGCGCCAGCGCGCGGCGCGTGGTGGTGTCGACGCAGAACTCCGTGTGCATGCCGCAGACGATGAGGTCTTCGATGCCGTGCGCCGTCAGGACGGCTTGCAGATCGGTCTTGTGAAACGAGTCGGGCGTGGTCTTGCGAACGCGCAGATCGGTCGGCTCCGCCTTCAGTCCATTGGCCAGCTGCCAGGCAGCCGTACCGTGCTCGAGGTACCCGGGGCCGGACTCGTGCTGCACGAAGATCACAGGGGCGCCTGCGGCGCGCGCCTTGGCTGAAACCTCGTTGATTCGGCCAATGACCTGGTCTGATTCGAAGGCAGCGCCTTCGCCCTCGCACAAGCCTTGCTGGACGTCGATGATGAGCAGTGCGGTGGTCATGGAAAGAGATTGTCGATGAAGGCTCGCAGGCGTGCCACGGCCCCTAGACTTGCCCGATGATCTTGGCGCCCATCGTTCTCGACACCAACATCGTGCTCGACATCTTCGTGTTCGATGACGAGGCCGTGCGCGCGTTGCGTGCCGAGTTGGAAGCCGGCACGCGCACCTGGATCGCGACCGATGCGATGCGCATCGAACTGTCGCGCGTGCTCGGCTATCCGCAGATCGTGCCGCGGCTCGCCTTCTACGATTTAAGCGCTGCCGACGTGCTCGCGGCGTTCGACCGTCTGGTGCACCGCGTGCCCGCCGCACGCAAGGCGCCCATGACGTGCAAAGACCCCGACGACCAGATCTTCATCGACCTGGCCGTGGCGCACGGGGCGAAGCTGCTGAGCAAGGATGGCGCCGTGCGTGCGCTGCGCAAGCGGCTCGCGCCGTTCGGCGTCGAGATGACTCTCTGAGAGGTCTTTGCCCCGGCACTCGCCTCAATCGACTGTCGCGTCGCCTTTGCCGTGCCAGCGCGACAGCAAGCGCGCGACGGCCCGCACACGCTGCGTATCCCGACCCCAGCGGCGCCCGGCCGGCAGATGGCGCAGCCAGCGCATGCGCCGCGCCGCCAGCCGCAACCGTGCCCGCACTTCGAGGCTGGCCGCTTTCAGCACCGCATGCCAGTGATCGGCTGCGGCCTGGTCCGACGCGGCGCGCACCAGCATCGCGGTCGAGTGCAGGTAGCTCAGCCAGTCGCGTGCCTGGCACTCGGCCAGTGGCAGCGTCTCGCCGGGGTCGTCCTCGAAGTCGATGTAGCCGATGACGCCGTCCGGGCACTGCACCAAATTTCGATCGAAGGCCTGGCTCAGGTACTTGCCGCGTGCGTGGACGATGGCGATGGCGTCGAGCCCTTCGCGCCACACGGCGAGCAATGCGGCGGGTCCGGCAGCGGCGGCAATGTCGAGCTTTTCCTGCAGCACGACGGTGGCACGACCGCTTTCACCCAGGTCGGAAATCAACAGACCGTCGGGCTGCTGTGCCAGCACGGCCGGCACGCGCAGGCCGGCCGCACCGAGCTCGCGCAGGCGTCGCGCCTCGATGGCGATGGCGGCCGTGCCTCCGGGGTTCGGCACAGGCTTGAGCACGTCGAGCCGCAGCAGGCCGGCAACCGCAGCGAGCAGGTGATAGCGCAGCTTGCCGTGTCGGGCGCCGGCCTTCTTGAGCCACACCCGCTCGGTGCCGAGTCGATGGCTGACGACGTTCTTGGGTTGCTGCGGCAGCGTGGCGCGCAAGAACTCCGCGTAGTCGCCCGGTGCGGGGGTGCGCGGCAGCGCATCGAGTGGCGCTGGACCCGAGGCCACGCCTTTGCGCATCTGAATGCGCGTGGAGCCGCTGCGTTTGGGAGGGTTCATGCGCTGAGCGCAACCTCTTGCGGCGCCTGCGCCTCGGTCCGAGCTTGCGCGTCGGCAGCGTCGCGTTGCTTCTGTGCATCGGCCTGCAGCGCCGGCAGCAACGGCTGGAAACTCGCCGCGCTGGCGAGCGGCCAGTAGGTGCGGAACACGTTGTGCTGCGCATCGAGCGGCCCGAGCAACGCGCCCGGCTGCATCTGCATCACGAGGTTGCTCAACAGGCGCACCTCGGTGTCCGAAATGCGCCGCACGATGTGGTGCGCGGTGATCTGCTGCGGATGGTCGAGCCCGGCTGCCTGCACAAGCTCCTGCAGCGCATGCAGGGTGCTGCGATGAAAGTTCTGCACGCGGTCGGCCTTGGTCGGCACCACCAGCGCCTGCTGGCGCAACGGGTCTTGCGTGGTGACGCCCGTCGGGCAATTGCCGGTGTGGCAGGTCTGCGCCTGGATGCAGCCGAGCGCCATCATGAAACCGCGGCCCGCGTTGCACCAGTCGGCACCCAGCGCCATCATCCGCGCCAGGTCGAAAGCCGTGATGACCTTGCCTGCACAGCCGATCTTGATGCGGCTGCGCAGGCCGACGCCGACCAGCGTGTTGTGCACCAGCAGCAGGCCTTCCTGCAGCGGCGCGCCGACGTGGTCGCTGAACTCGACCGGCGCCGCACCGGTGCCGCCTTCTGCACCATCGACCACGATGAAGTCGGGCGTGATGCCGGTCTGCTGCATCGCCTTGACGATCGCGAACCACTCCCACGGATGGCCCAGACAGAACTTGAAGCCGGTCGGCTTGCCGCCCGACAGCTCGCGCAGCCGGGCAACGAAATTCATCATCTCGACCGGCGTGGTGAAGGCCTTGTGCGATGAAGGCGAGATGCAGTCGACGCCGATCGGCACACCGCGGGCCGCCGAGATTTCTGCCGTCACCTTGGGGCCGGGCAACACGCCGCCGTGGCCGGGCTTGGCACCCTGGCTCAGCTTGATCTCGATCATCTTCACTTGCGGGTCGCGCGCGTTGGCGACGAAGCGTTCTTCGCTGAAGCTGCCATCGTCGTTGCGGCAGCCGAAGTAGCCCGAGCCGATCTCCCAGATCAGGTCGCCGCCATGCACGCGGTGGTGTTGGGAGATCGAGCCTTCACCCGTGTCATGCGCAAAGTTGCCGGCCTTGGCGCCCTTGTTGAGCGCGAGAATCGCGTTGGCCGACAGCGCACCGAAGCTCATCGCCGAAATGTTGAACACGCTGGCGTCGTAAGGCTGCGCGCAGTCGGCGCCGATGACGATCCGAAAGTCGTGGTTCACGAGCTTGGTTGGCACCATCGAATGGTTGATCCACTCGTAGCCGGCAATGGTCACGTCGAGCTGCGTGCCGAAGGGCCGGTTGTCGGGCTCGCCCTTGGCGCGCTGGTACACGAGCGAACGCTGCGCGCGAGAAAACGGCGCGGCCTCGGCATCGCTCTCGATGAAGTACTGGCGCATCTCCGGCCGGATGAATTCCAGCAGGAACCGCAGGTGGCCGATGACCGGGTAGTTGCGCAGGATGGCGTGCCGCGTTTGCCGCAGGTCGTGCACGCCGGTGAGGCTCAGCACCGCGAAGGCGCCGACGCCGATCCAGCCGCGCCACAGCCAGGGCCACAGCAGCACCGTCGCCAGGCTGGCGACCAGGCCGACCACGCACAGCGCGAACGCGGTGTAGCGGGTCGGAAAAGGTGTGTTGATCGGTGTCGTGATGGTGTATTCCCCAGCGCCCGGCGGCCTGCCTGCTGCATCATAGAGGGCTCAAACAGACGCAATATGACGACCCCTTCCGCTCCTGACAACGACTCCGCCGCACAGCTCACCGCCGACCCCGTACCGCTCGGTCCCGACGACTTCGACGCGCTCGACGGCGACCTCGACGCCATGCGCGAGACCGACGAAGAAATTCCGCAATGGGAATTCTGCGAAGGCTTCATGGCCGCGCTCGTGTGCTCGCGCCGTCCGGTGCCGCCCGAAGAATATTGGCCGGTGCTGCTGGGCGACGGCTTCGTCGCGGCGCAGCACATGGAATTCGTCTGGCGCTGGAAGCGGCGCTGGCGCGAGATCGAGCAAGGCCTCGACGCCGACGTGCAGTCGCTCGACGACGATCGCACCTGGCAGCCCGAGGTGCTCGACACCCGCGGCGCCATCGCGTCACTGCCTGAAGACGAACGCACCGACATCGAGGGCGAGGAGATTCCGTCGTTCGCGCAGGTCTGGGCGCTGGGCTTCATGTACGCGGTCGAAAATTGGCCCGAAGACTGGGCCGCGCCCCGCGACAAGGAAGCCGCGCAGATGCTCGACGAAGCACTCCAGAGCATCGTCGCCCTGACCGAAGACGACACCGCCAAACCGACGTTGTCGATGTTCAGCGAAGACGGCCCGCCGAGCGTGAGCCAGCAACGGCTCGACGATTTCGGCGAAGCCATCTGGGCCGTGTACGACCTGCGTCAGCTATGGAAGAGCATGGG
>CAXTCC010000203.1:0-3556 GCA_964242015.1 uncultured Variovorax sp.
TCTTCGGGTCGACCACCGTGCTGTGGATGTTGGTGAACACCTTGAACTCGGGCGCACAGCGGATGTCGTAGCCGTAGCTCGACGTGCCGTAGCTGATGATCTTGTTGCCTTCGCGCTCCCGCACCTGGCCGGGCTCGAAGGGCTCGATCATGCCGGTCTGCTCGGCCATGCGCCGAATCCACTTGTCGCTTTTGATGGTCATCTCAGGGGTCCTTCCTCGGGCTCTCATTCTAAGGAGCCGGCCTGTGCCATCAGTCGACCGCGCGATGCCTCAGTTGCCGATCGCCTGCGAAATGACGGTGCGTTCGATGAGCCGATCGTCACCCAGCACGATCATCGAAAAAAGCAACTCTTCGAGGTTGGCGGCAAGCCCGCTCTTGCGCGCCAGCAGCGGCGTCGCCTTTGGGTTCAACACGATGAAGTCGGCTTCGCAGCCAGGCTGCAGATTGCCGGCAACGCCATCGAGCCCCAGCGCGAGCGCGGCCCCGCCCGTGTGGCGCCACCACAGCTCCGACGGCGCGATGCTGACGCCGGGCTTGGTCTGGCCTTCGCGCCCGACGTAGTAGGCGGCCATCATGGTGTGGAACGGGCTGAAGCTGGTGCCGCCGCCGACATCGCTCGCCAGGCCATAACGGTAGTCGATGCGGTCGGCGCCTTCGAAGTCGAAAAAGCCGCTGCCGAGGAACAGATTGCTGGTCGGACTCACCGCCGTCGCCGCGCCGGTTTCACGCATCAGGCGGCGGTCGTCGTCGTCGAAGTGGATGCAGTGCGCGTAGACCGCACGCTCGCGCATCAGGCCGAAGCCGGTGTACACGTCGAGGTACGAGCGCGCCTGCGGGAACAGCTCGCGCGCCCACTTCACCTCGTCCTTGTTCTCGGCAACGTGCGAGTGAATCCAGGTGTCCGGGTACTTGGCGGCCAGTTCGCCGGCACCGCGCAATTGCGCATCGGTGCTGGTGGGTGCGAAACGCGGCGTGATGGCGTAACCGAGACGGTCGACGTTGTGCCATTTTTCGATGAGCAATTCGGTGTCGATCAGGCTCTGCTCGGTGTCGTCGCGCACGCCGTCGGGCGAGTGACGGTCCTGCAGCACCTTGCCGGTGATCATGCGCAGGCTGCGCCGTTGCGCTGCCTCGAAGAATGCGTCGACGGACTGCACGTGCGAGGTCGCGAAGGTCAACGAGGTGGTCACGCCGTTGCGCAGCATCTCGTCGAAGAAGAACTCGGCCACGCCCGACGAATGGGCCGCGTCGGCGAAGCGAGACTCGGCCGGAAACGTGTAGTTCTCGAGCCAGGGCAACAGGCCCTCCGAGGGCGCGCCGATGATGTCGGTCTGCGGAAAATGCACATGCATGTCGATGAAACCCGGCGCCAGGATGCGACCCGGCCAGTGCGTCACCGGCACGTCGGCGTATTGCGAATGGATCGAATTGAACGGGCCCGCCGCCACCACGATCTGCCGGCCGCGCGGATCGGGGCCGACGACCAGCAGCCCGTCTTCGTCGAAGAGCGGCTTGCCGGTGGGGTCGAATCGCAGGAGGGAGGCTCGGTACGCGTGCATGGGCTCAAGGGTAATGCCAGGACGGCGCGCCGCAATTTCCGTGCACGTATGGGCGCTATACCAGCGCGCTCAAACCAGAGTGACCCGCGTCTTGATCGGCAGCCGGCCTAGCGCTTCCTGCAACTGCGACTGCAACGCGGCTGCATGCGCGCCGGCAGCCGCCGCATCGATCAGCACCGCGATGCCGGTTTCACCTTCGATGCGCACGTCCGGCCGCGCCATCGCCCCGAGCCCCAGGCTGGTGCAAATCGCCTCGACCAGCGCGCTCGCCACCTGTCGCCCGGCCAGGCCGCGCAGCTCGGGCTTGTAGATCTTGCCGACGTTGGTCATCGGCATGTGCTCGATGATCGTCACCGACTTGGGCCGCGCCGGCGCCTCGTCGACGCCGCCCGACGTGAAAGCCAGCAGTTCGGCTTCCGTCACCTGCGCGCCCGGCACCAGCGTGGCGTAGGCCACCGGCAACTCTCCGGCGTACGCATCGGGCGCACCGACCGCCGCACACAACTGCACCGCCGGATGCGCGCCCAGCGCGTCTTCGATGGTCTTCGGATCGATGTTGTGGCCACTGCGGATGATCAGGTCTTTCGAGCGGCCGGTGAGGTTGAGGCGGCCCTGGTCGTCGATCCAGCCGAGGTCGCCGGTGGCGAGCCAACCGTCGCCGGTGAAGGCCTTGGCCGTGTCGGCCGGATCGAGAAAGCCCGAGAACAGATTCGGCGACTTGAACAGCACCATGCCGTGCTCGCCCGGCCCCACGTCGCGGTCGCTGGCACCGCCCTGGTCGTCCAGCGCCACGATGCGCATCTGCGAATAAGGCAGCCTGAAGCCGACGCAGCCGGCCGGCCCTTCGACACCCGGTGGCGTGATGGTCGAGATGCCCGCCATTTCGGTCATGCCGAGACTCTCGTGCACATGCAGGCCGAACAAGCGCTCGAAGCGCGCCGCCAGCTCGGGCGCGAGCACAGCAGCGCCGGTGCGGCAGTAGCGGATCGACGACAGATCGGCACCGTTGAGCGGCACGTTGGCCAGCGCGGCCAGGATCGTCGGCACCGCCGACAGCGAGGTCGGCCGGTAGCGATCGACCAGCCGCCAGTAGTTGGCCAGCACCGTCTTGTTGCGCAACAACGAGGTCGTCGGAATGATGGTTTCGACGCCCGCCGACAGCGACGCCAACGAGGCCGGCAGCACGCCCGCGACGTGGAACAGCGGGTAGCCGTTGATGGTGACGTCGGTGTGCGTCACGCCCGTCAGCTGGACGCAGGCCCACGCGGTGAACACCTGCGCGCCGTGGCTGTGCCGCGCGAGCTTGGGTGCGCCGGTGGTGCCGCCGGTGTGAAAGTAGGCGGCGATGTCTTCGGGTGCGATGTCGCGCCCGCTGATCAGTCGATCGTCGGGCTGCTGCGCGCGCAGCGCATTGAAATCGCCGACACCTTCAGGCAGGTCGACGGCCGCATCGGCAGGCTCGTCGTGCGGTGCGACCCGCAGCACCTTCGACAGCGTCGGCACCTGGCTGCGCAGCCGCATCGCCTTCGACCACATGGCCGATTCGTCGTCGGAGCCGTAGGCGATCAGCACCTTGGCGCCCGCCGCTTTCATGAGCGACACCAGCTTTTCGTCGGTGAGCAAAGGGTTCAGCGGCTGCACGATGCCGGCCGCTTCGCCGCCCCACAAGGCGAGGTGATACTCGAGGCAGCCGGGCAGCAACACGGCGACCGCATCTTGCGGACCGACGCCCAGCGTGTGCAACAGATTCGCCGTCTGGTGAATGCCGCGCATCAGCTCGGCATAGGTCCAGCGGATGGGCTCCTCTTCAGGGTCACCGGTGCGCAGAAAGGTCAGCGCGGGGCGGTCGCCGTGGACATGCGCGACGTTGCAGAAAAGCTCGTAGGTGCTGCGGACGGTGAGTGCTTTTTCGAGCGGCGTTTCTTCGAGCCGGCGAACGTCGTCGAGCGAACGGATCGGGAACGAGGCGGTGAATGCTTTGGGTACTGCGGGTGG
>CAXTCC010000203.1:3656-7385 GCA_964242015.1 uncultured Variovorax sp.
GGTGGCACTGAGGACGGCACGGCTGACATGGTCTATCTCCTGAAATCGCTTTCGGGCAATCGTACGCGCGACGTCCGCGCCCGCCTGTCTCCGATGTCAGCGAGTGAGATCAGCGCTCACTGTCAGTGCGCGACCTTGCCCTGCACGCCGTCGACGAGCCACTTCATCTGGAGGATCTGCGCGTCGCTCAAGCTCGAGCCCTTGGCGATGACGACCTTGCCTTCGTTGTCGCGCACGTCGGCGACCGCATGGAACGGCACCAGCTTGCCCGACGCGATATCGCGCTGCCGTGCCAGCACTTCGTCCTGCACGGCCTTGGGCACCTTCGAGCCGAAGTCGCCGACGTGGACCATGCCTTGCTTCACGCCGCCCCAGACGTCCCCGCTTTTCCAACTGCCGTCGAGCACCGCACGCGCGCGCTGCGTGTAGTAACCGCCCCACTCGTGTGTGACTGCGACGAGCTGCGCATCCGGGCCGACCTTGCGCATGTCGGAGTGGTAGCCGATGGCCAGCTTGCCACGCTCCTGCGCTGCGGTCATGACGGCAGACGATCCGGTGTGGAAGGCGATCACGTCGACGTCCTGGTTGAACAGCGTCATGGCCGCGTCGCGTTCCTTCGTCGGGTCGAACCAGACGTCGAGCCACACGACCTTGACGCGCGCTTGCGGATCGACCGAGCGCATGCCGAGCGTGAAGGCGTTGATTCCCTGCAGCACCTCCGGAATCGGAAAGCCCGCCACGTAGCCGGCCACGTGCGTCTTGGTCATTCGGCCGGCCGCGATGCCCGCCAGATAGCGCCCTTCGTAGTAGCGCGCGTTGGCGGTCGCGACATTGGGCGCGGTCTTGTAGCCGGTGATCGACTCGAACTTGACGTCGGGGAAATCCTTGGCGACCTTGAGCGTCGGCTCCATGTAGCCGAAGCTCGGCGTGAAGATCAGCTTGTTGCCCTGCTGCGCCAGATCGCGGATGACGCGTTCGGCATCGGCCCCTTCGGCCACGTTCTCGACATAGGTCGTCTTGACCTTGCTGCCCAACGCGATCTCCATCGCCTTGCGGCCCTGGTCGTGCTGATGGACCCAGCCGGTGTCCGACAGCGGAGCGACATAGACGAAGGCGACCTTCAATGGCGGCGCGACCGCAGCGGCCGAAACGGATTGAGCGAACGTCGGGGAAAGAAAACAACAAGCGGCCGCGAACGCGGCTACGAGGTTTTTATACATGGTGGTCCTCTACATGGCCCCGGTAAAAACAAAAATGCGCTGCAGCCGGGACGCCTGCAACGCACCGACGATTTTAGGCGTACCGCGCGAAGACCTCGTTGAGACGATCGACATACATGCGCTTGGCCGCGTCGTCGATGAAGCTGCCCTCGAAGCTGTTGGCCGCCAGTTGCCACGCCTGCTGTGCCGTCAGGCCGGTCGCGGCGAAGGTCTGCAGGAAGTTCTCGTTCATGTAGCCGCCGAAGTACGCCGGGTCGTCGGAGTTGACCGTCGCGACCAGGCCGGCATCGAGCAGCGCGCCGAGGTTGTGATCGGCAAGTTGCGGGAACACGCAGAGCTTGAGATTGGACAGCGGACACACCGTGAGCGGAATGCGGTCTTGCGCCAGGCGCGCCATCAGTGCCGCATCTTTCGAACTCTGCACCCCGTGGTCGACGCGCTCGACCTTCAACACGTCGAGCGCGCTCCACACGTATTCCGGCGGGCCTTCTTCACCGGCATGCGCGACCAGATGAAAGCCGAGTTCGCGGCAACGCGCGAAGACGCGTGTGAACTTCTCGGGCGGGTTGCCGACCTCGCCGGAATCGAGCCCGATGCCGATGAACTGGTCGCGGTACGGCAACGCCTGCGACAGCGTTTCGAAAGCGTCTTCTTCGCTCAAGTGGCGCAAGAAGCAGAGGATCAGCGATGCGCTGACGCCGAGCTGGGCTTCGGCATCCACGCAGGCGCGGTGCAACCCGTCGATGACGGTCTTGACGTGGATGCCGCGCGCCGTGTGCGTCTGCGGATCGAAGAACATTTCGGTGTGCACGACGTTGTCGGCGGCGGCACGTTGCAGGTAGGCCCAGGCCATGTCGTAGAAGTCCTGCTCGGTGATGAGTACGCTGGCGCCGGCGTAGTAGATGTCGAGAAAGCTCTGCAGGTTGGTGAAGGCGTAGGCGCGCCGCAAGGCCTCGACGTCCGCATACGGGATCGACACCTTGTTGCGCTGCGCCAGCGTGAAGATCAGCTCGGGTTCGAGCGACCCTTCGATGTGCATGTGCAGCTCCGCCTTGGGCATGGCGCAGAGCAGTTCGGGCAGGCGGTCTGCGCTGATTCTGGAGAAGTCGATCGTGGTGGTGGGCGTCATCGGGGCACTCCGAAAAAGGTTTTGAGGCAAGTGTGCCGCACGGCCGTCACCAGCGTCGCGTCAGCGCTGCGGCGATCAGCACACACACCGCCACGCCGGCCATCAGGGCGAGCCAACCCGCGTGTTGCCACAGCGCGCCGCCCGCATAACCGAGCACGCCCGAGCCGAGGTAGTACGCGCACAGGTAGAGGGAAGCAGCCTGCGCCTTGGCGCCGTGTGCGCGCTGCCCGACCTGGCCGCTCGCGACCGCATGGGCTGCAAAAAATCCGGTGGTGAGCAATGCGAGGCCGAACACGACGACCGGCAGCCACGGTGTCGCCAGCGCAGCGATGCCGAGCAGCATCAAACCGATGCCGATCTGCACCACCCGGCGTGCGCCAAGGCGATCCACCATCGACCCTGCCTTGCTCGCGCTGTAGCTGCCGAGCAAATAGACAGTGAACAGCAGGCCGATCACCGTCGACGACAACCCGAACGGCGGCGCGGCCAGCCGAAACCCGATGTAATTGAAGACGGCGACGAAGCTGCCCATCAATAGAAACGCGAGTGCAAAGCCGATGCGCAACGCCGGCGTCTTGAGATGCAACGCGAAGTTATCGATCAGGCCGCCGAACGACAACGCCTGCGGCTTGAAGTGCCGCGACGGTGGCAACAGCCAGGCGAAGATCACCAGAGACACCAGGCTCACGGTCGCGATGCCACCCATCGCCAGCTGCCAGCCGCCGAGGTCGGCCAGGCCGCCCGACAGCAACCGTCCGGCCAGGCCGCCCAGCACGTTGCCGCTGATGTACAAGCCCATCGCAGAAGAAAGCGAGGACGGATCGAACTCCTCGCCGACGTAGGCCATGGCCAGCGCGGGCAGCCCGCTCAACGCGACACCGACCAGCGCACGCAACACGAGCAGCACCGGCCACGAATCGACGAAAGCACAAGCCAGCCCGAGCACGCCCGACACCCCGAGCGCGACCAGCATCACCGGCTTGCGGCCCAGCGCTTCGGCCAACGAGCCCGCGACCAGCATGCACAGTGCGAGTGACAAAGTGGTGAGCGAAAGCGTCAAGCTGCTGTTGGCCGCCGAAACCCCGAAGTGGCTCGCGAACAGCGGCAGCAAAGGCTGCACGCAGTAGATCGAAGCGAAGGTCGACAGCCCTGCGCAGAAGATCGCGAAGGTAGCCCGCCGATAGGCTGGCGTGCCACGCTTCAGGAAAGCCGAGGCGTCTTGGGAAACTGGGGAATGAGACAAACGAAACCGCAAAAAGAAAAGGGCCGCCCAAAGCGACCCTTAATTCTGCGACATCACGCGTCCCTTCCAGGGACACCGTGGAACCGGCCTTGGCCTGTCCTGAGCTTGTCGAAGGGCCGGGCCACTGGTGTCGCCCC
>CAXTCC010000204.1:0-7336 GCA_964242015.1 uncultured Variovorax sp.
CCGGCGGCGGCGACCCGGTGATGTACCAGCACATCTTCTGGTTCTTCGGCCACCCCGAGGTCTACATCATGATCTTGCCGGCCTTCGGCATCATCAGCCAGGTGGTGCCGGCGTTCGCCCGCAAGCGCCTCTTCGGTTATGCGTCGATGGTGTATGCGACCTCGTCCATCGCCATCCTTTCCTTCATCGTGTGGGCGCACCACATGTTCACGACCGGCATGCCGCTCACCGGCCAGTTGTTCTTCATGTACGCGACCATGCTGATCGCGGTGCCGACGGCGGTGAAGATCTTCAACTGGATCGCCACCATGTGGCAGGGCTCGATGACCTTCGAGACGCCGATGCTCTTCGCGGTCGGTTTCATCTTCGTGTTCACCATGGGCGGTTTCACCGGCCTGATCCTGGCCGTGGCGCCGATCGATACGCAGCTGCAAGACACCTACTACGTCGTCGCCCACTTCCACTACGTGCTGGTGGCCGGCTCGCTGTTCGGCATGTTCTCGGGCTACTACTACTGGTCACCCAAGTGGACCGGCGTCATGTACAACGAGACGCGCGGCAAGGTGCATTTCTGGTGGTCGCTGATCTCGTTCAACATCACCTTCTTCCCGATGCACTTCCTCGGGCTCGCCGGCATGCCGCGGCGCTATGCCGACTATCCGATGCAGTTCGCCGACTTCAACGCGATCGCCAGTGTCGGCGCCTTCGCATTCGGGTTGGCGCAGGTCTACTTCTTCGTGTTCGTCGTGTTCCCGATGATGCGCGGCAAGGGCGAACCGGCCCCGCAGAAGCCTTGGGAAGGCGCCGAGGGCCTCGAGTGGGAAGTGCCGTCTCCAGCACCGTTCCATACCTTCGAAAATCCCCCGAAGCTCGATCCGACAGCGACACGGGTCATTGGCTGAACGGCTGATCGAACATGGTCACGCCTGAACAGAAGAGAAGCAATCGACGCATGGGGCTCACGCTCGCCTCCATCGCGGTGCTGTTCTTCATCGGCTTCATCGTTCGCATGGTCTGGTTCGGACGCTGAAGGGCGACAACATGGGACTCGGGCAACGCATTCGCCGTGAGAACGTCCGCATGGTCGGCAAGCTGGCCGTCGTGGCTGCCGGCATGTTCGCTTTCGGCTATGCCCTGGTGCCGCTCTACCGCGCCATCTGCGAGATGACCGGCATCAACGTACTGGCGCTGGCCGAACTCGAGGTGCCGGGCGGTGCCAGTGGCGGCAAAGACGTGCGCGTGCCGGACAACACGCAGGTCGACATGAACCGCACCATCACCATCGAGTTCGATGCCAACGTGCGCGGCCTGTGGGACTTCAAGCCGGCTCAAAATTCCATGCAGGTGCATCCGGGCCAGCTCAACACGGTCATGTACGAGTTCCAGAACGTACAGAACCGCCGAATGGCGGCGCAGGCCATCCCGAGCTATGCACCGCAGCAGGCAGCGCCGTACTTCAACAAGCTCGAATGCTTTTGCTTCAACCAGTACACGCTCGATCCGGGCGAGAAGAAGCAGTGGCCGGTCGCCTTCGTGATCGACCCGAAGATATCGAAAGACGTCAAGACCATCACGTTGTCGTACACGTTCTTCGAGGTGGGTGGCAAGACGCCACCGGCGCCGGTGGCCGCAGGTCCGATTCCGCTGGGGCCCAAGTCGTGAGCACGCCGACGCCATTGCCGTCCCGGCCACGCAAGGCCTCGTTGCT
Organism: uncultured Variovorax sp.; assembly: GCA_964242015.1. Classification (GTDB taxonomy): domain Bacteria; phylum Pseudomonadota; class Gammaproteobacteria; order Burkholderiales; family Burkholderiaceae_C; genus Variovorax. The sequence continues at coordinate 1,709 of CAXTCC010000204.1, forward strand.
CGACACCATCAGAGCCGTTGGCTGGTCGTTTTTCGGTGTTCGCAAGAACAGCGCCTACCAGGACGACCTGGCCAAGCTGAATCCGGTACACATCATCATCGTGGCGTTCGCCGGTGTCATCGTGTTCGTCGGCGGGCTGATCCTGCTGGTCCGTTTCGTGGTCGCGCCTTGAGGCGCCGCTTCCAGAAGAATTGAATAGAGAAAAAGCCAGGAGCTGATATGAGTTCAACCACCCACGGCACCACGCCCTACTACTTTGTGCCCGGGCCTTCCGGCTATCCGGTCATGGCCGCGATCGGCTTGCTGTTCGTGATCTTCGGAGCGGCCCAATGGATCAACAGCCATGAATGGGGCGCCTACGTGCTGGCCCTCGGCATGGTGATCTGGCTCGGCACGCTGTTCGTCTGGTTTCGAGAGTCCATCGCGGAGAGCGAAGGCGGCCAGTACGGCCACAAGGTCGATCTGTCGTTCCGCTGGAGCATGAGCTGGTTCATCTTCTCGGAAGTGATGTTCTTCGGCGCGTTCTTCACTGCGTTGTGGTGGGCACGAACCCATGCACTGCCTGCCCTGGGCAGCCTGGACAACGCCTTGCTGTGGCCGGATTTCAAGGCTGTTTGGCCAAGCGTGGCGGCTGGCGCGACGGGTTCGCCTGCGGGCATCGTCGAGCCGTTTCAAACGGTAGGACCCTTCTGGTTGCCCACGATCAATACCGCGCTGTTGCTGACCTCGGGCGTGACGCTGACCATCGCCCACCACGCGCTGCGTGCCGGCCACCGGGCGCAGTGCATCCGCTTCATGTGGCTCACGGTGCTGCTCGGCGTCCTGTTCCTGGGCGTGCAAGGCTACGAGTACCACCACCTGTACACCGAGCTGAACCTCAAGCTGAGTTCAGGTGCCTACGGATCGACCTTCTTCATGCTGACAGGATTTCACGGGCTGCACGTTTTCATCGGGATGCTGATGCTGCTGTTCATCACGCTGCGTCTGCGTTCGGGGCACTTCACGCCGGAGCGTCATTTCGGCTTCGAAGGTGCTGCCTGGTACTGGCACTTCGTCGACGTCGTCTGGCTCGGGCTCTACACGCTGGTCTACTGGCTTTGAGCGGGAACGACGGCACAGCAAAAAAGCGCCGCGAGGCGCTTTTTTCATGGGGACGGCGGAGCCACCTCGGCGACGCTCGTCGGCACGAGCTACTTGCCGACCGGCAAGCCCCCTGGCTGGATGTACCCGAGCTTCCACGCGATCAGAATGCACAGGAACAAAACCACCGACAGGCCGATCCGAACAGTGAGAGCGCGCGCCATGCCGCCACTCTTCGCCCGGCCGTCGCGACCGTCCTTCAGCATGAAGAACAGCGCAAACCCCAAGCTCGCCAGGATGCCAATGAACGCCAGGGCGATGACATATTTCATGATCCACATTATCGGCCGACCAGCCCTTCTTCCGTGCTGAACGGCAACCACGAACACCCTGCTGAGACGCGTGATCGGACGACCGGTAAGCCTGCCGCCAGACACGTTAAAGAAGAGTGGAAGGGTGCTCGCAGAGGGCGCTTCTGGATCATCGCCGTCGCGGCGATGTTGACCATTGCAGCAACCGCGTCGCTCGGACGCTGGCAGCTGTCGCGTGCGGCGCAGAAGGAAGCGTTGCAGGCCGAAAGCGAGGCGCAGAGTCGGAGGCCCGAACTCGATCAGCAGACCTTTTTGTCTGCCGACAAGATGTCCAGCGAGATGCTGCGGCCGGTGCGTTTGCGCGGCCTGTGGCTCGCCACGCAAACCGTCTACCTGGACAACCGGCAGATGCACGGCGTGCCCGGCTTCTATGTGTTGACGCCGTTCGCCGTGGAAGGGAGCAATCAGACGGTGATGGTGCAACGTGGTTGGATCCAGCGGAATTTCGAGAACCGGACGCAATTGCAGCCAGTGCAAACGCCGGCGGGCCTGGTGGAAGTGATCGGTCGTATCGCGCCGCCGCCATCGCATCTGATGGAACTGGGCAAGAGTGCTGTTGCAGCCGCGCCTGCCGCATCCGCTGCATCCGCTGCATCCGCTGCATCCACTCCGGGCAGCTCCTCCGCTTCCAGCCCAGCACCGAAGGCGGCGACAGAAGGGTCTTATGCGATCCGGCAGAATCTCGACCTCGAAGCGTTTCGTGTCGAAACCGGTTTGCCGCTCCGCACCGACGTGTCGCTGCAGCAATCCGGGGCGGCTTCCGAAGGCTTGCAGCGCGATTGGCCGGCGCCTGCGCTGGGCATCGAACGGCACTACGGCTACGCGTTTCAGTGGTTCGCCCTTTCGGCCCTTGTCGCACTTCTCTATGTCTGGTTCCAACTCATCGCTCCCTGGCGCAAGGTCAGTCGTGCACGGCATGGCTGACGAACCGTTGGCGCTCACCGTGCACTCGATGCCGTCGCCGCGGCCTGTCGAAGGTGCGGAGGGCTATGAAGCGCGCCGCACCGTCAAGGGACGCTGGAAGATGATCGCGGTGCTGCTGTGTTGCGCTGCACCGGTCGTCGCGTCTTACTTCACCTACTACGTGGTGCGCCCCGAGGGGCGCAGCGTCTACGGTGAGCTGATCGATCCGCAGCGGACGTTGCCGGCGTTGAGCGCTGTCGGCCGCGGTGGTGAGCGCGTCGATCTGCAATCTCTCAAGGGGCAATGGCTGCTGGTCGCGGTGGCGGATGCTGCGTGCAACTCGCTGTGCGAGCAGCAGCTCTACTTTCAGCGTCAGTTGCGCGAGAGCCTGGGCCGGGAAAAGGATCGGCTCGACAGGGTCTGGCTGGTGAGCGATGCGGCACCGATTCCGGAGCGCCTGGACCACGGCCTGCGCGGCGCCACTGTGCTTCGCGTGCCCGCTGCAGACCTTGCCAAATGGCTGGTGCCGAGCGCTGGGCACACGCTGGGCGAGCATCTCTACGTGGTCGATCCGATGGGCAACTGGATGATGCGATTCCCGGCGCGGATGGACACGCAGGGCGCGACGCGTGCCAAGCGCGATCTCGATCGCCTGCTGCGCGCCTCCGCATCCTGGGACGAACCCGGCCGCTGACGGGCCGCCTCCACATCATGACCACGCAACCGCTCTACGACCTCACGCCGATCGTCTGGATGATGGTCGCCGGCGTGCTGCTCGCGCTCGGCCCGTTGCTGTGGGTATGGCGGCGCAGCGCCGGCAAGGGCGCGGCCCGGCGGCTGCATGCGCTCACCGTGCTTACCTTGTTTCTGACTTTCGATCTGACGCTGTTCGGTGCCTTCACGCGGCTGACCGATTCAGGCCTCGGCTGCCCTGACTGGCCGGGTTGCTACGGCAATGCCAGCCCGGTCGGTGCGCGCCACGACATCGCGGCTGCACAAGCGGCGCAACCCACCGGCCCGGTCACGCATGGCAAGGCGTGGGTCGAGATGATTCATCGCTATCTGGCGACCGGCGTCGGCGTACTGATCGTCGTGCTGGCCATCGCGACCTGGGTGGCGCGCAGGCGCCAGCGGCTGTCGCCGCCGAACGCGCAGGCGCGGCACGACATCCCCGCGCTGAGCGCGATGTGGCCGGCGGTCACGCTCGTGTGGGTTTGCCTGCAGGGTGCGTTCGGCGCCATGACGGTGACGTGGAAGCTGTATCCCGCGATCGTCACGCTGCATCTGCTCGGCGCCATAGGGTTGCTGGCGCTGCTGTGCGTGCAAGCGGTGCGCTATCAGCAGATCGCATCGCAGCGCGCGCCGACAACGCTCGGCCGTTCGCTGCGCATCGGGTTGATCGCGACGACCGCATTGCTGGTCTTGCAGATCGCACTCGGCGGCTGGGTCAGCACCAATTACGCGGTCCTCGCCTGCACGCAATTCCCGACGTGTCAGGGCAGCCTGTGGCCGCCGATGAACTTCGCGCAGGGCTTCGAGGTCTGGCGGCACCTCGGCATGACATCCGAAGGCGTGCCGATCGACTTCGCATCGCTCACCGCCATTCATTACGTGCACCGGTTGATGGCTTACCTCGTCTTCATCGCGATCGGCGTCCTCGCGTGGCGACTGAATCGCATTGGCGCACTGCGCTCTCAGGCGCGCTGGCTCGCCGGCCTCGCGCTGCTGCAACTGGCCACCGGGTTGGGCAACGTGCTGCTGGGTTGGCCGTTGGCCGCTGCCGTGCTGCACACCGGCGGCGCGGCCGCGCTGGCAGTCGTGCTGACATGGACGCTGTGCGAGAGCCGCCGCGAAAGGGCAGGCGCTCCGGCGCAGGACGCGGCTGCGCTGTCGCGACCCATCGGCCGCAAGAACAAGACCAACGAGTGGGGCGCCGCATGAGCACGCCCTTGCCCGTCCAGCGAACCAGCACCGCCAACGTGCTGCGGCAGTTCTATGCGCTGACCAAGCCGCGCGTGGTGCAGCTCATCGTGTTCTGCGCGCTGATCGGCATGGTGCTGGCTGTTCCCGGTGTGCCGGGTTGGCAAGACCTTCAGCGCGGCGCGCTGGCCTGCGTCGGCATCTGGCTGGTGGCCGGCGCGGCGGCGGCTTTCAACTGCCTGGTCGAAAAAGGCATCGATGCCAAGATGAAGCGCACCGCCTGGCGCCCGACGGCGCGTGGTGAGCTCAGCGACCGGCAGGCGCTCATTTTTTCAGCGGTGCTGTGCGCGGCGGGATCGGCGCTGCTGTGGTTCGCCATCAATCCGCTGACGATGTGGCTGACCTTTGCGACCTTCGTCGGATACGCGGTGGTCTATACGGTGATCTTGAAGCCGTTGACGCCGCAGAACATCGTGATCGGCGGCGCCTCGGGCGCGATGCCGCCGGTGCTCGGCTGGGCCGCGATGACCGGCGAAGTCAGCGCCGATGCGCTCATCCTTTTCCTGATCATCTTCTTGTGGACGCCGCCGCATTTCTGGGCACTTGCCCTGTACCGCGTCGAGGACTACCGGAAGGCCGGCCTGCCGATGTTGCCTGTGACGCACGGCAACGAGTTCACCCGGCTGCAGGTGTTGCTCTACACCTTCGTGTTGTTCGCTGCCTGCCTGATGCCGTTCATCTACGGCATGAGCGGCTGGCTCTATCTGGCGGTGGCTGTCGCAGTCAGCATCGGCTTTACCGGATACGCGTTCGCGCTGTGGCGCAACTACTCCGATGCGCTGGCGCGCAAGACCTTCCGCTTTTCGCTGATCCACCTGAGTGTGCTGTTTGCTGCGCTGCTGGTCGATCACTACCTGATTTGAACGGATTCCCTCGATGAACAAGCGCAATGCGCTCAAGGCGATCGCACTGGCCGCGGCGTGGACTGGCGCGACGATGGCTGCAGGCATCGGTATTTCAGGCTGCACAGAGGAAGCCAAGACGACGTTCAATGCAGTCGACATGACCGGCGCCGATTACGCCAAGGACTTCTCGCTGACCGACGCCGACGGCAAGGTCCGCACGCTGGCCGATTTCAAAGGCAAAGTGGTCGTTCTGTTCTTCGGCTACGCGCAGTGCCCCGACGTATGCCCCACCACGATGACCGAGATGGCACAGGTCAAGCAAGCGCTCGGTGCCGATGCCGACAAGCTGCAAGTGCTCTTCATCACCGTCGATCCGGCCCGTGACACGCCGACCGTCATGAAGGCCTACATGGGCGCGTTCGATCCGAGCTTCGTCGCGTTGATCCCGA
>CAXTCC010000205.1:0-7315 GCA_964242015.1 uncultured Variovorax sp.
CGCGCGTTGCGGATGGCGCAGGTCGTGCACGATGCCCATCAGCCCGCGTGGCAGCGCCAGCATCAGGATGATCGACAGGGCACCCAGCACCAGCAAGCCCTGCCCGGCCACCGCGCCGAGCAGCCGGTCGACGATGATGAACAGCACGGCGCCGATGACCGGGCCGGCCACCGTGCCCATGCCACCGGCCACGACCACGAAGACGATGTAGGAGGCCCACGAGATCGCGAAGGCCGAAGGCGGCGTGATGATCACCACGTCCATGAAGTACAGGCCCGACGCCAACCCCGTGATGACGGCGCTGAACATGAAGACGCCGGCCTTCACCTTGCTCACGTCGATGCCGCTGCTGCGCGCCGCCTCCTCGTCGTCGCGCACCGCCGTCAACGCCAGCCCGTAGGTCGAGCGCATCCAGCGCCAGATGATGGCGGTCGTGACGATGAGCAGCACCAGCGCCACGTAGTAGAGCGACAGCGGCGACACGTCCGACTTCAACTGCATGCCGCCGCCAGCGCCCGCCACGTTCCAGCCGTTGAACACGGTCGAGACCGACTCCGCGATGAGCCAGGTCGCCACTGCGAAATACGCGCCCTGCAAGCGCAGCAGCGGCAGTGCCCCGAGAAAGATCAGCAGCAGGATCGCGACCCGGCGCACGTAGTCGCTCTTGAACACGTCGGCCGCCGGATTGACCGCGATCAACCATTCGTACAGCACCCACAGGACGACCGCCACCGCCACGCCGATCCACATGCGGCGCTTGCTGCCGCTCTCGCGCAGCGGCAGGCACAGCAGCCAGGCGAAGAGCAACGACACGATGCCCGACACCGGCCAGGCGACCCAGATCGGCGTGGCTGCGTAATAGAACACCAGCGCCTGCGCGAAGCCGCCGAGACCGATGAACACCTGCTGGCCGAAGCTGAGCAAACCCGCGTAGCCCGCCATCAGGTTCCACGCGTGGCCGAGCAGCGCAAACACGAAGACGGAGAACAACAGGTGCAGCGTGAAGCTGCTGCTCGGCAACGTCGCCGGCAACACCAGCAGCACCACGGCGATCACCGCCGCCCACGCCGCGCCCCGGCGGCCGTAGAACGACTCGGCCAGTGCCTGAAGAGGTCGTTGCGGTGCGCTCATTTTTTGGCGAGCAGGCCTTGCGGGCGCACCGCGAGCACGAGAAGGATGAGCAGGTAGCCCGCAACCTGTTGCGCGGCCGGCCCGAAGTAGGTGCCGGCGAGCACCTGCACGATGCCCAGCACGATGCCGCCGACGAAGCTGCCGGCCAGCGACCCGAGGCCGCCGAGGATCACCACGCCGAAGGCCATCAACAGGAACGGCGGGCCGTCGAAGGGCTGGAAGGAGCGCGACATGCCGACCATGAAGCCCGCCACCGAGGCCGATGCCAGCGCCACGCCACTGGCCACGGCGTAGACGTGCGGCGTGCGCATGCCCATCAGCGTCGCGATCTCCGGGTCGTCCGATGCGGCGCGGATCGCGCGGCCGATGTGGGTCGAGCGCATCCACAGCGCGAGGCCGCCCAGCAGCACCGCGGCCGCCACGAAGAAGCCGAGCCGCAGGGTCGACACGCTCAGGTCTTCAGTCAGGCGAATGGCGGAGAACGACAGGTCGTTCTTGATCGTCGCCGCATCGGAATTGAAGATCAGCAGCATCCCTTGGCTCAACACGATCGACAGGCCGAAGGTGACGAGCAGCGGCAGCATGAGACCGAACACCGGTGACATGCCACGCCGCTCGGCCGACTGCACCGACACGTGGTTGAGAAGAAAGCGCTGCACTGCGTAGCCGATGCCGTACATCAGCGGCACCACGATCACCAGCGACCAGAACGGGGCCATCGGCAGGTAGGTGAGCAAGGTCACGCAAAGGTACGCGGCCACGATGAGCCAGTCGCCGTGCGACAGGTTGACCAGCCGCATCACGCCGAAGTTGAGCGCCAGGCCGACGCTGATGAGCGCGTAGTAGCCACCGAGCATGGCGCCCGACAGGATGCCATTGGCGAGGTCGACGCCGACCCAGTACAGATCGACGTTACCCATGGGCCGCTCCCGCCTTGTGACCCGCACCGGGCTTGCCGCCAGTGGCCGTGGTGCCGAAGTACGCCGCGGTGATCGCCTCCTCGCTCACCTCGCCGGGCCGGCCTTCGAGCACGATGCTGCCTTCGAGCATGACGACGAAACGGTTGCAGGCCGACAGCGCGCGCTTCAGGTCCTGCTCGACCACGATGGTGGTGGTGCCGCTGGCGACGATGCGCGCGAAGTTCTTGTAGATCTCCTCGACCATCGCAGGCGACAGGCCGAGCGACAGCTCGTCGAAGATGACCAGCTTGGGCGACGACATGAGTGCGCGGCCGATCGCCACCATCTGCTGCTCGCCGCCCGACATTTCCGACACGACCTGGCGACGCCGCTCTCGCAATGCCGGGAACAGCGTGAACACCTCTTCGAGCTTGGTCGGAATGGTCGGCCGGCACCGCGGCAGGTAAGCGCCGGCCAGCAGGTTGTCTTCGACCGACAGGCGCGCGAACAGACGCCGGCCCTCGGGCACCAAGGCCACGCCGGCGTCGACGATGCGGTCGGGCGTGAGCTTGTCGAGGCGTTGGCCTTCGAACTCGATGACGCCGCGCGTGCGCGTCTTGCCGCCCTGGTTCATCAGCCCGACCAGCGAGCGCAGCAGCGTCGACTTGCCGGCACCGTTGGCGCCGATGATGGCCAGCACATCGCCGCGCTGCAACTCGAGCGAAATGTCGTAGATGGCCCGCAGCTCGCCGTAGTAGGCGGCGAGGCTCGTCACCCGCAGCACAGGTGCGGACGGGGGCGCCGAGGCGATGACGTCAGACACCGAGGTAGACACGCTTGACCTCCGGCAGGTTGATGACCTCGTGCGGAATACCGATGGCCAGCACATTGCCGCCGGCCAGCGCCATCAGCCGGTCGGTCGCGGTCAGCATGGTGCGGATGACGTGCTCGATCCAGACCACGGTGGTTCCCATGTTGCGAATGCGGCGCACCAGATCGATGAACTCGCTGACCTCCGACTCGGTCAGGCCGGCGGCCACCTCGTCGATGAGCAGCAGCTTGGGTCGTGCCGCCAGCGCACGGGCCAACTCGTGGCGCTTGCGCACCAGCAACGGCAGGCGGCCCGCCAGCGTGTCGGCGTGTCGCGTGAGGCCGGTGGTGGCGAGGGTGCGCTCGATCCAGTCGGTCGCCTCGACGCCCTGCATGCCGCCAGCGAAGGTCGCGGCCACCCGCAAGTTGTCGAACACCGTCATCTGGCCGAATGGCCGCGGCACCTGGAAGGTGCGGGCGATGCCCAGCCGGGCGCGGTCGTGCGTGACCAGCGCGGTGATGTCGTCGCCCCTGAAGATCACCTTGCCGGCCGAGGGCGGGATGTGGCCCGACAGCATGCCGAAGAGCGTGGTCTTGCCGGCCCCGTTGGGCCCGATGACGCCGAGGATCTCGCCTTCGGCCACGTTGAAATGCACATCGCTCGCCACATGGATGGCGCCGAACGATTTGGTGAGTCCCTGCACCTGGAGGATGTCGGCCATCGTGTTGCGTCGACTCAGACCCGCGGCGTGTTGGCTGCCTGCAGCACCCACTGGCACAGCATGCTCTTCGGGTCTTCGAAGCCGTAGATGGCGGTGAAGTGATTGGCCTCGGGCTGCGCCCACATCTTGGCGCGATTGCCGATGTCCTTCCAGCCTTGCAGGTAACGCTCCGACTGGCGCCGAAACTCGTTCGGCTCTACACCGCCCCAGGTGACCAACGCCGGTGTCGGCGTCGGGCGCAAATGGAAGAGCGGCGAATTGCGCTGGATCACGCCATCGTCCAGCTGCAGCTGCGGCTGCATGTTGCTGTAGCGCAGTGGCCGCAGATCGAACAGGCCGCTCACCATGACGGCGCCGCGCAACGGGTCTTGCGGCAGGCCGTACTCCTCGGCCCACGACGTTTGCACACACATCGCGGTGAGATGACCACCGGCCGAATGGCCGCCGACCACGACGCGCGTCGGATCGCCGCCATGGCGTTCGATGCGGCGCAGCACCCAGGCCACCGCCGCCCTCGCCTGCCGACTGATCTCGTCGATCGACACCTTGGGTGTCAGCGCGTAGTTCACCACCACCGTCGTGATGCCGAGCTGGTTGAGGCCGAGCGCGACGCAGCTGAACTCCTTGGACGAAAGCATCCGCCAGTAGCCGCCGTGGATGAATACGAACACCGGCGCGTTGCGCTCGGCGGCCGGAAAGATGTCGAGCGTCTCGTCGCGCGTCGGGCCGTAGGGGATGTCGAGCTCGGCGCGCAGACGATGCCGCGCGAGCCGGCTCTCTTCGGTGTAGTGCCGCGCGTAGACCGAGAAGTCGGGCACGGAGCGATCGACGTCGTATTCGGCATCGATTTCTGCATGCGTCGTGAACTGGCGGTACAGCGCGGGCATCGATCGGTTACTTGTAGAGCACCATGTCGCCGGTCTTCTTCACGGCGGGATAGACCGCGTTGTAGACGTTCTCCTTGATGAGCTTCTTCGTCTTCTCGTCGTAGCGCCACTGCGCGCCGCCGAGCGGTTGCACCGAGTAGTGCTGTGCGTTGAACTTGACCGGGCCGGCGACGGTGTCGAGGCTGGTCGTGTCGAGTGCCTTGAGCACGGCGGCATGGTCCTTGGAGCCGGCGCGCTGGATAGCATCGAACAGCACGTCGTAGGCGGCGTCGTCATAGCCCAGCGGCGGAATGTATTGCTTCTTGGTCTGGCTCTCGTAGGCATCGACCAGGCCCTGGCCGTCGTAGCCGCCGAACTTCGACTTGCCGGGATAGGCTGGCGACCAGAAGTTGACCGACAGCAAGCCGTAGCCCGCCTTGCCCAGCGCGTTCATCGGCTCCGGGTAACCCGTGCCCTTGTCGATGATGTACATCTTGGGCGCGTAGCCGGCCTGCGCCGCCTGCTGCAGGTAGTTCTGCATGTCGGGCGGTGCCATCACGCCGGTAACGACCTCGACCTTGTTGCGCTTGAACTGGTTGATGATGGCCGAGAAGTCCGGCAGGCCTTGCTGAAAACGGCCCGGATCGGTCGGCTTCCAGCCTTCTTTCTTGAAGGTCGGGTCGAAGATCTGCGCGAACACCGTGCCGTCAGGATCGTTCGGATACAGGTAGCCGATGTTGCCGTTGAAGCCGCCCGGCAGCGCCTTGATCATGCCGACGTGGTTGGTCACCAGATCGGGCACACCGAAGAAGAAGTGGTAGTCGTACTTGTATGTCTTGGGCTTGCCGTCCGGCCCGAAGAGCCAGGCCTCGACCGGCGTGTTGGTCGTGATGCAGGGCATCTGGTTGCGCTCGCACAGGTCGGCCGGCGCGTTGGTGGTGTCGGGCGTGCCCTGCGCGATCAGGAAGTCCACCTTGTCCTGGAGGATGGCGCGCGTCGCTGCTTCGGCCGATCCGGCCACCGTGCTCTTGCTGTCGTAGATCTTGTATTCGATCTTGCAGCTGCTGGCGCCGACCTTCAGGCCACCCGCCTTGTTGATCGGATTGACCTTGTTCTCGTCGACCCAGGGCGTGTCCTTGCCGACGTCGGCCAACGGCCCGGTGACCGGCACGATGCGCGCGATCTTGATCGTGCACGACTGCGCGAAGGCGCCCGTGCTCATCGTGGCGGCCAGGCCGCCGACGGCCAGTGCCGCGATCTTCAGTGTCAACTTCATGGTGGCTCCAGGGGTGTGAGAGGGAAGAAACAGTCAACGAAAAATCGGGTTGGCAAGGACATCGTGGCGTGATGCATCAAGGTGTGAATTCGATCACCGCACCACCGCTGCCGTAGAGCGGGCCGTACGCATGCACGCGCGCACTGGTGAAGCGTCCGCCGAGCGCGCCGAGGATCCAGTGGAAGTGCTTGAAGCCCATCTCCGGCTTGGCTTCCTTCACGTACTCGGGCAGCGTGCGGCGCAACGAGGCCACGTCCCCCGACTCGATGAGTTGCAGCACGCGCTGGTTCCACTTGTCGTCTTCAGCGCCGGCGAGCCGATCGTTGCGGATGTCGACTTGCTGCCTGAACATCGCATTCGACAACCCGCCGATGCCGACGATGGCCACGCGCTTGCCTTGTTCGTTGGCGCAACCCACGGCCAGTGCGCCGAGCTTCTCGGTCTGCTCGGCCGAGTGATAGAGGTTGTTCGATGCCACCACCAATGGCCGCTCGGTCGATCCCATGTCCATCAACGCGCAGGCGGTGATGGTGCCGGTGTCGATCGGAAACCCGTCGTAATTGACACCCCGCGCATGTACGCCGATGCGGGCCGATGCAGCGACGCAGGCGTGCGCCAGTTCGGTGTCGGCGTTGATGTCGAATTCCTGGCTGCCGAACTCGTGCCAGTTCTCGTCGACATGCGTGCCCTGGCTGCGCCGGCGCGTCAGCCACTGCTGGTCGAGCACCGCCATCCACTGGGTCGAATAGACCAGCACGGCATCGGGTCGCGACGCTGCGAGTGCACGGCCGACGCGCTGGAACGCGGCGCCAAGGCGACCCCAAGGCAGGTTGTCGGGCTTGAGGTGCGGCAACGGACTGCCGGGCACGAGGAACGCGGAGACGACGGGCATGAATCGACGAGGTTCCGCGGCGCTCAGTCGACCAGGCTGGAGCGGAAGGGCTCGGACGAATTCCAGTTGCCGCTCGACACCGTCGCCGATGTGCTCGATACAGCACGGCCGTCCATGCCGACACCTGCGCCTGCCGGTGCGGCATCGAGGCGCGAAAGGCCGGCCTTCTGCAGCGGCCACTCCATCACCGCGTTGCCGGTGCCGATCACCGTGCCGTAGCCATACAGCTCGGCCGCGATCTCCGGGTACTGCATGGCGGCGAACATCCAGGTGAACGCACCCGACTTCACCTCTGCGAATGCTTCGTCGATGAACTGCGGCAACAGCTTGAACACTTCGCGCGTCTTGCCGCGGCGCATGAGGTCGATCATGCGCATGTCCCACTTGTAGCCTTCGTAGTTTTGCGGGTGCTCTTGCGACATGTCTTCCGGAATGGCGGGCTCTTCGTGGAAGTGCCAATGCGACAAGGTGTTGGACGCCAACAGCACCGCGCGCTTGCCGCTCTTGCGAATCGCCTCGCGCGTGCCCTTGCCGAGCAGGTCCATCTCGCCCATGCCCTCCTTGGTGTTCAGGTAGTACGGCGAGTTGTTGGCGGAGATGCAGACGATGGGAATGTCCCACTCGGGACGGATCATGTGCAACGTGGTGATGGTCCCGTAATCGACCCGGAAGTTCGGGTTGCGCATCATCTTGGTCACCAGCCCGAGCTTGCGGCCTTC
>CAXTCC010000206.1:0-1123 GCA_964242015.1 uncultured Variovorax sp.
GGCAGCCCTCTGGCGCATCTCCCGCGAGGGCTTCAAACTCGGACCGGCGAGTCGCACCTGGTTGCTCATCGCGCTGATCTTCGGCGCCGTCTCGGCCTGGCTCTGGTGGTCTGGCGGCAAGCCGGTTTTTCAATGATGTCGTGGAGGCTATGGCCGTGATCAACGTGGTGGTTGTGAGTCTTCGCGGGGTGCCGGTGGGGCGGCCCATGGCTGCGCAGTTCGGGCCGGCGGGCGGCACCATCGGGCGGGCCGCCACCAACACGCTGGTGCTCGACGATCCGGATCGCACGGTGTCTCGCGTGCATGCGCAGGTCGAGTGTCGCGACGGGCAGTTCTTTGTTGTCGACCGGGGCAGCAATCCGCTGCAGTACAACGGGCAGCCGCTCGGCGCCGGGCGCGAGGCGGCGCTGAATGCGGGGGATCGGCTGGTAGTGGGCGGTTTCGAACTCGCAGTGCAGGCAGCCGGTGGGACAGGTCCAGCGACAGGCACAGCCACGGCGCCTGCCCCGCTTGCCGCGGCCAGTGCGCCACAACCATCGTCCGACGATCCTTTCGCCGACCTGCTCGCCGGGTTGGGCGCGCCTGCACCTTCACAGGCCGTGCCGGCGCCAAGGAGCGCGTCCGCCGCACCAGCCTCTGCAGAGTCGCTGCTGTTCCCCGACCCGATGGGTTCGAGCAAGCCGGCGAGCGGCGCGCCGCTCGATCCATTTGCCGATCTGCTCGGACCTGGTTCCGTGCCAGCCGCGCCGCGCCGTGCGCCTGACGATTTCTCCGACTTGGGGCTGGGTGCCGGTGGCCCGGGTGGCGCTGGCAGAGGCATCGACGATCTGTTCGGTGGCAGCGCGGGCGCTGGCGGATTGGGTGGCGACCCGCTGGCGCTGTCGCCGCTGGCCGATCCACTGCTCCAGCCGAACACCGCTTCGGGTGCCGACCCGTTCGCGTCCTTGCAAGGGGCGCCCAAAGCCACCGCCGCACCGCGCAGCAATCATGTGCCGATCGGCCAGTTCGGCTTCACGCCGCCCAAAAACATCACCCCGCCGACACCTGCATTCGACGACCTGACCGGCGAGCCGATCGCGGGATCGCCCGCTTCGACAATCGATCCGTTCGCGGACCTCATGCC
>CAXTCC010000206.1:1223-7259 GCA_964242015.1 uncultured Variovorax sp.
CCAGCACCAGCACCAGCACCAGCCCCGATCGCGACGCCCGCTCCGGCACGCGCGCCCATCGCGACGCCCGCGGCCGCTCCCAGCCCGGCGCCAATGGCGCAACCCACCGCTGCGCCCGCCGCATCTGACGATGTGCTCCTGGCCGCCTTCCTGCGCGGTGTCAACAGCACGCACCAGATGCCTGCCGCGCTGACGCCGGAACTCATGGAGCGCATCGGCGCTTTGCTGCGCACGGCGACCGAGGGCACCCTGCACCTGCTGATCGCGCGCCAAGAGGTCAAGAAGGGCGTTCGCGCCGAGGTCACGATGATCGCGGCGCAGGCCAACAACCCGCTCAAGTTCTCGCCGACCGCCGAGGTCGCGATGGCGCACTTGCTCGGCAACGGCGTACGCGGTTTCATGGGCCCGGAAGAAGCGATGCGCGACGCCTTCGACGATTTGCGTGCGCATGAGTTCGGCGTGATGGTCGGCATGCGCGCTGCGCTCGCGCATGTGCTGGCGCGCTTTACGCCGGCCGAGCTGGAAAAGAAGATTGCCGCCAAGTCGGCGCTCGACGCGCTGTTCGCTGCCAATCGCAAAGCCAAGCTGTGGGATCAGTTCGTTACGCTGTATGACAGCATTGCGGCCGAAGCCGAAGACGATTTCCACAGCCTGTTCGGCAAAGCCTTCGTGGAGGCCTACGACGAGCAGATGGCGCGCCTCAAGTCGAGCCGCTAACGTCACCATCATCATCGCCATGCATACGCAACCAACACAACGACAACCGGGAGAGCAGGGTGGAGATTGAAATCGTGACCCTGTCGAAGCAGGGCGGGCGTGCGTACAACGAGGACGTGTACGGCCACTGGAACGACGACCGCTATGTGATTTGCGTGGTGGCCGATGGCGCCGGTGGCCACGGTGGCGGGGACGTCGCTGCGACGGTGGTGCGCCAGAGCGTGCTCAGCGGTTTTGCCGAGAAGCCCGGGCTCGATGCCGGCTTGCTTCGCACCGTGATCGAGGATGCCAACCTCCAGGTAGTGGCGCGCCAGGCAGAGGGCGGCAAGCTCTCGGCCATGCGTTCGACCGTAGTGCTGGCCGCGATCGATCTGGTCGAGCACAAGATCGCGCTGGCGCACAGCGGTGACAGCCGCGCCTACCTGTTTCATGAGGGTGCACTCGTGGCGCGCACCGTCGACCACAGCTTGGTTCAGCAGATGGTGGCCGGCGGCATGATCGATGAAGAAGGAGCGCGGTTGCATCCGCAGCGCAACATGCTTCTGTCGGCACTGGGGTCGGTCGATCCGGTGCCCGAGATCGTGGTTTCACCGGCGATGCCGCTGCAGGTGGGGGATGTACTGCTGCTGTGTTCCGATGGCATCTGGGAGCCGCTCGGCGACGAGTGCCTGCATCGCACACTGCAGGCATCGCGCACGGCGAGCCAGTGGGTCGAAGCGCTCGACACTCAGGTCAAGGCCAATGCAAAACCGGGCCATGACAACTACACCGCGCTTTCGCTCTGGGCACACGATGAAGACGAGGTGACGCAGCTGATTCCCTGAACGCCAAAAAAAAGCAGCTGTGACGCTGCCTTTTTGCTTCTTTGCCTGGATGCCTGGATGCCTGGAAGCCTGCCTCGCGGCAGGATCGGTGTTCAGCCGAAGGCCTTGTTCTCGGCGATGTTCCAGGCTGCGGTTTTCTTGCCCTTGCCGGCGCCTTCCTTGGCTTGCGGGTCGTACTCGAACTTCACCTTGGCGAAGTTGAGCGTGACGTTTTCGGTGAGCCGATCCTCGCCGCCGCTGCCACCGGTGCTCAGGCTGGTCACGATCAGGTCGTTCATGGTGATGGTGATGTACTCCAGCGGGTCGTCGCCGGCCTTGCGCACCACCAGCACCGCCTCGTCGTAGTGCGTTCCCTTGCAGCATGCCAGCAGCAAGGCGTGGGAAGCCGAGTCCACGTATTTCGTGAGCGAGAGATCCTGCACGTTCACCTTGCCCGCGCCGCCGCCGGTGCCGGTGTGGGTGGTGCCGCTTTGCGAGGCGCCCCAGCTCCAGGCGAGGATGTCGATTTCCTTCTTGTGCTTGGCATCGACCGACTCACCTTCGATCGCCCCGATTTTGATAAACATGTCTACAGCCATGATGGTCACCTTTCAGTTGTGGAGTGAAGAAACGGCGCTTCCTTGCAGGGTTCGATTTCAACGAACTTGCCGGTGAGCTGCTAGGAGAACGAGTACAGGGCCCTGCTTTCAAAAGCCCGCGATAACTTATTTGCCGCCCTTGGCAGAGGGGAGCTTCGACACCAGCCGGAGGGACACGGTCAGACCTTCCAGCTGGTAGTGCGGGCGCAGGAAGAACTTGGAGGTGTAGTACCCCGGGTTTCCTTCCACTTCCTCCACGATGACCTCGGCCGCAGCCAACGGCTTGCGCGCCTTGGTTTCTTCCGACGAGGTCGACGGGTCGCCGTCGACGTAGTTGGTGATCCACTTGTTCAGCCAGCGCTCCATGTCGGCGCGTTCCTTGAAGCTGCCGATCTTGTCGCGCACGATGCACTTCAGGTAATGGGCAAAACGGTTGCAGGCAAACAGGTATGGGAGCCGCGCTGCGAGGTTGGCATTCGCCGTCGCGTCAGGGTCGTCGTACTCGAAGGGTTTCTGCAGCGACTGCGCGCCGATGAAGGCCGCGAAGTCGGAGTTCTTGCGGTGGATGAGCGAGAGCAGCCCGGCCTTGGAGAGTTCGGCTTCGCGTCGGTCGCTGATGGCGATTTCAGTGGGGCACTTCTGGTCGACGCCACCGTCGTCGCTGGGGAAGGTATGCAGCGGCAGCCCTTCCACCGCGCCGCCCGACTCGATGCCGCGAATGCGCGAGCCCCAGCCGTAGAGCTTGTACGAGCGGTTGATGTTGGTCGCCATGGCGTAGGCCGCATTGGCCCAGGCGTAATGGCTGTGGTCGGCGCCGGCCACGTCTTCCTCGAAGTCGAAATCCTCGACCGGATTGGTCTTGGCGCCGTAGGGCGTGCGCGCCAGAAAGCGCGGCATGCACAGGCCCAGATAGCGCGCGTCGTCCGACTCGCGCAGCGAGCGCCAACCGGCGTACTCCGGCGTCAGGAAGATCTTGGTCAGGTCGCGCGGGTTGGCCAGTTCCTGCCACGACTCCATCTGCATCAGGTGCGGGCTGGCGCCGGTGATGAACGGCGCATGCGCCGAGGCGGCGATCTTCGCCATCTCGCCGAGCAGCTCCACGTCGGGCGGGCTCTGGTCGAAGTGGTAGTCGCCCACGATGGCGCCGAAAGGTTCGCCGCCGAACTGACCGTATTCCTGCTCGTAGATCTTCTTGAACATCGGGCTCTGGTCCCACGCCGCGCCCTTGAACTTCTTGAGCTGCTTGTGCAGATCCTTCTTCGAGATGTCCATCACACGGATCTTGAGGTTCTCGTCCGTCTCGGTGTTGTTCACCATGTAGTGCAAGCCGCGCCATGCACTCTCGATCTTCTGGAAGTCGTCGTTGTGCAGGATCTTGTTGACCTGCTCCGACAGCTTGGCGTCGATCGCGGCGATCATGGCCTGGATCGACTTGGTCACGTCCTTGCCGATGACGGTGCTGTTGCTCAGCGCCTGCTGCGCCAACGTGAGCACCGCGGCTTCGACGGCGCTCTTGGCTTCGTCGCTGCGGGGTTTGAATTCCTTTTGCAGCAGCGACGAGAAGTCGCTTCCGGCAAAGGCTACGTCCTTGAGTGCGCTCTGCTCGAGTGCTTCGGCCATGGTGCTTTCTCCTCGTGTTCAGAAATGGGATCAGGCGGCCGGTGCGGCGCCGTCTTCTGGCTTCTTGCTGGCCGCCAGCGTGGCCAGCAGCGCGGGGTCTTCGAGCACCTTGGCCAGCAGGTCTTCCGCGCCGCCCTTGCCGTCCATGTAGGTCACGAGGTTCGACAACTGCGTGCGCGCCTCCAGCAGCTTGTTGAGCGCATCGACCTTGCGTGCCACCGCAGCGGGCGAAAAGTCTTCCATGTTCTCGAACGTCAGGTCGACCTTGAGGTCGCCTTCGCCGGTCAGCGTGTTCGGTACCGAGAAGGCTGCGTGGGGCTTCATGGCTTTCATGCGCGTGTCGAAGTTGTCGACATCGAATTCGAGGAACTTCCGGTCGGCCACCGGAATGACCTTGTCCGGGTCGGCCGGCTTGCCCGACAAGTCGGCCAGCACCCCCATCACGAAGGGCAACTGCACCTTTTTCTCGGCGCCGTAGAGTTCCACGTCGTATTCGATCTGGACCCGGGGCGCCCGGTTGCGGGCGATGAATTTCTGACTGCTCTTGGCCATGGGAAGCTCCTTGCGGGATGGTGTGCGGGTCGTTGAAAGGTCTTGATGAAAGGCGCGCTACTCGGTGCTCGGCCGTTTGCCGGTCACGGTCTCGATGGTGTCCATCGCGTTGGGCGCGAGGTTGGCCATGATTTCGAAGAAGTCGACACCGATGAGCTTCTTGGCGCGCTCGATGAGCAACGGCGCCGGGTTGCCGGGCTCGGCCTGTATGAGGTAGCTGATGACGCGGTCGAGCATGCGCAACGCGTCTTGCCGCGTGCTGATCTCGCCACGCAGGGCAGCGGCGGTCGGCGTTGCGCCGGACGCTGCACCCGACGGCGTGCCCGGCGTTGTGGCCTCGGTGTCGGACATGCCTTCTGCCGCGGCCTGCGCGGGCGAGCCCACGGTGCCCGAGGCCGCTTTGTGCAAGAGGTTGCCCACGGCGCGGAGCTTGTCGAGGTCGACTGTGTCGTCGAGCCCGGTGCGTTCGCTCAACAGCTTCTGCAATGCGGCAATCGTCGTGCGCACGTCGAGCAGCGACTGCAGAGCCGCTGGTTGTTCGGCGTGGATCTCTTCCAGCGCGCCCTGGATCTGCGCCGCCGAATACGTCGGATCGCTCGCCGTCGCGACCAGCAGGCCATGCGCGGTGGCGATGTCTCGTACGCGGATCGCGCCGACACCGCGCGACACGCCCACGCGTGCGTCGTAGAGATCGCGCAGCACCATTGCGTCGTCGGTCAACGGCATGAGCGCGTTCAGACGCATCGTCGGATCGTTGTCGTCGTCGGCATCCAGCTTTGGATGTATGCCATCCCAGTAGGTGTCGAGCAAGCGGGTCAGCAGGCCCAGGCCGGCAGCGAAACCCGGCACGCCGTCCAGTCGCGTGGCGCCGCGCAGCAGCAGCATGGCGGCACGCACGTCTTTCGATCGTCGCAACACCGCGTCGGCCTGTTCGGCAACCTGGCGCCAGTCGGGCTCGACGGCGGGGATCACGGTGTCGCCGAACTGTTGTTCTGGCTTGCCCTGCGCCAGCGATGCCAATGCCGTGAACGCCGGGTCGTACTCCAGATCGTCGCCGGTGGGCGAGGCTTCGTTGATGGGGAGTTGCAGCGCTTCGACGAGTTCGGGGGTCAGCATGTTGCCTGTTCGAGGTGACTGGTGATAATCAAAGATGCCTCTGAACGGGTCAATGCAACGAAGGGAATAGCATGCGAGCGCCTGGTACACACCGTTTGCCCTATGGTCGGTTTTCGATCCCGACACTGCGGCGCCGATTGAGCACATCGGGCTTGTTGCTCGCCGGTCTCCTGCTCGCCGGCTGCAGCGCACCGCCTCCCCCGCCCAAACCGGTGGTGACCCAGGTATCGATGACGTTGACAGCCGGCCCGGATGCCAATCCCGATGTGCGCCTGCGCCCTTCGCCGCTCACGGTCCGCGTGTATGCGCTCAAGTCGCCCGGCCCGTTCGAAGGCGCGGACTTCTTCTCGCTCTTCGAAAAGGACCAGGCCACGCTCGGCGCCGAGATGGCACAGCGCGAGGAAATCCTGCTGCGGCCCGGCGAGAGCAAGAAGCTCGAAATGACTTTGGCCGCCGACGTCAAAGCCATCGGCGTGATGGCCGCTTACCGCGACCTCGAGCGTGCGCGCTGGCGCGAGGTCAAGCTGCTGCAGGTCGGCAAGCCGCTCGTGATGACGGCGACCTTCGGCGCGCGGCAAATCACCATCGATCCCAAGTGATCCGGCAGCGGTCTAGGCATCGGAGCGCGC
>CAXTCC010000207.1:0-7236 GCA_964242015.1 uncultured Variovorax sp.
CCGATGGATCTGCTCGGGGCTCGCATAGTCGATCGTGAACGCCGCCCCGCCGAGTTCGGTGAGAGCGGTGCGCAGGGTCCGGCCGTCCTCGAGCAGCTTGGCGATGCCGAAGTCGAGCAGCTTGACCTGACCTTCGTCGGTGACGAGGATGTTGGTCGGTTTGAGGTCGCGGTGGACGATCAGCTTCGAATGCGCATGAGAGACCGCAGCCGCCACCTGCAGCACGAGCCCGATGCGCTGCCGGACCGCCAGCGAACGATGGCTGCAGTAGACGTCGATCGGCTCGCCGGCCACGTGTTCCATCGCCAGATACGGGCGGCCCTGCGCATCCAGCCCGGCGTCGTAGAGCCGCGCGATGTTGTCGTGCGCGAGCGAGCCGAGGATCTGACGCTCGCGCGCCAGCCGCTCGGCGAAGTCGGCGCCCCACACCATGCGGGGCAGCTTGAGCGCGACTCGGCGCTTGATCAACCCGTCGGCACGCTCGGCGAGCCAGACCGTGCCCATGCCGCCGCTGCCGATCGGCGCGACCAGCGTGTAGGCGCCTACGCGGTCGCCTTCGGCAAGGGCCGCGGTGGCGTCGGGCGGGAAGAGTGCCCCGAGGGGCGGCAGGTCGCCGAGGAAGTCGGCCGATTCCGCTTTGGCATGGTGTGCCAGCAGCGCGCGCAACGATTCGCGGTGAGGCGCGCTGTCGCCGCTCAAGCGCTCGAGCCACGCGCTGCGGGCGGCAGGCGGCAGGTCGAGCGCTTCGTCGAGCAAGGCGTCGAGGGCAACCCAATCACCAGCGTATCGATCGAGCGATGCCATGCTCAGCCGCGCGCCCGAGGCCGCTTCAAAGGTTCAACGCATCGGCCAGCAACAGCCGGGCCTTTTCCCAGTCGCGCGCAACGGTGCGCGTCGACACGCCGAGCGCTTCGGCGATCTCGCCATCTTCCATGCCGGCGAAATAGCGCATCTTGACGACGCCGGCGAGTCGCGCGTTGACCTGCTCGAGCGCATCGAGCGCCTCGTGCACATCGAGGATCTCGGTCGCCGCGGCGCTGCTCGTCGAGTCGAGCAGGTCGGTGTCGAGCGTCACGTGTTCGGCATCGCCGCCGCGCCGGTCGGTGCGCAACTGCCGCGCCGCGTCGACGATGACCGACCGCATGATGGTGGCCGAGTAGGCGAGGAAGTGGGCACGATCCGCCGGTGTGAGGCTGTCGCGCTGCACCAGCTTCATGAAGCACTCGTTGACCAGCGCCGTCGTCTCGGCGATGCCGTCGCGGCCGCTGCGCGCCAGGCGGCGATGAGCGATGCGGCGCAGTTCCGGGTAGAGCAGCTCGAAGATGCGGTCGAATGCGTCGCGATCGCCTTCGCGAGCTCGCCCGATCAGCAGCGTGACTTCTCCCATGTGTCGGACCCACCGCGCCGAGAAACTGGAGCGCTGATCCTAGCAAACGGTGTGGACCGTCGACCGACGCCACCGTGCCTGCGATGCGCGACGAGCTCGTCATCGCATCAGCGCGGCAGCGCCGTCTGCGGGCACCTGCCAAGAGCACTCACGGCGTTCCACCGGCACACATTCACCAGCGATACCAGCGACGCCGCAACGCAGGCCAGCACGACGGCGAGCTCACTGCCGAGCGCAGGTGCGAGCAGTGCGAACGCGGCGCCGAAGGCCGCCTTGCCGAACAGCCCGGCGACGTAGCCCCGCAGGAACTGCGACGACGCGCGGTGGCCACCGTGGGCATGCTCGCGAATCGCCGCGGCGCCACCGATCAGCGGCAACGACGAGAGCACGCCGGTGGCGGTGTCGCCGAGGGCCGGCCCCACCGTCGCCAGCAACGCCGTGAAGATGCCCACCATGACCGCGACTCCGGTCGAGCCCAGCGGCGACGCCGGGCACCGCACGGCGACGGCACAGCGCGCCGGCATTGCCAAGTGCGCGACGACGCAGAAGATGAGCGCGAATGCGAGGGCACGACCGAGACCAACGCCGGCTGCGAGGGTCGGCAACGTCATGGCGGCTGCCGCCAGGCCGCCCGCCGCCAGCGCGAGGCCAGCGCCCGCGACGCGCGCCACGATCGCGAAGGCGGACGCGAACACCGCCAGCATCGCGCAGGCCGCGACGCTGCTCACCGCGGCGCCGACGGCGAAAGCCGTGCCTTGTTCGTGAGCCAGCCACACGAGGGCCGGCGCTGTCACCAGAGGCAGTGCGGCGACGAGCCCGGCGACCCGGGGACCGAAATGCTTCGCGGCCGTCAGCACCAGCAGCACCGCGGCCGACGTGAGCACCGATCTGAACACCCAGTCCATCGTTCTGCGCCGCGCCCAATGACGCGCTCCCTGAACCGATGTACGAGTTCCGGGGCCGCCGCCTGACATCGAGCCGGCGGCTTGCATGACGAAAGATGGGCTCGGACGTCAACGCTTCAGTCGCAGCAGCTGGCGCCAGCCGACAGTCCGCAGGGACGGTCCCCTGTATGCAAGCGATTTGAACGCCGTCATCAACGCGGCTGCACCCGCTACCCCACGCCAAGCCGCTACAGTCCGGCAAATCCCAGCCATCCACGCCATCGCGTGACACCGGCCTCGCCCCTCCACCCGCCGCCATGCCCACGACGCCGCCGACCCGCTACACCCGCACGGCCATCGCCCTGCACTGGCTGATGGCGGTGATGCTGATCGTCTCGTTCTCGGTGGGCCTCTACATGGCCGACCTGCCGTTCTCGCCGCAACGGGTCAAGCTCTACAACTGGCACAAGTGGGCCGGCATCTGCATCCTGACGCTCGCCTTGCTGCGCCTGCTCTGGCGGCTCGCGCACCGGCCGCCGCCGGAAGTGCCGATGCCGGCCTGGCAGGAGCGGGCTGCCCGATTGACGCACGGCGCGCTCTACCTGCTGTTCTTCGCCGTGCCGCTCGTCGGCTGGGCCTACAGTTCGGCAGCGGGCTTTCCGATCGTCCTCTTCGGCATCCTGCCGCTGCCCGATTTCGTCTCGAAAGACAAAGCCCTCAGCGAAGCCATCAAGCCCTGGCATGGCTACCTTGCCTATGCCATGGCGTCACTCGTCGTGCTGCATGTCGCCGGCGCCCTGAAACACCAGTTGATCGACCGCGACGGCCTGCTGATGCGGATGTGGCCGAGCAACGCATTGAAGGAACGCGCATGAGACTGCCCCACCTCGCCGCCCTGGCGCTGTCACTGGCCGCCGCGACCGCCTTTGCCGACCAGAAGCTCGTGCCGGCGCAAAGCGAGATCAGCTTCACGAGCAAGCAGATGGGCGTGCCGGTCGACGGCCAGTTCAAACGCTTCGACGCGCAGGTGGCGTTCGATCCGAAGAACCTGGCCGCGTCGAAGATCGGCTTGACGATCGAGCTGGCCAGCGCCTCGATCGGTTCGACCGAGACCGAGACCGAACTGGCCAAGCCCGACTGGTTCGCCATCAAGTCGTTTCCGCAGGCGCAATTCCAGTCGAGCGCCGTGAAGTCGACGGCGCCGGGCAAGTTCGAGGTCAGCGGCAAGTTGACGATCAAGGGCACGAGCCAGAACGTGGTCGTGCCCGTCAGCATCGCGCAAGCGGGCGGCAACACCACCGCCACCGGCAACTTCGCCATCAAGCGCCTGGACTTCAAGATCGGCGAAGGCGACTGGAAAGACACCTCGATGGTCGCCAACGACGTGCAAGTGAAGTTCAAGCTGCTGCTGACCGGCGTGCCGGCGATGTAGCCACTCTCGCGATGCGGCACCGCCGCGTTCTTTCGTCATCGAAACCTGGAATCTGCCCATGAAGAAGCTCGTTCTCGCCTCCCTCGCCCTGGCCGCCGCCGCAGCCGCCCATGCCGAAAGCACGACCTACATGGTCGACCCTTCGCATACCTTCGTGACCTGGGAAACCAAGCACATGGGCACGTCGACCTTCCGCGGCCGCTTCGACAAGAAGGTCGGCACGATCACGGTCGACCCCGCCGCCAAGACGGGCAACGCCACGATCACGATCGACCTGACCTCGGTCTCCTCCGGCGTGGCGCCGCTCGATACGCATCTGAAGGGAAAAGACTTCTTCAACACCGGCGAAGCGCCGTCGGCCACCTTCGAGGGCGACAAGTTCACCTTCGACGGCGACAAGGTGTCGTCGGTCAGCGGCACGCTGACGATGCTCGGCAAGACGCTGCCGGTCACGCTCAAGGGCAACGGCTTCAACTGCTATCAGAACCCGATGGTCAAGCGCCAGGCGTGCGGCGGTGACTTCGAGACGACGATCAGCCGCAGCAAGTGGGGCATGGGCTACGGCACTCCGAACATCGGCGACGACGTCCGGCTGTTGATCCAGATCGAAGCGATCAAGCAGTGACCGCCGGCGCTTGTGGCCTCGCCGCGGCGAAGTAGCCAGGGCCGACACGCCACATCGCGCTGCTGCCCTGGCCACGGAGTGCAGAGCAGCGGCCGTGTCTCAAGGCAAGACGGTGCTCGCCTGGGCAGCACCGACGTAGGCGGTGACATCTGCCGGGAGCAGGAGTCGGCGGCCGCGCAAGTTGTTTGCCGCCGTGGTCACGGCAGCAACGTAACCGGCCCTGTTGACGTACCGCTCGGTGAGCGACAGACGAGGATCGCCTGACGCCAGGCGGCTGGCCGCATTGGCCGGCAAGGCGATCGTCTGCCCCGAGCTTTCGCATCCATCGGGGCCCCCGAACGCTGTGGCGCGCAGCCCCCAGCCGGTGTGGGTGGCGGTCGGGGCAGCGACCGGGGGCAGCCGCACACCCGCAATCTCGTTTCCGTCCGCGTCGACTCTGGAAACAAAAGAAGGGTAGACCTTGCCGGTGACGACGGGCGGCGTCACGGCCAGGATGCCGGCATCGAATTGCGGGCCGAAATCGAACAGATTGCGCGCGGTGATGACGCCGGTGTAGGTCACGCCCGGAATGCTCGGCCAACCGAGGTTGGCCTGCGGCACGACGCCGATGCCCAGCGCCGAGTTGGCCGTCGTCGTGGAAAAGACCGCGGTGCCGTCGGCCCGTCGCGGCACCTCGCTCACCGGCGGCGGGCTGCCGTCGATCCATTGATCCATCGCGACGAACAAGGCGCGCAATGCCGGGCTCGGATCGATGACGTTGCGCGGCTGCGCGCACACGCCGGGCGAGTTCGGCGCGTCGCCGCTCGCGGTGTGCTCGACGCCCGAGAGCAGGTAGAAGCGGACGTTCTCGGGGTCGGGCAGGTCGTTGCCTGCCGTGTCCGTGTGCACGAGCGAGCCCGTCTTGACCCAGTACTCGTTGGCCGAGTTCACCGACATGATTTTCGGGCAGGTGTTGTTGGCGCTGCAGCGCTTGTCGCGGCCATCGGTCTTGCCGGTGAGTGGATCGGTCAACACGGAATAGGCGAACGGAAAAGGCGCTTCCGGATACAGATGGTTCTGGCGATTGCGCTCGGTGCGCCCGGATTGCGAGAAGCGGTAGTTGAGCCCGATGCCGGTGCCGGCAGCGATCCAGTTCTCGACGCCATCGAACACCTTCGCGCCGGTTTCATCCTGGTTGAAGCCGAGCCAGACGAAGTCGTTCATGTACCGGCCCGGTTGCGATACGGTGTAGGCGAGCGCTCGCGTGACGTCTCCGGCCAGCGGGTTGGCGTTGCCCGAGCCGTCGCTCTTCTGATGACGAAGAAAGGAAATGAAGTCGCGCGTCGCGGCAAAGCCGATCGCCGATACGGTGGGGTCGGCTGCCGTGTAGCTGAACTCGTAGATGGCGCTTTGCCTGAAGGCGGTTCCGGCGGGCAACAGCCGGATCGAGTTCGTGCTGGCGTACTCCCATCCGCTTGCCGGAATGACGGTTGCCGGATCCGTCAGGTGGTCCCGAACCGTCAGCGTCGCCTTGGACTTGTCCAGGCTCGCTGCGTTGTAGGCCAGCGTCGACGTCAGCGTCGTCGCATTGTCGAAGACGATGTATTCGTAGCTCGGGCCGGTGATCGAGGTGCCATCGGCGCTTTTCGCAACCGGTAGTGTGATCGTCAGGTTGTTGTTGCCGACCGGTGCGGATGGGTCCCAGCCGCTCCAGACCATCGTGTAGCCCTGGTTCATCAGAAACGCCTGGCCGGCATCGGCTGCGGTGGTCGGGTCGTTGCCGCCCGCGGACTGGTTCAGCGAGCCGAACAGCTTCGTGCCTCGGTTGTTCACTTCCATGAACAGCTTGTGATTGCCTTTGGCCAGATCGGTCGGCTTCAGAAGGTAGATGTCCATCGAATACTCGACCCGACCTCGAGCGTTGCGCGGTGCAAGCGCCAGGTCGACGATGACGGCGTTCCTCGGGTCGTTCGGATCGAGCTCGCCGTAGGCCTTGCCCCGCAGCTTCTGGTAGGTGCCGACCGTACCGAAGGTCCGCCCCTCGAAAGCCGTGGCTGTGGACGCGATGTCGATGCGGACGATGCCCGAAGGGGCGGCCGCTGGCAAGGGGGCTGCAGCCTCCGGCGCCGAGTCATCCGATCCACCGCACGACGCGGTGAGGGCAGCCGCAGCGACGGCGAGTGCGAATCGAGCTGTCGAATTCCAGGTTTCTGAACGCATGCGTGTCCCCTGCTTTGGCTCACGAAGACGGGGTGTCAAACAAGCTGTCCGCTTCGCCCCGTTCGATTTCATGGCGCCAGCCATCCCGGTCCGTTCGACGCTAGCGAAAACGGGTTTGGTGTCAAGCCCGAGGAACCCGTAACGTGCTGCCGAACCGGCGAAGCTGCTGCTCGCCGTGCGCGCAGGCGTCGCTCAAAAGACGGCGTGCTCGCCTCGCGACGGCAGGGCCGCCGTGCCGTCGATCAGGCGGGCGTAGAAATCGAACAGCGTGCGCGTGCCGGTCGATGGCGTGGCCGCGGCGTCGTAGCGGCCGGTGTCGGGGTCGCGCACGAGCATCGACTCGGTGGCGTAGTAGTGGCCGATCCGGGCGAGTTCGGCCTTGGCTGCGAGCGATGGCCGCAGCGTGGCCGCTGCGCCGAGGAGTGTGGCAATGCCGCCGAGCAGCCCGGCCGGTACCTGACGGAACCGCGGCTTGCGTGCCAGCAGCTCGAACAGGCGCTCGCCCTGCTGACGCGGTGTGATGGCGTCGCCCGGCCCGCCGATCGGCAGGATGCGGTTCCAGCGCTGCCGGTCGTCCAGGCAGTCGACGAGGTAGCCGGCGAGGTCTTCGTCGGCGATCGGCTTGCAGGCCGTGAGCGCGCCGTCGCCGAAGACGAGAAACGGACGCCCGGCTCGCAGGCGCTCGACCTGCCCGCACAGCGACTTGAAG
>CAXTCC010000208.1:0-7063 GCA_964242015.1 uncultured Variovorax sp.
AGGCGGTGCAGAACGCCATCGGCGGTATGAACTCGATTCGCGACCAGATCCAGGAGACATCGAAGCGCATCAAGCGCCTCGGTGAATCGTCGCAGGAGATCGGCGAAATCACCGAGCTGATTTCAGACATTACCGAGCAGACCAACGTGCTCGCGCTCAACGCGGCCATCCAGGCGGCATCGGCTGGCGAAGCCGGTCGCGGCTTCTCGGTGGTGGCGGAAGAAGTTCAGCGGCTGGCCGAACGGTCGGCCGATGCGACGCGCCAGATTTCTGCGTTGGTGAAGGCGATTCAAACCGACACCCAGGATGCCGTCGGGGCCATGGAGCGCTCCACGCAGGGTGTGGTCGAAGGGGCCAAGCTGTCCGACAATGCGGGCACCGCACTGTCCGAGATCGACCGCGTGTCGCGCCGCCTTGCCGAGCTGATCGAGCAGATTTCGCAATCGGCATCGCGCGAGGCGGATTCGGCCAATGTGGTGGCCGCCAACATCCAGCACATTTTCGCGGTGACAGAACAAACCGGCGAGGGCACGCGCACCACGGCGCAACAGGTGCGCGAGCTGTCGCACATGGCCGAAGAACTTCGCCAGTCGGTGTCGCGTTTCAAGATCGCATAAGCCGTCCGACCTTCGACGTCCGACGCCCGTTAAAAAACACGCCGAGAAAACATCGTGTCGACCCTAAGCCCCGCCACCGCTCATGTTGCCGGCAACGCGCCGGCCACCGAAGACCTTGGACCGCTGGCCTGGGTGCTCGGTGAAATCCAGAAATCGATCGACGGCGTCAGCAAGTCGCTGCGCCGCTTCTCGCGCGAATCGGGCACGGTGCCCGAACTCGACGCCGGGCCGCTTCGGCTGGCGCGTCAGCAACTGCATCAGGCCGTGGGCGCGCTCCAGATGGTCGGCCATACCGCGCCGGCACTGGTGCTGGGCGCGATGGAGTTCGCAGTGCAGAGCTTCGTCTCCGAGCCGTCGCGTTGCAACGAAGCCGCGGTACTGAAAATCGACAAGGCCGGTTTCGCCGTCACCGATTTTCTGGGCGCCATGCTGTCGGGCAAGACGGTGTCGCCCATCGCGCTGTTTCCTCAGTACCGCGACGTACTCGAAATGGTGGGCAACGAGCGGGTTCATCCGGCCGACCTCTGGAGCCTGCCGTTCCGCTGGGTCGACATCGCGGCGTCGGACCGTCAGCCTGCACTGGTCTACGACCCGGCGGTGCGCTCCAAGCTCGACCGCGAAGTGCTCAAGGTCGTCAAGACCGGCGACGACGCCGCGGCACGTCGCCTGAATGCGCTGTGCCTGGGGCTCGCGCGCGGCGCCACGATCGCTCGCGTTCGCAGTTTCTGGACGCTAGCGGCTGCGTTTTTCGAATCGCTTTCGCTGTCGCTGATGCCGGCGGATGTGTACGTCAAACGCGCTGCCTCGCGCGTGCTGCTGCAGTACGCCACGCTGGCCCGCGGTGACGACACGGTGTCGGATCGACTCGGGCAAGACCTGCTGTTCTTTTGCGCACAGGCCGTGCCCACTGCCCGCGACGAAGCTTCGAGCTTGCGCGCCGTGCGCGCGGCCTGGGGTCTCGAAGCCGAGCAACACGTCGACTACACCGTCGAACAGTTCGGTCGCTTCGACCCGCTGGTGTTGACGCAAGCCCGCAAGCGCATCGAAGCCGCCAAGGAAATGTGGTCGGCCCTGTCGGGTGGCGACATGACCCGCATGCGGCAGGTGGCAGACACCTTCGCGCAACTCGGCGAATCGCTTGGCAAGCTGCATCCGCCGAGCGCACCGATGGTGCAGGCGCTCAACAACGCGGTCGAAGATTCGTTGCGGGCCGGCCAACCGCCGGCTACCGAACTCGCGATGGAAGTCGCCACGTCGGTGCTGTACCTCGAAGCGGCTTTCGAAGACCTCGACCCGCACGACCGGCAACTGACCGCGCGCACCGTTCAGCTCGCGGGCCGCATCGATCGCGCTCGCGAAGGTGGACATTCGGAGCCGCTCGAGCCCTGGATGGAAGAGCTCTACCGTCGCGTCAGCGACCGGCAGACCATGGGCACGGTGGTCGACGAACTGCGCTCCCACTTGAGCGAGCTCGAAAAATCGCTCGACCAGTTCTTCCGCCGGCCGGGCGACAAAAGCTCGTTGCGCACGGTGCCGAGCCAGCTGCTGCAGATGCGCGGTGTCTTCTCGGTGCTCGGGCTCGACCAGGCTGCGCAGACCGTGCAGCGCATGCGCGAAAACGTCGACCATCTGATGGCCCGCGATTCGACGGTCGAAGAATCGACAGCAGAGGAAACGCGTGATTTCGATTCGCTCGGCAACAACCTGGGCGCGCTCGGTTTCCTGATCGACATGCTCGGCTACCAGCCTGCACTGGCCAAGCGCCTGTTCGTCTTCGACGCCGCGTCTGGCGAGCTGAAACCGCTGATGGGCCGTCAAGGGACCGACTCGGTGCCCGAAGTGCCGGCACCGGTGTCGATCGCACCGGCTGCTGCACCGCTTGCGCCTGTACCGCCTGCCGTTTCGCCCGCACCGCCCACGCCTTCCGTAGCGTTTCCTGCGGCGCCTGTCGCTGCAAAGGCTGCCAACGAAGCCAAGCTCAGTGTGCAAGAGGTCGATGCGCAAATCGCAGCCAAACTGGCCGCCCTTGCCGCGCCGAGCCGCAAGAAGGTTTCCCCGCTCGAAGAGTTCAGCCGGGCCACCGACAGCTGGACCTCGAAGATCACCGGGCCGGCGCCGCTCGAGCATTCGATGCCCGACACCGAGGTCACCGAACTCGAAGAAGAAGACCTGCAGAACATCTTTCTCGACGAAGCGCGCGAGGTGCTGCACAACGGCCTGGCCGCGGTGTCGGCCCTGCGTCGCGACGCGGCCGAGGGCGGCGAGCTCACGGTTTTGCGCCGGGCATTCCACACGCTCAAGGGCAGCTCGCGCATGGTCGGGTTGATGGACTTCGGCGAAGCCGCCTGGGCCTTCGAACAGGTGCTGAACACCTGGCTCGCGGATCAGCGCGCGGCCACGCCGGAACTGATCGAAGGCACCAGCCGGGCGTTGCAGGATTTTGCGAAGTGGGTCGAGGCCGTCGCTTCCGGCGAACCGCACAACTGGCAAGCCGTTCCTTTCCGGGCGATGGCCGAAGCGCTGCGTTCGGGCGAGCCGATCGCGGCAATGCCGACCCGTGCAGCGGATGCCGATGCGCTGGCCATCGCGGCGCGACAGATCGCAGCCGACGAAGCGCCTGCATCACCGTCTGCGCCGGCCGTTCCGATGCTGCCGACGGCAGAGACAACCCCAGCCTCTGCCGCACCGGACGAACACGAAGTCTCGATGCCGGAATTGCCGGACCTCGATTTCCTCACGACGGCGTACGACGCGCCGCCGGAGTTCGACTTCTCGAAATCCGTGTCTGCAAAGGACGCTGGAAAGAACGCCAGGGAAGCTGCCGAAGAGCGTCCTGAGGCACCGCGCCTGGACCATTCCGACGACGATTTCGCGTCGACCGACTTCCTCGACTTCGACGCCAAGCCGACGCAGATCGATCCGGAGCCTGAGCGCCATTCGGATCGCGAGCACGTTGCCGATCCGGCTTTTCTGCTCGGCAACGACGAGATCGATTTTTTCGCGACCGCGCAGTCGCCGCTGGAACCAAGCCCGGAAACGACGGCGTTCTCGGCGCCGCGCGCATTCGGCGAAGCGCCGACTTTCGAGGCAGAGCGAGACGTCGAGCCTGTGTTCAGCCCTCTGCTGTCCGCACCGTCGGACGAGCCGTCGGGCAAGCCGGCGCCGGCAGTGAGCGCACTGCCCGAGATCGTGTTGCCAGTGGCCGGGATCGATGCTGTCGAAGCGCAGCCGGTCGAAGAAGCGCCTGCCGAGACGCTTGCCATCGAGGCTGCGCATGAACCCGTCATCGAAACCGCGGCAGAGGCCGAGGCCGAGGTCGAGGCAGCACCGAAGACCGCGGTCGAAGCGCCGGTCAGCATGTATGCGATGGCGCCTGCTGCCGATGCGAGCACGGCCCCGAGTGCCGACGATGCGGTCAAGGCCATCGGCCCGCTGCGCATCGGCATCGCGCTCTACAACGTCTATCTGAACGAAGCCGACGAATGGTCGCGGCAGCTCGCCAATCAGGTGGGCGAATGGGCGATGGAGCCGCACACGCAAGTGGCCGATTCCACCATCGGATTGGCGCACTCGCTCGCGGGCAGCTCGGCGACCGTCGGCTTCCAGAGCCTGTCGGGCATGGCGCGTCTGTTCGAAGCCGCGTTGCAGCACCTGCACATGCAGGGCAGCGGCACCGAGGCGCAAGGCGCTGTGCTGGTCGCTGCGGCCGAAGAGTTGCGACGTTTGCTCCATCAATTCGCCGCCGGCTTCCTGAAAGAGCCTGCCGACGAAACCGTCAAGGCACTGCGCGAAGTCGCTGAGTCGTTGATGCCGACGGAGCCCGTGGAGTCCTTAGCGCTTGTGGAGCCTGTAGAGGCCAAGGCCGAGCAGCCAGTCGCCGCTGCAGAGCACGTCGATCTTGTGGAACGTTTCGACCGTCCTTCCGGCTTCTCCGCCTCGACCGAAGCCGACGAAGCGGCGCACGTGCCCGACGTCTCGATGGAGGACTCGGAAGACGCGATCGATCTGGCCGACGCGGTCGACGTCGATCTCTTCCCCATCTTCGAAGAAGAGGCGGCCGAGCTGTTGCCGCAACTCGGTACCGCGCTGCGCGAATGGGCGCAGCGACCCGAAGACACGGCGCCGCGGGCGTCCGTGCTGCGCACGCTGCACACGCTGAAGGGCAGCGCCCGTCTGGCGGGCGCGATGCGCCTGGGCGAGCGCGCGCACCGCATGGAGTCGGAAATCGAATACGTCGGCAGTGCCGGCGCCGATACCGAATCGGTCGAGCGTTTGCTGGCATGCTTCGACGGCTTGCAGGCCACCTTCGACGCCCTGCGCGCGGACGACGCTGCAACGCAGGCGGAGATTGCCCAGAAAGCGGCGACCGCAGCGGCGATGCCATTGGTCAGCGCTGCCAAGCCTGCGGAACTGTTGCCGTTGCCGTTACCTACGCCGGCCGAGGAATCGGTCTCTGCCTCGTCTGCCGAGACGGTGGCTGCGGCGGACTCGGCCGAGGCCGTCAAGTCGCCGACGGCCACCACCGCCAAGTCCGCACTGCCCACGCCGTCTGCTCTGGTCCCGTTGCGCGCCTCGTCGACCCAGCAGGTTCGCATCCGCACCCAGCTGCTCGATCGTCTGGTGGCGCAGGCCGGCGAGGTCATCATCACGCGTTCGCGGCTGGAGGCCGAGCTGGGGCAGCTGCGCAGTTCGCTCGACGACCTGACCGGCAATCTCGATCGCTTGCGGCAGCAGTTGCGCGACATCGAAGTGCAGGCGGAAAGCCAGATGCAGTCGCGTCTTGCGCAGGCCAAGGACTCGCAGCAGGGCTTCGATCCGCTGGAGTTCGACCGCTTCACACGCGTGCAGGAACTGACCCGCATGATGGCCGAGTCGGTCAACGACGTGGCGACGGTGCAGCGCACCTTGCAGAAAACCGTGCAGGCCACGGAAGACGATCTGAGCGCGCAGGCGCGGCAAACCCGCGAGTTGCAACGCGGCTTGCTGCGCACGCGCATGGTCGAGTTCGAAGGGTTGTCGGACCGCCTGTACCGCGTGGTGCGGCAGGCTTCCAAGGACACCGGCAAACAGGTGCGCCTCGACATCACCGGCGGCACGATCGAGATGGACCGCGGCGTGCTCGACCGGATGACGCCCGCTTTCGAACACCTGCTGCGGAATTGCGTGGCGCACGGCATCGAAGACGCTGCCGTGCGAACGAAGGCCGGCAAGGACGCCAGCGGCCTCATCGTCATCGACCTGCAGCACGAAGGCAACGACGTGTCGGTCACCTTCAAGGACGACGGCGCGGGCCTCGATCACGAGCGCATCACGTCACGCGCCCGTGCACTCGGCCTGATCGAAGAAGGCGCTGACCTTTCCCCGCACGAAGCATCCGAGATGATCTTCAAGCCCGGTTTCTCGACGGCCGAACAGGTGTCGGAACTGGCGGGCCGTGGCATCGGCATGGACATCGTTCGCGCGGATGTCGCCGCACTCGGCGGCCGCATCGAAACGCACAGCACGGCGGGTGCCGGCACGAGCTTCAAGCTGGTGCTGCCGCTGACCACCGCGGTGACGCACGTGGTGATGATGCGGGCCGGTGCGGTGTCGATCGGCGTGCCGTCGAGCCTGGTCGAGCTGGTGCAGCGCGTGGGCGGCTCCGACGTCGAGTCGGCCTACCTGTCGCAAAGCTATCCGTTCGGCAGTGAGCAGGTGCCGTTCTATTGGGCCGGTGCATTGCTGCAATCCTCGGCGCGCAGCGATCGGGCGCCGGGCAAGCACAACACCATCGTCATCGTGCGAAGCGCGGCGCAGCGCGTCGCGTTGCACGTGGACGAAGTGCTGGGCAACCAGGAAGTCGTGGTCAAGAACCTGGGGCCGCAACTGTCGCGGTTGCCGGGCATGGCGGGCATCTCTGTGCTCGCTTCCGGCGCGGTCGCGCTGCTCTATAACCCGGTCGCGCTGGCGGCGGTGCACGGCGAGCTGGCGCGGCAGCTGCAGGCGGCCGGTGGTGTCGCCGCAGAAGCCCGCGTGGCAGGGGCGGCCGATGCGCAGCCCGCGGAAGGCGGCACGGCACAGGTCGTCATGCTGCCGCAAACGCCTGCGCAAGTGCCGCTGGTGCTGGTGGTCGACGATTCGATCACCGTGCGCCGCGTGACGCAGCGTCTGCTGCAACGCGAAGGTTACCGCGTCGCCTTGGCGGCGGACGGTCTGCAGGCACTCGAGCGCTTGCAGCAGGAGCGGCCTTCGGTCGTGCTGTCGGACATCGAGATGCCGCGCATGGACGGCTTCGACCTGGCGCGCAACATCCGCGCCGACGAGTCGCTGGCCGACCTGCCGATCATCATGATCACCTCGCGCATCGCCGAGAAGCACCGCGACCACGCACGCACGCTGGGCGTCAACCACTATCTCGGCAAGCCGTATTCCGAGGACGAGTTGCTGCGGCTGGTGCGCAGCTACAC
>CAXTCC010000209.1:0-7057 GCA_964242015.1 uncultured Variovorax sp.
ACCGCCTGCGTGAGTTGCTCGCGCGACATGGCCGGCATCCACGAGCCGTCGTCACCGCGCAAGGCGCCGATCTTGGTGACGATGACCAGGTCGTCGCGGTACGGATGCAGCGCCTCGCGAATGATCTGGTTGGTGACGTGCGGGCCGTAGAAGTCGCTGGTGTCGATGTGGTCGATACCGCTCTCGACGGCGGCGCGCAGCACCGCGATGGCGGCCGCGCGGTCCTTCGGCGGCCCGAAGACGCCGGGGCCCGCGAGCTGCATCGCGCCGTAGCCGACGCGCTTGACGGTGCGCGTCCCGAGAGTGAATGTTCCTGCTTTGCCGATGTCGCTCACGATGATTCCTTTGCTGTTGATTTGCGTCTGACGATCAATGTAGGTCGCATCGACTCCGGCGATAAGATGCCGCAATCGGCACAGGCTGTACGGAATCTCGAACAATGGCGGCAGACCTCGGTGATCTCACAGCGCTGCTCGCGGTCGCGCGTGCAGGCGGTTTTCGGGAAGCGGCCCGGCTCACCGGCAGCAGTGCATCCAGCCTCAGCGAAGCGGTTCGCCGACTCGAAACGAAGTTCGGCGTGCGGTTGCTCAATCGCACCACCCGCAGCGTCGCGCCGACCGAAGCCGGTGCCCGGCTGATCGACCGACTCGGCCCGGCGCTGGTCGAAGTCGAGGCGGCGCTCGACGTGGTCAACGGCTTCAGGGACCGCCCGGCCGGCACGCTCCGCCTGAACGTGCCGATCAGTGCCGTGCGCCTGGTGTTGCCGCGCATCGTGCCGCCGTTCCTCGCGGAATACCCCGACATCGTGCTGGACATCGTGGCCGACGACAGCTTCGTCGACATGCTCGCAGCCGGCTGCGACGCCGGCATCCGTTACGACGAACGACTCGAGCAGGACATGATCGCCATCCCCATCGGGCCGCGCGTTCAACGCTACGCCACCGCCGCATCGCCCGCGTACCTCGATCGCCATGGCCGCCCGGCGCATCCGCGCGACTTGCTCGCTCACGCCTGCTTGCGTGGCCGCTTCGCCAGCGGAGCGATGCCGGTCTGGGAGTTCGAGCGCAAAGGCGAGGTCGTGAAGGTCGACCCGACCGGGCCGCTCATCGTGCGCATCGGCGCCGCGGTCGATCTGGCGGTCGATGCCGCGATCGCGGGCACGGGTGTCATCCAGCTGTTCGACGACTGGCTGAAGCCGCACCTCGACAGCGGCGCGCTCGAGCCGGTGCTGCAGTCGTGGTGGCCTACGTTTTCGGGCCCGTTTCTCTACTACCCAGGCCGCCGCTATCTTCCGGCGCCGTTGCGGGCGTTCGTCGATTTCATCCGTCGTGGATAACCAAGATAGAACCGAAGACTAAGCACTGAAGGCCGACAGCATTCAATCGCGCAGGTGCTCCTGATTTTCTCCGGGCCGCTTCCCGGACCGATCCCGATCACGCCGCAGCGTGTACAGCTCCCAACCGGCCAGCGCGATCAGGACACCGAGCACGCCGAAGACTTCGAGCGTGATGATGAGGCCCGAACTCAAGCGCGGCCCGCTCCGTCAGGCCAGCGTGGCCGGCCGCAGGGCCTTGGCGCGCTCCTGGCGCTCGAGCCGGTCGAACAGATCGATGACCCAGACCACGCGATCGGCCGGCGTGCGTTGCGGCGACGGAGGCTTCGACGTCGAAATCGGCGACACGGCCGACGGTGCCGTCGCGAGCACCGCGTCGACCAGGAACGCATTGGCCGGCAACACGGGCCAGGCTTGCGCGGCAGTTGCACTCGGCCGCAGCGCGAGCAATGCGCGCATCAGCGACCACAGCTTGCGCGAGGGTGGCACGACCGCCCGCTGCCCGATCGAATTGCCACCGGCGCGCTGCACCATGTGACCGATGTCGGCGTACAGGAAACGCGCGGCGTTGATGCCGGGGCGGCATGCGAACGGCAACTGCGCCACGCCCGCACCGACGCGGTCGTACAGTGCGTCGGCGGCCTGCAGCACACGTCGCACCACCGCGCCCAGCGCCGGGGTGAACACCGGCGCGGCCAGCCACGCATCGGGGTCGATGCCGGCCTCGCGCATCCATTCGCGCGGCAGGTACAAGCGCCCCATCGCCGCGTCTTCGCCGACATCGCGCGCGATGTTCGACAGCTGCATCGCCACCCCCAGATCGCAGGCACGCGCCACCCCGTCGGCAGAACGCACGCCCATCAGCAACGCCATCATCGCGCCGACCGTGCCGGCCACGCGCGCCGCGTAGTCGTAAAGCGAATCGATCGTCTCGTAACGGCGGCCCGCGGCGTCCCACTCGAAGCCTTCGATCAGTGCGTCGGGCAGCGCGCGCGGCAAGGCAAAGCGCGCAGCGACGCCGGCCAGTGCGCGATCGGCCGGTGAAGCGAGCGAGGCGACGGGCACCGTGCGGTCGTAGACGCGAGCCAGGCGATGCCGCAGCAGCGCGACGGCCGTGTGCTCGTCGACGCCTTCTGTGCCGTCGTCCACTGCATCGTCGGCCATCCGGCAGAAGGCATAGAGCGCACACGCCGCTTCGCGCACGTCTCGCGGCAACAGCAGCGACGCCGCGAGAAAGGTGCGCGAGCCCTGGCGCAGCGACGCGCGGCAGGCGGCGATGTCGGCCGGGTCGATCTGCGCACGCTGCAGCGCGTGGTCGATTTCAGGCTGTGCGGCGGAGCGCGAGGGAGTCTGCATGAGGCACCACCGTGTCGAGGATTCGGGCCGATGAAAGAACGCCGGGCAAGCCGGCGCCGGGATGGGTGCCGGCACCGACGAGGTACAGGCGGTCGAGTTCTTCGCTGCGGTTGTGCGGACGGAACCACGCGCTTTGCGTGAGCACCGGTTCCATGCCGAAGGCAGCCCCGCGAAACGATGAAAGGCGATCCTGAAAGTCCTGCGGCGTCAGCATGTGCGAGGTCACGATCTGGTTTTCGAGATCGGGCAACAGCGTCGCCTGCAGCTTCTGCTGGATCGCCAGCCGATAGGGCTCGGCGCGCTCGCGCCAGTCGGTACCGCTCTGCAGATGCGGTACCGGCGACAGCACGTAGAAGGCATCGCAACCCGGGGGCGCAAGAGACGGATCGGTGGCAGTCGGCCGATGCAGGTAGAGGCTGAAATCGTCCGCCAGCAGCTTGCGATCGAAGATGTCGGTGAGCAGTTCGCGGTAGCGCGGGCCGAGCGAAATGGTGTGGTGCGCGACTTCGGGATATTGGCGACGCGTGCCGAAGTACCAGACGAACAGGCTCATCGAATAGCGCGCGCGCTCGATGCGGCGGTCGGTCCAGCGCTTGCGATGTTCGGGCGCGACGAGCGTGCGGTAGGTCGTTGCGGAATCGGCATTCGACACCACGACATCGGCCCGCAAGGTCTCGCCGCTCGTCAGGCGCACCCCCGTGGCCGCACCGCCCTGCACGGTGATCTGCGCGACCGACTGGTTGCACAGCACGCGGCCGCCCTGACCTTCGATCAACCCGACCAGCCCCTTCACCAGACTGCCGGTGCCGCCCATCGCGAAGTGCACACCCCAGCGCCGCTCGAGAAATGCGATGAGGCAGTACACAGACGTGGTCGCGAACGGATTGCCGCCGACCAGCAGCGATTGAAAGGTGAGCACCACGCGCAGCCGTGCATCGCGCACGTGCTTGCACGCCAGCGAGTACACGGTGCGGTAACCCTCCAGCTTGAGCAGCTGCGGCAGCGCCCGTGCCATGTCGGTCCAGGCGCTGAACGGCACGTCGCCCAACTGCTCGAAGCCGACCTTGTAGATCGCCTCGCTGGCCTTCAGGAAGCGCTCGTAGCCGGCGACATCGCCCGGCGACAGTCGCGCGACTTCGGCGCGCATCGCGTCGGCGTCACCGGAGTAGTCGAAGACGGTGCCATCGTCGAAACGAATGCGATAGAACGGCGACACCGGACGCAGCTCGACATCGTCGGCCAGCCGTTTGCCGCACAGTGCCCAAAGTTCTTCGAAGAGGAACGGCGCGGTGATGACGGTCGGCCCGGCGTCGAAGGTAAAGCCGTCTTGCCGATACACGTAGGCGCGACCGCCGGGGGCGTCCAGCTTCTCCAGCACGGTGACGCGGTAGCCGCGAGCACCGAGGCGCACGGCGGCCGCCAGGCCGCCGAATCCGCTGCCGATGACGATGGCTTCCGGCATCGGCGTCGGGTTCTGCCTCGACCGCGAAGGCGGCGCTGCAGGGGGCACCGCGAGCGCTGGCGGCGTCGGCAGGGACGGTGAAGTCCCCATTCGGGTTGTCAACATATTGCGCATGTTAGGAGTGTCAGGTTAAATTGACAACATGCTAATTCCGGCTTTGGCATTGAACGACCTCGGCTGCGTGCGCGGCGGTCGCTCCCTGTTCAGCGGCCTGAACGTCGACGTGCCGGGCGGCCATGTGCTGCGCGTCACCGGCGCCAACGGTGCCGGCAAGACCAGCCTGCTGCGAATGGTCTGCGGCCTGTTGCGGCCCGAGCGCGGCGAGGTGCTGTGGCGCGGCACGCGCATCGGCACGCTGCGCGAAGAGTTTCATCGGCAGCTGGTGTATCTGGGCCATGCCGCGGCGCTCAAGGACGAGCTGAGCCCGATCGAAAACCTGCTGACGTCGACCCGGCTCGGCGGTGAAGAGCCAAGCATCGAACAGGCGGCGGCGGCACTGGCTGCGGCCGGCCTCGGGCGTATCGGCGTGCATGACGACTTGCTTCACGATCCATCGCGCAACCTGTCGCAGGGCCAGCGGCGCCGTGTCGCGTTGGCCCGCCTGCTGCTGGCATCCGAAGCGCCGTTGTGGGTGCTCGACGAGCCGTTCAACGCGCTCGACACCGCGGCCGCAGCATGGCTCCTGCAGGTCATCGCGACACATGTTCGCCGCGGCGGCGTGGTGCTGCTGACCAGCCATCAGCCGGACCTGGCGCTGCCCGCCACGCTGCCGCAGATCGAGTTGTCGCTGTGAACACGATCCCTGTGAACACGATCGCGCTGCCCCTCGCGCCGACGGCCCACGCCGGCGTGCTGCGCGGCATCGCGAACGTGGTCGTGCGCGACCTGCGCATCGCCTTGCGGCGGCGCACCGACACGGTCGCGCTGCTGTTCTTTTTCGTGATCGTGGTGAGCCTGTTTCCGTTGGGTATCGGGCCTGAACCCGAGCTGCTGCGCCGCATGGCGCCGGGCGTGGTCTGGGTGGCGGCGTTGCTGGCGTCGATGCTGTCGCTGGCCCGCCTGTTCGCCGACGATCTGCAAGACGGCACGCTCGAACAGCAACTGCTGTCGGCGACGCCGCTCTCGCTGCTGGTGCTCGGCAAGGCGCTCGCGCACTGGCTCTGTTCCGGCTTGCCACTGGCGTTGATCTCGCCGCTGCTCGCGCTGCAGTTCGGTCTGGCGCCCGAGGCGATGGCGGTGCTGGCCGCGAGCCTGCTGCTGGGCACGCCCGTGCTGAGCCTGGTCGGCGCCATCGGCTCGGCGCTCACCGTCGGCGTCCGCGGTGCCGGCGTGCTGTTGTCGTTGCTGGTGCTGCCGCTGGTGGTGCCGGTGTTGATCTTCGGTGCCGGTGCGGTCGACGCGAGCACCACGGGCGCCGGGGTGGCCGGCCATTTCTCATTGCTCGGCGCGATGCTGGTGCTGGCGCTGGCCGGCGCACCACCCGCCGCCGCAGCGGCACTGCGCATCGCATTCGAATAGGGAAGGACACACGATGGCCTCGATCTCCACCTCGCCACTGCGGCCGAAGCGCGGCGTGTCTGCTGCGTCTCCGTCCTCCCGTTCGCCATCGGTCAACTGGTTCGCCTACGCCGCGCCGCAGCGCTTCTATCCGATAGCTGGCCGGATGGTCGTCGCCTTCGCGATCATGGCGACGGTGTTCGCAGCCGTCGGGCTCTTCATCGGCCTGGGCATCGCGCCCACCGACGCGCAACAAGGCGAGGCCTATCGGATCATCTTCGTGCACGTGCCGGCGGCGTGGATGTCGATGGTGATCTACGTCGTGATGGCGTTCTGGGCCGGCATCGGGCTGGCCTTCAACGCGCGGCTGGCATCGATGTTCGCGCGCGCGCTCGCACCGACCGGCGCGCTCATGACCTTCATCGCGCTCTGGACCGGCGCGCTGTGGGGCAAGCCGACATGGGGCGCCTGGTGGGTGTGGGATGCGCGCCTCACCTCCGAGCTGATCCTGCTGTTCCTGTACATCGGCTTCCTGTCGCTGCACAGCGCGATCGACGACGTGCGCCGTGCCGATCGCGCCGCTGCGGTGCTGGCGCTGGTGGGCGTGGTCAACGTGCCGATCATCTATTTCTCGGTGAAGTGGTGGAACACCCTGCACCAGGGCGCATCGGTCAGCCTGTCGAAGGCGCCGAGCATGGCGACGCCCATGCTCACCGGCATGCTGGTCATGGTGCTGGCGGTGTGGATGTACTGCATCGCGATCTCGCTGGCGCGCTTGCGCACGCTGATGCTCGAACGCGAGCGCGACACCGCATGGGCGCGCCGCGAACTGGGGGCCTCATGAACTGGAGCAGCTTCCACGACTTTCTCGCGATGGGCGGCTATGCGCTCTACGTGTGGGGCGCCTTCGGCATGACGGTGCTCGCCATCGGCATCGAGGTGGCGCAGGTGCGCGGCGCACGCAGGAACCTGCGCGCCGGAGGCATCCGATGAAAGCCAGAAGCCGCCGCGGCCTGGCGATCCTCGTCGGCCTCGCGGCGCTCGGCATCGCGAGCGCGCTGGTGCTCAACGCCTTTCGCAGCAACCTGGTGTTCTTCTTCAGCCCGTCGCAGGTGGCGGCGAAGGCAGCGCCGCTGGAACGCGGATTCAGGCTGGGCGGGTTGGTCGAAGAAGGCAGCGTGCAACGTGCAGCACAAGGTCTGACGGTGAGCTTCATCGTGACCGATCTCGCGCAGAAAGTGCCGGTGGTCTACACCGGCTTGTTGCCCGACCTGTTCCGTGAAGGCAAGGGCGTGGTGGCGCAAGGCCGGCTCGGTGCCGACGGCGTGTTCCGGGCCGATCAGGTACTGGCCAAGCACGATGAAAACTACATGCCGCCGGAAGCGGCCGAGGCCCTCGTGAAAGCCCAG
>CAXTCC010000210.1:0-7056 GCA_964242015.1 uncultured Variovorax sp.
GCGGCGCGATCGAGCTGCGACGCGCGCTCGGTCGGCGATGTTGCGGCCCAGGTCGATGCGAAATTTTGCGCATCGGCGATCGCGGCTTCGACGTCGGCCAACGTCGCTTCCTGCACATGGCCGACGACGTCGCGCAAATCAGCCGGGTTGCGCACCGGCTCTGTCGCAGACCGCGATGCATCGTCGATGCCCGACGCCAGCAGCGGGCCGGCGGTCCAGGCCTTGGACGCACTCTGCGCCAAAGCCGCACCCAGTTCGCGCAGCCGATCGTCGTTCGCAAGGTCGAGACCGCGCGAGTTGGTGCGCGCCGCGCCGTACAACGCCACCGGCAGCGCGATCGACGGATGCGGTAGTCCGATGGCGCCTTCGTTCTTCGCCATCTGCTCGACGGTCGCGACCGGGTCTTCGACCAGCACGTCGATCGCGATCGTCGGGTCGGCGATGCGATTGACGAAAGAGGTGTTGGCACCGTTCTCCAGCAAGCGTCGCACCAGGTACGCGAGCAATGTTTCATGCGTGCCGACCGGCGCGTAGATGCGGCAAGGCCGGTTCAACTTGCCGAGTTCGATCGCGCCGACGACCTGCTCGTAGAGCGGCTCGCCCATGCCGTGCAAACACTGGAATTCGTATTGACCCGGCGTGTACGTCGACGGCTCTGCCATCTGGTAGATCGCAGAGAGCGTGTGCGCGTTGTGCGTCGCGAATTGCGGGTACACCGCATCAGGCGCGGCCAGCAGCTTGCGAGCGCAGGCCAGGTACGACACGTCGGTGTAGGCCTTGCGCGTGAACACCGGATAGCCTTCGAGCCCCTCGATCTGCGCGCGCTTGATCTCGCTGTCCCAGTAAGCGCCCTTCACCAGCCGGACCATCAGCCGGTGCCCGCTGCGGCGCGCCAGGTCGACCACGAAATCGATGACGAACGGGCAGCGCTTCTGGTACGCCTGAATGACGAAGCCGATGCCGTTCCAATTCGATGTGGCCCCCAGCTCGCCGCCATGCGGCGCCCGTCCCCCGAGGGGATCAAAAGAACCTGGCGCGGCCCGGCGTTCTTTCAGCGCCGGCTCGAAACAGAGCTTCTCGAGCAGGTCGAGCGACAGCTCCAGGCGGTCGGCTTCTTCGGCATCGATGTTGAGGCCGATGTCGTATTGGCGCGCCAGCAGCGCGAGGTCGCGCAGTACCGGATAGAGCTCGTCCATCACGCGCGCATGTTGCGCTCGCACGTAGCGCGGATGCAGTGCCGACAGCTTGATCGAGATGCCCGGCCCTTCATAGACACCGCGGCCGGCCGACGCCTTGCCGATCGCATGGATCGCCTGCTCGTAGGCGATGCGGTAGCGCTCGGCATCGTGCGCGGTCAACGCGGCCTCGCCGAGCATGTCGTACGAATAGCGGAAGCCTTCGGCCTCCAGCGCTTTCGCATGCTCGAGCGCCTGCGCGATGGTTTCGCCGGTGACGAACTGCTCGCCCATCATCCGCATCGCCATGTCGACGCCCTTGCGAATCAGCGGTTCGCCGCCCTTGCCG
The DNA here is from genome assembly GCA_964242015.1 of uncultured Variovorax sp. Taxonomy (GTDB): domain Bacteria; phylum Pseudomonadota; class Gammaproteobacteria; order Burkholderiales; family Burkholderiaceae_C; genus Variovorax. The sequence continues at coordinate 1,525 of CAXTCC010000210.1, forward strand.
ATCAGTCGCGTCAGCGTGTTCGACAAGCCCGATTCGCTGTGCGTGGCGACCAGCTTGCCGGTCAGGAGCAAACCCCAGGTCGCCGCGTTGACGAACACCGACGGGCTGCGGCCGGCATGCGCCTGCCATTGGCCGTGCGCGATCTTGTCGCGGATCAAGGCGTTGCGGGTGGCGGTGTCGGGAATGCGCAGCAGCGCTTCGGCCAGGCACATCAGTGCGACGCCTTCCTGCGAAGACAACGCGTATTCCTGCAGCAACCCCTGCACCAAACCCGCCCGACCCGTCGCGTTCTTCCGGTTGCGCAGCTGCGTGGCGATCCGGTGCGCGAGGCTGTGCGCGGCCGAGGCCGCCTCGCCTTCGAGTCGTGCGGCCTTCAAGAGCGCAGGCAGTGCTTCGGGCTCGGACTTTCGATAGGCCGCGGTGATCTGCGCCCGCAACGGCGTCGGCGTGTCGAGAGCATCGGCGAATGCCGTGAAAGGTGCAGTGATGGCGGCGGTGGCAGAGGTAGCGGTCATGGCGGCGTCTGTTGGTGGTTAAACCGATAATGCCGACCGTAGCACCGACTTTTATTTCGAATTCTGACGATGAAGCCGAAGAAACCACCAAAGACGCCGGCGCCACCAGTGGAAGATCCCGCCCCGGGACTCGATCGGCTCGACGTTCGCATTCTCGCTGCGCTGCAGGACGATGGCCGCCTGTCCAACGTCAAGCTGGCAGAGACGATCGCGTTGTCGCCGACAGCCGTGCTGGCACGCGTTCAACGGCTCACGCGCGAGGGCTACATCGTCGGCTACGAAGCACGGCTCAATCCGCTCAAGCTCGGTGCCGGCATGCTGGTGTTCGTCGAGGTGCTGCTCGACCGCACGACGCCCAACGTGTTCGACCAGTTCAAGGCGGCGGTGCAGGTGCGACCGGAGATCATGGAATGCCACATGGTCGCCGGCGGCTTCGACTATCTGCTCAAGACCCGAAGCGCCGACATGAACGACTACCGCGCTTTCGCGGGCAGCGTGCTGTGGCAGTTGCCCGGCGTGCGCGAGACACGGACGTATGCGGTGATGGAAGAAGTGAAGAACTCGACGCACCTGCACTTGCGTGGCGGCTGACCTGCAAGCGCGCGCCGATCAGCCGCGCACCGGACCCGAGAGGCCCAGCAACGACAGCGCATGGGCGTAAGTCGACGACGTCGGGTCAGCGAGGTCGTTCAGCACGTTCATGTGGTTTTTGCCCGCGACGCGCTCGTTCGCCACGACGACATCCGGCCCCCATGCGGCAGAGATCGCGTCGGCCTGACGCAGGAACTCCTCGCTCTCGTCGCCACCGACGATCGTCACGAGCGAGCCGCTTGCAGGCGCCCGCATCCGCAACGGACTCAGGCGCAATGCCGACGCTTCGGTCAGCCCGATATCGGCTGCGAGAAACGGCGCGTGCCGCAGCGGCTCCAGTTCGTACACGCCCGAGATCGACAGCGCCGACTTGACCAGATCGCGCGGCAGGTCCGCGGCCACGGCACGCCAGTCGCAAGCGAGAAGCATCGTCGCGAGATGGCCGCCGGCAGAGTGGCCTGCCACCACGATGCGCTCGCAATCACCGCCGTGCGCCTCGGCGTTCCTGTAGATCCATGCCAGCGCCTGCACCATCTGCAGCACGATGTGTTCGATGCCGACCGCGGGGCACAGCGCGTAGTTGAGCTGCACGACCATCGCACCCGCGGCATGCAGCGGTGGCGCGACGAAGGCGTGATCGCGCTTGTCCAGTGCACGCCAGTAGCCGCCGTGGATGTAGACGAAAACCGGTGCGCCCGAGCGCGCCGGGAGGATGTCGAGACGCTCGCTATCGTGCTCGCCGTACGCGACGTCGAGCACCCAGTCGGGCCGCTCGAACGCGGCGGCGGACGCGTCGGCCCAGTAGCGAAGGATCGATGGATGCTCGGGTATGCGCGCGCGGTTGTTGTACTGCGCGTCGAGCCAGTCGGGGTCGAACGCCGGCTTGGCCAACGGCGTTGCTTCAAGTGCGAGCGCCGCCGTCGCGTCTGAGGCAGGCGCCGCTGTGCGGGCTGCAATGGGCGCTGCTGTAGCCATCGATTCCGGCGCTCCAGACTCGCGCAGCGCCGCATCGATCAGCGCGTCCGCCATCCACAGCGCGGTGCGCTCGACCTCGCGATCTCGCAAGCCCCAGATGTCTTTCAGGATCACGTAGGGCTCGATGCCGTAGACGACCGACAAGGCCTGATGCAAGCGATCGCGCACGTCGGGTCGCAACAACGGCACCATCGGCTGCAGTGCGTGCTCGAGGATGCCGACCCGATGGCCGCGCCGATAGGGTTCTTCTTCGAGCAACCCCGCGCGCTCCAGGCCCCACTGCTCCAGCGACAGTTGCGCGGCAGCCCGCATCTGCGCCTCGAATTCCTTGAAGCGCGGGAATGTCTTGATGAACAGTTCATGGATGCGGTCACGGCCGTTGGGCTTGTCGGATGCGAGTTTCCGAACCGGCCCCAGCGAGCTGTCGACGACAGCGGTGACCAGCGCACTTCGGCTCGGAAAGTAACGGTAGGCCGTTGCCCGCGACACCTTCGACCGGGCTGCTGCTTCGGCGACCGATGGGATGTGCCCCTTCAGGCGAATGATGTCCATCGCGGCGTCGAGCAAGGCCTTGAACGTCGCTGCGCGGACGCCGCCTTCGGGGGCAGTCGGAGGGTCGGTCAGCTTGTGTTTGAGTCGCGTCATCGGGTTTGTACGGGTGAGTAATGGCGCCGGTCGGTCTTGTGAACATCCGGACACGGACCGTATGATGCGGCCTTCCAGATTTGAGACGCAAGTCTCAAAAATGACTTCCGAGATCTCGCGGCGGCCGGTTCACTCCGGCAAGACCACGGGGCAATATGGAGACAAAGTCTATGCGTTTGGCGAGCTGGAGTTGGGGTGGCCGCGACCATGTCGGCACCGTTTCGCAGGATGGCCGCGAGGCCACGCCGCTGGCGGTGCGCGACCCTGCGCTCGGCACGCTGCCGCTCATTCAGGCGATGGCGCGTGACGAGGCGCTGCCGCAAGCCTCGGGGGCGCGGCTGCCGGTCGACGTCATCACGCTGCGCTCGCCGTTGCCACGCCCGCTGCGCAGCCTGTTCTGCGTCGGCCGCAACTACCACGCCCATGCGGCCGAACTGGCAGGTTCGGTGTTCAATGCCAAGCCGGAGGCGGAAGCATGGCCCATCGTCTTCGGCAAGCTGGCCGAATGCGTGATCGGCCCCAACGACACGGTGCAGCTCCCGGCACCCGCTGCATCGGTGCAGATCGACTACGAATCGGAGCTGGCTGTTGTCATCGGCCGTGGCGGTCGCAACATCCTGCGCTCGCGCGCCATGGACCATGTCTTCGGCTACACGGTCGTCAACGACGTGACCGCGCGCGACGTGCAGATGCGACACCAGCAATGGGACCTGGGCAAGAGCTTCGACACCTTCTGTCCGATGGGTCCGTGGATCGTGACGGCCGACGAAGTCGACGGCCGCGCTACCCGAGTGCGCGGCTGGGTCAACGGCACGCTGCGGCAAGACGGGCAGACGCGCGACATGATCTTCGACATCCCCACGCTCATCGAGACCTGCTCGCGCGGCATCACGCTGTACCCCGGCGACGTGATCGCGACCGGCACGCCATCGGGTGTCGGCATGGGCCTGAAGCCGCCGCAGTGGCTGCGCTCCGGCGATGTCGTGCGCGTCGAGATCGACGGTGTCGGCGTCATCGAGAACCGCTTCGAGTAGCCGCTTCAACCCGCAGCAAATCACCATGACATTCCAGCTCATCGACCGCGTCGCGGTGGAAGAAGAAGGCGAAGGCCCGGTCGTCGTTTGCGTGCACGGCCTCGGCGGCAGTTCGAACACCTGGACGCCACTGATGCCGGCGATGGCGCGACACCGTGTGGTGCGCGTCGACCTGCCGGGCAGCGGACGATCGCAACGGGTCGAAGGGCCGCTCTCCATCGCGCGCTTCGTCGAGACGCTGCTCGGCGTTTGCGATCGGCTGGGCATCACGCGGGCGCATTGGGTCGGGCATTCGATGGGCACCATCGTGTGCCAGCACATTGCCGCTGCGCATCCGAAGTTGGTGGCAAGCGTGGCCCTGTTCGGTCCGCTGATCGCACCGCCGGATGCTGCGCGCACGGCGATGACAGCGCGCGCCGCCAAGGCGCGCGAAGGCGCTGCCGCCATGCAGGAGATCACGCAGGCGCTGCTGCAAGCGGCCATCTCCGCAGACACGCGGCAGCGTCAGCCGGTCGTGGTCGCCTTCGTGCGCGAAAGTCTGATGCGGCAAGAAGGCGAAGCCTATGCACGCAGTTGCGAAGCGCTGGCGGGCGCACAGGCCGCGGCAGTGGAGCAGATCGAGGCGCCGGTGTTGCTGGTGACAGGCGACGAAGACGGCGTGGCGCCGCCGCAAGCCGTGCGCGCCATGGCCGACCGGCTGCATCGCGCAGCCAGCAAGCGTGTGGTGGTGCTGTCGAAGTGCGGCCATTGGACGCCGGTCGAGCGGCCCGACGAATGCCAGCGCGAACTGCGCGAGTTTCTGGCCGCGAACGAGCGCCTTGCGCAGCGCAGCCAGTAAAGGAGGCACGACCATGGCAGACGTTCTCTTTACCAACGTGCGCGTCTTCGACGGCGGCGGCGAGGCGCCCTTCAACGGCGACGTGCTGGTGCAAGGCAACCGCATCTCGCGTGTCGTCAAGGCGGCCTACGGTGCGCGCCAGGCTCCCGTCCACGGCGCGCAGGTCATCGACGGCGCCGGCGCCTTTTTGATGCCGGGCATGGTCGAGGCACACACGCACTTCTCGTGGAACGACCAGCCGAGCCTCGATGCGATCCAGCGCATGCCGCCGGAAGAACACATCCTCTGGTGCGCCGAGGTCGCGAAGAAGTATCTGGACATGGGCTGGACCAGTTGCGTCGGCGCCGCAGCTGCCAAGCCGCGCCTCGATGTCGTCATCCGCAACGCGATCAACGACGGCACGATCATCGGCCCGCGTTACCTGGCAGCTGGGCAAGAGATCACCGTGCCGGGCGGACTCGGCGACAGTACGCAACCGCATTTGCCCCAGCCGGAGTTCGCGTTCGGCGCGGTGGTCAGCGGCGCGGAAGAGATGCGCCGTGCGGTCCGCATGATGGCCAAGTGGGGCGTCGACTCGGTGAAGATCAATCTCTCGGGCGAGTCGATCACAGGCTTCTCGAGCGAGATGAGCCAGTTCACCGCCGAAGAGGTCCGCGTCTGCGTGGAAGAGGCCAAGGCCTGGGGCAAGCGGGTCGCGGCACACGCACGGTCGACCTGGGCCATCAAGGAGTGCGTGAAGCAGGGCATCGAGGTGATCTACCACGCGAGCTTCACCGACAACGAGGCGCTCGACCTGCTCGAAGCGCACAAGACCGAGCACTTCATCGCACCCGGCCTGGCGTGGCTCATCAACACCTGCCATCACGCGAGCCAATGGGGCCTGACCAAAGAGGTCACGATGAAGATGGGCTACCACCGCGAGCTCGATGCCGCG
>CAXTCC010000211.1:0-7009 GCA_964242015.1 uncultured Variovorax sp.
GACAGTTGCGGGAAACCGCTGAAGCCCGCGACGCACAGCATGCGGATCGCCTTGTTGCGGTAGTCCTCGAGGCTTGCGTCGCTGGCTGCTCGCAGCGGTGCGATGTCGGGCATCGTCGGCATTAGCAGCACGCCGTCGTTGCCGAGCAATTCGGTGAGCTTGCTCTTGAAGGTGGCGCGGAAGAGGCGGGCCTTGCTCACTTGCTCGTCCGTGACATCGCGCGACCATGCGAACCGTTCGGCCACGCCGGGGCCGAGCGGCGGGGCGTAGCGCTCGATCAGCGGGCCGTCGGTGAGCCATGCCTCGCGTGCCTGCACGTAGCGAAAGTTCCAGTACATCGCGTCCCAGTCGTCGAGGGCGACGTCGACTTTGGTGGCCTCGCCGAACATCGACTGAATCCGCTTCGCTACGCTGTCCAGTTCAGCGGCGACCGGCGCGTCGAGCATGGCCCAGATGTCGCTCGGCCACAGCAGCCGCACGGCGGTCGGCAAGGGAGAAGTGTCCTCGCCGAGCAGCACTTCACCGACGCGCCCGAAGGTGCCGACGTCGCGGGCGAACCAGCCGACCGTGTCGAGGCTCGGCGCGAGGTCGAGCACGGCTTCGAGGCTGATGCGCCCGTGCGTAGGTCGAATACCGTAAAGATTGCAATGGTTGGCCGGCGCGCGGACCGAGCCGCCCGTGTCGCTCCCTAGCGCGAAGTCACAGAGGCTGGACGACACGGCCGATGCCGAACCCGACGACGAGCCGCCTGTGATGCGGTCCTTGGCGGCGCCGTTGATCGGTGCGCCGAAATGCGCGTTGTTGCCGTTCATCGAAAACGCGAGCTCGTCGGTCACCGTCTTGCCGACGAAGCGCGCGCCGGCGTCGAGCAGCTTTTGCACGGACGGTGCGGTACGCGTCTTGATGCCCGACATCGCGAGGACGATCGGGCTGCCGCCGCCGGTCGGGTAGCCGGCCACGTCGTAGAGGTCTTTCACCGCGAAGCTGAGGTCGGCGAGCGGGCCTGTCGTAGCGCGCGGCACGGCGACATCGGGATAGGGAACGAAGGCGTGGGCGGGATCGTGCATTGGCATGGTTGGATTCCTCAGCTACCACCGTTCGCCCTGAGCTTGTCGAAGGGCTTCGACAAGCTCAGCTCGAACGGGTTTTGGATGAACGGCGTCTGGGTCAGCGGTTTTTGGTTGACGAACGCTTCGTCCAAGCGAATTTTGTGTGCGATCAGGCGCTGACGTCGAGAGTGATTGGCGTCACTGGCACAGGTGCAATGGCCGCCGCCTGGTCCGTGTGAATGCACCGCGCACGATGGCCCGGCGCGACTTCGATCGATGGCGGCTGCGCGGCGCGACAGGCATCGGTCGCCAGCGCACAGCGCGCAGCGAAGGCGCAGCCAGGAGGCAAGGCCGACAGGTCGGGTGGCGCGCCGCCGATCGTCTCCAAGCGCACGCCGCGCGCCATCGCGCCTTCGGCGCGGCTCTTCAGCAAGGCGATCGTGTACGGATGCCGCGGCGTCAGGATGAGATCGCGCGCAGTGCCCTCTTCGACGATGCGGCCGGCATACATCACGGCGATGCGGTCGGCCACCTCGACCGCGGCGCCGATGTCGTGCGTGACGAAGACGACCGACAGGCCGAGGTCGCGTTGCAGGTCGCGCAGCAACAGCAGGATCTGGATCTGCACCGTCGCATCGAGCGCGGTGGTGGGCTCGTCGGCCAACAGCACTTTCGGATTGCAGGCGAGCGCCAACGCGATCATCGCGCGTTGCCGCATGCCGCCCGACATCTCGTGCGGGTAGGCCGACAGGCGTCGTTGCGGACTCGGGATGCGCACTTTTTCGAACAAGGCGAGCGCACGCGCCGCGGCTTCGGAGCGGCTCGCACCGTCGTGCCGCCGAATCGCTTCGACGATCTGCGCACCGACCGTGTAGACCGGGTCGAGCGCCAGCAACGGCTCCTGGAAGATCATCGCGACTTCCTTGCCGCGCATGTCCGACAGCGCGCGCGACGTCATCCCGAGCACGTCCTGCCCATTGACTTCGAGCTTGCCGGTGATGCGCGTGCTGCGCTCGTTATGAAGCCGCATGACGGTGCGCAGCGTCACGCTCTTGCCCGAGCCGGATTCGCCGATGAGCGCGACGACTTCGCCCTGGCGCAACTTCAGGTCGACGCCGTTGACGGCCTCGATCTTCTTGCCGGGCGCGATGAACTCGACGCGCAGGTCTTTCAGCTCGACGGCGAGCGTGGCCGATTCGAGTGCGGCCTCAGACATGCGCCAGCTCCTCGATCGCCTGCGGTGCCACAGCTTCCGGCATGTCCGGAAAGTCCGGCGTCGGCACATAGCCCGAGCCCGGCTGCCAGCGCAGGCACGCCACGCCATGGCCCGGCGCAGTCTCCGCGAACGCCGGCATCTGCTGGCTGCACACGGCTTGCGCGAAAGCACAGCGCGTGTGAAAGCGGCAGCCCGATGGCGGATCGATCGGGTTGGGCGGATCACCCGACAGCGGTGCCTCGGTCGTGCGCTGCATCGGATCGCCGCTCGGCATCGAGCGCAGCAGCGCGCGCGTGTACGGATGGCGCGGTGCATCGAACACCTGCGCCGAGGTACCGACCTCGACCACCTGACCCAGATACATCACCAGCACGCGGTCCGACATGTAGCGCACCACGTGCAGATCGTGGCTGATGAAGAGATAGGTCAGGCCGAAGTCGCGCTTCAAGTCTTCGAGCAGGTTGAGCACTTGCGCCTCGACCGATTTGTCGAGGGCCGACACGGCCTCGTCGAGGATCACCAGCCGCGGCTCCAGCGCCAGGGCGCGCGCGATGTTCACCCGCTGGCGTTGACCGCCGGAGAGCTCGTGCGGATAGCGCCCCGCGAAGCGCGCCGGTTCAAGCCCGACCCGCGCCAGCAGGTCGTGCGCGCGATTGAGCGCATCGCGCGACGACACGCCATGCACCGTCGGCCCGAAGGCGACCGAGTCCTCGATCGTCATGCGCGGGTTCAACGACGAGTAGCTGTCCTGGAACACCATCTGCGTCTGGCGACGGAAGTCGCGCAGCGGCAAGTCGCGTGCGCCGACGGTGGCGCCATCGAACACCAGCTCGCCGCTATCCTGCACGATGAGCTGCATCAGGATGCGTGCGGTGGTCGACTTGCCGCAGCCGGATTCGCCGACCACGCCCAGCGTTTCGCCCTTGAGGATTTCGAAGCTCACGCCGTCGACCGCGCGCACGGCAGGACGCGGGCCGCGACCGAACCCGAGCCCGCCGCGCTTGAGCGGAAAGTGCTTCTTCAGGTCCTGCACGCGCATCAGCGGCTGGCGCGGCCCACCGATGTCGGCATTGCTGTCGGGCTTGTTCATTGCTTCACCTCCATCGCCGCGCGCAGGCCGTCGGCCAGCATGTTGAACGACACCGAGGTGATGAAGATGAGCGCGCCGGGCAGGGCGGCGATCAACGGCTGGCTGTAGATGGCGGTGCGCAGCGTGTTGAGCATCAAGCCCCACTCGGGCTGCGGCGGCTTCACGCCGAGGCCGAGAAACGACAGGCCCGAGGCCAGGATCATCGACACCGAGATCAGGCTGGTCGAGTACACGAAGATCGGCCCGATCACGTTGCCGAAGACGTGGCGCCGCACGATGGTGAAGGCCGGCGCACCGGAGGCCCGCGCCGCATCGACGTAATCGCTGCGCCGCACCTGCGTCGTCACGCTTTCGGCGATGCGCGCGATCTGCGGCACGAAGACGACGGTCAGCGAGATGAGCGCGTTGGTGATGCCGGCGCCGAGCGCACCGGAGAGCGCGATGGCCAGCAGCACTGACGGAAAGGCGTAGAGCACGTCGATGCATCGCATGATCACCGTGTTGACCTTGCCGCCCGCGTAGCCGGCCAGGATGCCGATGCCGCTGCCGATGACGAAGGCCATGATGACCGGGGCGATGCCCATGAACAGCGAGAGCCGCCCGCCGAGCATCAGGCGCGACAGCATGTCGCGGCCCAGCTCGTCGGTGCCCAGCAAGAAACCCGGTGTGCCGACCGGCCGCAAGCGCTTGAACATCGAGGTCGCGAACGGGTCGCCGGGCATGATCCACGGCGCGAACAAGGCGATAAGAATCAGCAGCACGATGATGCCGGCGGCGGTCATCGCGATCGGGTTGCGCACGAGGCGGCGCAACACGTTGGCGCCATGGCTGGCGGAGCGTACGGCCTGCGTGAGTGGAAGCGGCGGCGTGTCGGCCGCGAGAGCAGTGACGGAAGCGGTCGACATGCGTCAAGCCCTCTCGATGCGGGGATCGAACAAGGTCTGCAACACGTCGACCAACAGATTGAGCGCGACGAAGAACAGCGCCAGCACGAGGATGGTGCCCTGCAGCAGCGGCAGGTCGCGCTGGAAGATCGCCTGGTTCAACAGGAAGCCGGTGCCCGGCCAGGCGAACACCGTCTCGATCAGGATCGATCCGCCAAGCAGGTAGCCGAGCTGCAAACCCATGACCGCGAGCGCGGTCGGCGCGCAGTTCTTGACCACGTGCTTGAACACGCCGAACTCGCTGAGCCCGCGCGCCCTCAGGCCGATCACGAACTCCTGCGACAGGATGTCGGCCACCAGCGCGCGCACGGTGCGCGCGACGATGCCCATCGGAATGAACGACATGGTGACCGCGGGAAGGATCAGGAACTTGACGTGTTCCGCGTCCCATTTCCACAGCGCAGAACCATCGGGCCCGGCACCTGTGGCCGGCAGCCACATGAGCTTGGCCGAGAAGACGATGACCAGCACCATGCCGAGCCAGTAGTGCGGCAGGCTGACGCCGATCACCGAGATGAACGAGGCCGCGCGGTCCATCCACGAGTTGCGAAAGTAACCCGCGACGAAGCCGAACAGCGAGCCGAATGCGAAGCCGATAAGGGTCGCCAAAGCGGCCAGCATGAAGGTATTGCCGACTGCCTTGAACACCTCTTGAGTTACCGGCCGCGCGGTCGCGATGGAGGTGCCCAAATCACCGTGCAGCGCCCGCCAGATCCACAGACCGAACTGCACCGGCCAGGGCTTGTCGAAGCCGTAGATCTTCATCATCTGCTGCTGCAGATCGGCCGACGCGTCGGCCGGCAGGATCGACACCAGCGGATCGCCCGGGGCGATGTGCACCAGCATGAAGCAAAGGAACGACACGCCCAGCATGATGGGCAAGGCGTAGCCGATGCGGCGCAAGAGATAAGAAATCATGGGGCGCCGCGACCTGGGGGTGAGCTCAATCCATGCTCATCGTGGCGAGGTCGATGAACCAGCTTTGCGGTTGGACCACACCCTTGATCTTCGGCGACAGGGCGCGCGGGCCGACGTCGTGCGCGACGAACAGGAACGGCGCCTCGTCGATGATGCGCGCCTGCAGCGTGGCCAGTGCCACGTCGCGCTGCTTCTCGTCGAAAGTGGTGCGAGCCTTGTCGACCAGCGCGTCGACTTCGGGGTTGCTGTAGTAGCCCCAGTTGTTCGACACCGGCGGAAAAGCCTTGGTGCTGACGAAGCGGACCATCGCGAAGAACGGGTCCATGGTCGCCGCGCTCACGTTGGTGGCGTGCGCGCCGTGAGCGCCCGGGTCCTTGGCACCGAGGCGCCAGCTGGAGAACAACGTGTTCCATTCGACGACATCGAATTGCACGTCGAAGTAGCACTCCTTCAGGCTTTGCTGGATGAACTCGTTCATCGGCAACGGCTGCATCTGGCCCGAGCCCGAGGCCGAGGTCTGCACCTTGACCTTGACCGGCTTGCTGGCCGAGTAGCCTGCCTCGGTCATCAGCTTTTTGGCCGCGGCCGGGTCGTACTTGATCTGGAAGGTCGGGTTGCCGCGCCACGGATTGCCGGGCTCGGCCACGCCGGTGGCTTCGACCATCAGGCCGCCGAGCAGCTCTTTCATCGCGGTGCGGTTCAGGCACAGGTTGGCCGCGTAGCGCACCTTCTTGTCGGCAAAGGGCGAGTCCGGCAGCATCGAGAACTGCCACGGCCAGAGATGCGGTTGCAGGTTCGAATACAGCTTGAAGCCGCGGCCCTTGATGGCATCGAGCGCGTCGGGTGCGGGGGCCTCGATCCAGTCGACCTGGCCCGACAACAATGCGGCCGTGCGCGAACTGGCTTCAGGCAACGGCAACATCACGACGCGGTCGATCTTGGGACGGCGCGCGGCATCCCAGTAGTCCGGGTTCTTCACGATTTCCAGGCGCTCGCGCGGCACGAACTTCGATGCCTTGAACGGGCCGGTACCGGAGAAGTCGGCGGCGAAGGCGGTCCAGGCGGCCTTGCTGCGCTCGGCCTTGTCGGTCACGCTGGCGGGCACCGCACCGAGCTTCTTTTCCCACTGAACGGGCGATGCCATGAAGAGGTTGGTGAGGTTGATCGGCAGGAACGAATCGGGCTCCGACGTGACGAGCTCGACGGTCAGGTCGTCGATCTTGCGAGCGGTGCGCAGCGTCGGCATGCGCGAGGCGGTCACACCGATCTGCGCAGGGTCGAACTGGGGCGCGTCCTTGCGCAAGACCTTGTCGACGTTCCACACGACCGCGTCGGCGTTGAAAGGCGAGCCGTCGTGGAACTTGACGCCGGGCCGCAGCTTGAACACCCACTTGGTGCGGTCGGCGGCATCGACGGCCCATGACAACGCGAGGTCGGGAATCACCACGCTGGCCTTGGTGGCCGAGGTCAGGTCCCATTGCGTCAGGCTGTCGTACATCGGAATGCCAGTGAAGCGATTGCCTTCGTAGCCCTGATCCGGCTGGCCCGAGGTGCGCGGAATGTCGCCGGCCGTCATGGCGATGCGCATGACTTTTTCCTGGGCCAGCACGGCGGTGCTGACAAGGGACAGCGCAGCGACCAGCAGTGCGCCGGAGCGAAGTCCGAGGCTGCGGCGCGGGGCGGCAAGATGGCTCGGCAGGGGGAGGGTGTTCATGAAGAGCGACCTTTGAGTTTCGGGATGCAGTGCATCGGGCAGGGTATGAATCGCCTGTCGATTCGAGAGACTGTCAGA
>CAXTCC010000212.1:0-6970 GCA_964242015.1 uncultured Variovorax sp.
TCCTGGATCTGGTCGCGAATCGAGTTCATACCGCCGATGGCGTTCTGCACCGCCTGCAAACCGGACGATGCCGCCTGCAGCGATTGCCGCGCCACCGTGGCCGACTCTTGCGCCTGCGCCGACACGCCGTTGATTCGCTCGGCCATCGTCAACACCGACTGGCCGGTTTCACGAATCTCGCGCAGCTGCTCGGTCGAGGCAGCCAGCAGTTCGGTCGACGTGTTTTCCACTTGCGAGGTCGTGGCGGCCACACGCGTCGCCGTGTTCTGCACGTTGCCCACCAGCAAGCGCAGTTCTTCCACCGTGTAGTTCACCGAGTCCGCAATGGCGCCGGTGATGTCTTCGGTCACCGTGGCTTCCTGGGTCAGGTCGCCTTCGGCCACCGTTTGCAGCTCGTTCATGAGTCGCAAAATTGCCGCCTGGTTGGCGGTGTTCACTCGGCTCGCGTCTTCGCGCATGCGCTCGGCCTCGACCCGTTCGGTCTCGGCCAATGCAGCCCGCTCGCGCCCTTCTCTCACTTGCACGAAACCGATGGCACCCGCGAGCAGCAGCGCCGCCAGGGCCAGCACGAACAGCATGACCAGGGTGCCGGCGCCGAGGCCGGTGCGCTGCGACAGCTTCTCTTGCAGGTCGCCGAGCGCGAGGCGCAACGGTTCGCTGTCGGTCAGGATCATCGACTGCGCTTCGCGCGCTGCCACCAGGCCCTGCAGGTTTCCAAGGATGGCACCGGCCTGGCCGCGCGTTTGTTCATAGGTCTTCAGGATGGCTTCGAGCTGCTGGCGGGTTTGCGCATCGCGCGAGCCGGGCAGGCGCTGCTGCGCGTTGCCGTCGAGCAGACCGCGAGAGATTTCCTGGAAGGTGTTCAGGTCCTTGCCGAGCAGGAACACCGCGTCGGGGCTCACGCCTTCGACCGTCAGGAATTCGTTGGCCGACTTGCCGATGCGCTGCGTCAGCATGACGAGCTGACCGGCCGCGGAGATTTCCGGCACCGTCGCGTTCTGCTGCATCTTGAGCGACGCGACCGTCTCGGTCATTTCGAGCAGGTCGGACGACTGGCGGTTGATGTTGCGCAACGCGGCGCCCACCTGCGTCAGGATCTGCTGTTGTGCCAGCACGGCCTTCGCACTCTTGTCGGCGCGATCGACCAATGGGTTGATCTTTTCCAACTCGGGGTCGTACTGCGCACCGACGCGTTCGAGCTTGAGCGATTCGTCGCCGGCCGTCAGGCCTTGCACGCGCCGCGCCAAGTCGCTGGAGCTTTCCTTGACTTCGGTGAAGGCCGACACGTTGCCCACCAAGGCCTGCGAAACCGACTTGGCGAGCCGCTGCGATTGCATCAGCGCCTGGCCTGTGGACGCTACCTGTTGCGCGAGCCGCTCTGCGCGAAGGATGGCGGAGCCCGCCACCAACAGCAACAACAAGACGACTGCGGCAAGCACGCCGGCCAGGATGCGCTGCTGACGCTGCAGGCCGCCACGGGAGGCAACGCGCCCGCTGGGAGCGCCGCCGGCGGACGCGGCATCGGGTTCCGTTACGTCGTCGAAGTTGCGACTCGGCGGGAAGTCGACGCTGTCCGGTGACACTTCGGTATCGGGCGGTTCGGGTGTCGGCGCAGGCACCGCAGCCGCCTCGTTCGCGGACTCGCGGCGCAACAGGACCGTTCGCTCTTCGGGCGGCTGCACCGTCTCGGTGTGCTCGAGCGACATGGCTGCGGCATTGCTGGCGTGAACGGTCACACCGTCTTCCCGCAAGGGTAGAAACTTCTTGAACTTGTCGGCGATCGAGCTCACGGTCGGTCCTTCAGGTTATTGACTGGTCGACGCCCTCAGGCGCCGATGCTCAAAAATTGGGGTTGCTGCGACAGCGCTTGCAGGTTGACTTCCTGCCAGCGCTCTCCTGCGACGTCGGTGTAGGCATGCCCGAGCCATGCGGGCGCGTCGGGCCCCGGCGATTCGGCAGCGGTAAAGGCTTCAACGCCGCGCAGGCCGACCAGGCGATCGACCAGCAGCGCGCAGTTCACTTCGAGCAGTTCGTTCAACGCGACCATGCGCGACTGCGCACGTGCAGATTCGGTGGCGGCCAGCGGCGTTGCGACACCCGACGCAAAACTCGACAGCTGCACGACGCCGTAGAGGCCGCCACGCAAGTTGGCGACGCCCAGAAACCAGGGCTCGGTGTACGGCACGGCTTGCGGTGGCGTCCACGGAAAGATCTCGCCAGCGTGACCGAGCGGAAACAGGTACTTGCGGTCGCCCGCTTCGACCGCGAGCCAGGAGGCAGACACACCCGACGTGCGTGCTGCCTGAAGACGACTGGCAAGCCGGGACTGAAAAGCGCGTAGAGCGTCGCGGTTGGCCATGGACTCGTCGGGGGGATCAGGCCAGCGCGCTGATCTTCGCCATCAATTCGGCCGCGTTGACCGGCTTCACGATGTAGTCGCGAGCGCCCTGGCGCATGCCCCAGACGCGGTCGGTTTCCTGGTTCTTGCTGGTGCAGAGAATGATCGGCACCGACGCGTACTGCGGATTGCGCGCGATGGCGCGGGTCAGCTGAAAGCCGTTCTGGCCCGGCATCACGACGTCCATCAGGATCAGGTCGGGCTGCTCTTCTTCGAGCCGGCGCATCGCGTCGTCCGCGTTCTCCGCCGTCTTTACGGCAAAGCCGTTCTTTTGCAGGAGGTCGGTCAGAAACAGCAACTCCGTCTTCGAGTCGTCGACGACCAGGACTTTGTGGATCGGCATTAGGGAGCTTCCTGTTGAACCAGACCGAACTGCTGCACGGCTTGCAGCAGCTGGTCTTTGGTGAACGGCTTGGTGAGATAGTCCTGCGAGCCGACCATGCGGCCGCGCGCCTTGTCGAAAACACCGTCCTTGGAGGACAGCATCACGACCGGGACGTTGGAGAAATGCGCGTTGCGCTTGATGATGGCGCAGGTCTGATAGCCGTCGAGACGCGGCATCAGGATGTCGCAGAAGATAAGGTGCGGCTTGTGGTCGTTGATCTTCGACAGTGCATCGAACCCATCTTCGGCAAGCAGCACTTCATGACCACCCTGCTTCAGGAAGATCTCGGCACTGCGCCGAATGGTATTGCTGTCATCGATGACCAGCACCTTGTAACCGGACCCGCTCGTGCTCATTCGCACTCCTCGTTGGACTCACACCGGGAAGACGACTGCGCCGACTTTTCAGCACAGGAAGCACGGCCCTATGCCATGCTTCAGATCTCAACCATTTCGAAGTCTTCCTTGCGCGCCCCGCACTCCGGGCAAGTCCAATTCATCGGAACCTCTGCCCACGCTGTACCTGGCGCAATACCATCTTCTGGTACTCCCACCGCTTCGTCATAGATCCACCCGCAAATCAGGCACATCCAGGTTTTCGTATTCATCGCAGCTTAAAGTCCCTGTACATAGAATGCAACGATTGTATCTAGGCGTATCACGATTACACGTGACCAACGTCTCACATATGCCACCATCGCGTGACACGAAACGGCGTATGAAAACTTACTTACTACCGCCCGAGAACGCCCGCCTTCCGGGCGATCTTAACGACCCGCCGAGCGCCGAAGACGAGGAAGCGCTGACTGCGGAAGATCTCAACCCGCCGTGCGTGCTGGTCTTCAATGCCAGCGATCCGAGCGGCGCCGGCGGATTGGGGGGCGACGCCCTCGCGATGGCCTCGGTCGGCGCGCACATGTTGCCAGTCGTGACAGGCGCCTACGCGCGCGACACCGCCGAGATCTTCGACCATTTTGCGTTCGACGAAGAAGCGGTAGCCGAGCAGACGCGGGCGATCCTCGAAGACGTCGAAGTGCAACTGATCAAGGTCGGGTTCGTCGGCACGCCGGAGATCTTGAGCACCGTCGCCGAGACCGCGACCGACTACCCGGAAGTGCCATTGGTCGCCTACATGCCCAACCTGTCGTGGTGGGACGAGAACCTGATCGAGCCGTACCTCGATGCTTTTCGCGAGTTGTTGTTGCCGCAGACGACGGTGCTGGTCGGCAACCACAGCACCTTGTGGCGCTGGCTGCTGCCCGACTGGTCCGGCGATCGGCCGCCCGGTGCGCGCGACATCGCCAAGGCCGCCGGCGAGTTCGGCGTGCCCTACACATTGGTCACCGGGATCATGCTGCCCGATCAACACATCGACAACGTGCTGGCATCGCCGCAGTCGGTGCTCGCGAGCGAAAAGTACGAGCGGCTCGAAGCTGTCTTCTCCGGTGCCGGCGACACGCTGTCCGCCGCTCTCGCCGCCTTGCTCGCCAGCGGCACCGATCTGGTCGCCGCCACTGGCGAAGCACTGAGCTACATGGATCGCTGTCTCGACGCCGGCTTTAGGCCCGGTATGGGCCATGTGATTCCCGACCGACTCTTCTGGGCGCAAGAAGAAGAGGAAGAGCCCGACGACGACATTCCCGACATCGGGGACGCCGCCGATTTCGGCCTGCCGCCGCACGACACCCGACACTGACATTTCACCGAGAACAAATGGCCATCGACCTCAACGAAACTCTTTTCGAACGCGCACGCGCCGTCATCCCCGGCGGCGTCAATTCACCGGTCCGCGCTTTCAAGGCCGTGGGCGGCACGCCGCGATTCGTCAAGCGCGCGCAAGGCGCGTACTTCTGGGACGCCAACGACAAGCGCTACATCGACTACATCGGCTCGTGGGGCCCGATGATCCTCGGCCACGGACATCCGGCGGTGGTCGAAGCGGTGCAAAAGGCCGCGCTCGACGGCTTCTCGTACGGCGCCCCGACCGAGCGCGAGATCGAACTGGCCGAAGCCATCCTGGCGCTGGTGCCGTCGATGGAAATGGTGCGCCTGGTCAGCTCCGGCACCGAAGCGGCGATGAGTGCACTGCGGCTGGCGCGCGGTGTTACCGGCCGCAAATACATCATCAAGTTCGAAGGCTGCTACCACGGGCATGCGGATGCGCTGCTGGTCAAGGCGGGGTCAGGTCTTGCGACCTTCGGCCATCCGACTTCAGCCGGCGTGCCGCCGGAAGTCGTGCAACACACGCTGGTCCTCGAATACAACAACATCCCACAACTCGAAGAAGCCTTTGCGCTGCACGGCCACGAGCTGGCCTGCCTGATGATCGAAGCCATCGCCGGCAACATGAACTTCGTGCGCGCGACGCCCGAGTTCGCCAGGCGTTGCCGCGAACTCTGCACGCAGCACGGCGCGCTGCTGGTGTTCGACGAAGTGATGACGGGTTTTCGCGTCGGCCTGCACGGCGCGCAGGGCGTGCTCGGCATCACGCCCGACCTCACCGTGCTGGGCAAGGTGATCGGCGGCGGTATGCCGCTGGCGGCGTTCGGCGGGCCGCGCGTCATCATGGAACAGCTGGCGCCGCTCGGCCCGGTGTATCAAGCGGGCACGTTGTCGGGCAACCCGGTCGCCACCGCGTGCGGGCTGGCGACGCTGAGGGAAGTGGCCAAACCGGGCTTCTTCGATGCGCTGGGTCAAAGAACGCGCTCGCTGGTCGAGGGCTTGAAGTCGGCGGCGGCGGCCGAAGGGTTGCCCTTCAATGCCGACAGCGAAGGCGGCATGTTCGGCTTTTTCCTGATGGAGGCGCTGCCGCAGAACTATGCGACGGTGATGACCACCGACAACGCCAGGTTCAATGCGCTGTTTCACGGGCTGCTCGATCGCGGCGTCTACATTGCGCCGGCCTTGTATGAAGCCGGCTTCGTCAGCACCGCCCACAGCGAGGAAGACATCGCCACGACCGTTGCGGCGGCGCGCGAGATCTTCAAGACACTGGCGAGTCGATAAGCGCCCGCTGCTTCTGCCCGCGGTGTGGCACTCGGAAGCTCAGGGCGGCGATGACGGCCGTGGCTGGGGCTGTGAAAGCACCCATTTCGCGAGCACGGCCGCATCGGCTTCGCTCACCTGCAATTGCCTCGGCATGACCAGGCGGCCCCAGGCTCCGACACCACCGCTGCGGATCTTGACGGCGAGACGCGCCGGGGCTTGCGCATCGTCACGGTAGCGCGCCGCGACCTGGGCAAAGCCCGGTCCGACCTGCGTGTGGACCAGGCCGTGGCACGAGAAGCAACCGGATTTGCCGGCCAGCGTCTGGCCATCGACCTTGGCTTGAACTTGCGGCGCCTGAGCCCACGCGCCGGACACAGCGGCTGCACTGGCTAACCACAACAGCCCTGCAGCCAGCCGCGGCCACGAGATTGATTTCAGGAGCCTCGCCAGGCGGCGCGGCATCGCATCAATGCCGGAAGTGCCGCACGCCGCTCAGCACCATCACCACGCCGCGCTCGTCGGCCGCGTCGATCACTTCCTGATCGCGCATCGAACCGCCCGGTTGAATGACGCTGCTGGCACCGGCATCGACCACGACATCGAGTCCGTCGCGGAACGGGAAGAACGCATCGCTCGCCACAGCAGTGTTCTTCAACGACAACTTTGCGTGCTCCGCCTTGATGCTGGCGATGCGTGCCGAGTCGAGCCGACTCATCTGGCCCGCGCCGACACCCATCGTCATGCCACCGGCACAGAAGACGATCGCGTTGCTCTTGACGAACTTGGCGACCTTCCAGGCGAACAACAGGTCTTCGAGTTGCTCGGCTGTCGGCTGCTTCTTGCTGACCACCTTGAGTTCGCTCGCGGCCAGCACGCGGTTGTCGGCGGTTTGCATCAGCAGGCCGGAGCCGACGCGCTTGACGTCCATTGCGTTGCGGCCGTTGTCCCAATCGGTCGCGCCGCCCGGCGGCAATGCAATTTCGAGCACGCGCACATTGAGCTTGGCCTTGGTCGCCTGAAACACGGCGAGCGCTTCGGGTGTGTAGCCGGGCGCCATCAGCACCTCGACGAACTGCTTGTTGATTTCCTGTGCGGTGGCGGCGTCGACGGGTCGGTTGAACGCGATGATGCCGCCGAAGGCCGAGGTCGGATCGGTCTTGAAAGCCTTGGCATAAGCCTCGGCCGCGTCCTTGCCGATCG
>CAXTCC010000213.1:0-6947 GCA_964242015.1 uncultured Variovorax sp.
TGTGCCTGTCGATGTTCTGGCACTTCCTGGACGTCGTCTGGATCGGCGTCTTCACCTTCGTGTACCTGATGGGATCACTGCAATGAGCACCCAGTCCAATCCGTCGCCTTCGCACTCGCACTCGCACTCGCACTCGCACCATGGTGACCTGGTGGCGCACGATGCGCACGGCGGCCACGGCGACCTTCACGACCACGATGACGGCACGCCGCACAGCACCTTCAAGGGCTACATGACGGGCTTCATCCTGTCGGTGTTTTTGACGGCCATTCCGTTCTGGCTGGTGATGACCAAGACCTTCGACAAGCCGAGCACCACCGCCCTCGTCATCCTGGCTTTTGCAGTCGTCCAGATCGTGGTCCACATGATCTATTTCCTGCACATGAACACCAAGATGGAAGGCGGCTGGTCGTTGCTGGCGCTGGTCTTCACGCTGGTGCTGGTCGTCATCACCTTGAGCGGATCGATCTGGGTGATGTACCACCTCAACACCAACATGATGCCGCCGTCAGCCCACGACATGAAGAACATGCCGTGACACGAAGGCTGGCACTCGCGCTTTGCGCGGTGCTGCTTTTTGCGGGCTTCGTCGCGCTCGGCACCTGGCAGGTCGAGCGCAGGACATGGAAGCTCGACCTCATCGAACGCGTCGATCAGCGGGTTCACGCAGCGCCCTCGCCCGCGCCGACGCGGGACCGCTGGCAGCAGGTCGCTCGAGCTGTAGATGAATATCGGCATGTGCGCCTCACCGGCACCTTTCTGCATGACCGCGAAACACTGACGCAAGCCAGCACCGAACTCGGCGCAGGCTTCTGGGTGATGACACCGCTGCGGCAAGCCGATGGCAGCGTCGTTCTGGTCAATCGCGGCTTCGTGCCGCCGGAAGCGATCGCTCGCGCTTCCCGCGCTGCGACGGAGCCTGCCGGTGAAGTCACCGTCACCGGGCTGTTGCGGATCAGCGAGCCCGGCGGCGGCTTCCTGCGGCACAACGATGCCGCCGCCAACCGCTGGTTTTCGCGCGATGTGCAAGCCATCACCGCAGCCCGTGGCGTGCCCGACGCAGCGCCATTTTTCGTCGACGCCGATGCCGCTGCACGCCAGCCACAATCGGGGTCTCAGCCCGAGCGAGCGTGGCCGCAAGGCGGACTGACCGTGATCGCCTTCCACAACAACCATCTTGTCTACGCACTCACCTGGTATGCGCTTGCCCTGCTCTCGCTCTTCGCGGCGTGGCGGCTGGTTCGCGACGGTGACCAAGGCAACGAAGAGCGTGGCGAAGAGCATGACGCAGCAGACTGAAGTCGCCGCCGCCGCGGGCGTCGACAACGCCAGCGGCCTGAAGAACATGCAGCAGCTGATCCAGTTGCGCTGGATCGCGGTGATCGGCCAGATCGTCACCATCGAAGTCGTGTACTACGGCTTTCGCATGCCGCTGCCGATCGACCTGATGCTGACCGTGCTCGGTGCGCTGACGGCGTTCAACATCGCGAGCCTGCTGCGCTGGCGCGTGCACCGCGAAGTGACCAACGCCGAACTCTTCGTCGCGTTGCTGGTCGACGTCGGCGCGCTCACCGCGCAGCTCTACCTGAGCGGCGGCGCCACCAATCCGTTCGTCTTTCTCTACCTGCTGCAGGTCACGCTGGGTGCCGTGCTGCTGCAGACCTGGTCGAGCCGGACCCTCGTCGGCATCACGACGCTCTGCGTCGCCGGGCTCGCGTTGTTCGCGCGACCGTTGCCGCTGGCGTCGGACCTGAACCATGGCCTGGGCAGCCACTACATCCAGGGCCTGCTGATCTGCTTCGGCCTCAATGCGGCGCTGTTGGCGACCTTCATCACGCGCATCAACGGCAACCTGCGCGAGCGCGACGCGCGGCTGGCCGATCTGCGGCAACGCGCAGCGGAGGAGGAGCACATCGTGCGCATCGGCCTGCTCGCCTCGGGCGCGGCGCACGAGCTCGGTACGCCGCTCGCCACCCTGGCCGTCATCCTGGGCGACTGGCGGCACATGCCCGCCTTCACCGCCGACCCCGAACTGCTGCAGGAGGTCGCAGAAATGCAGGCGCAGGTGCAGCGCTGCAAGACGATCCTGAGCGGCATCCTTTTGTCGGCCGGCGAGGCACGCGGGGAATCTTCGGTCAGGACGACCATCTGCACCTTTCTCGACGACCTGGCCGAAGAATGGCGCGTGACGCGCGACAGCCGTGTCTTCGTCTACCGCAACGTCTTCGCGCCCGACATGCCGATGGTGTCGGATTCGGCCTTGAAGCAGATGGTGTGCAACGTGCTCGACAACGCGGTCGAAGCGTCACCGCACGGCGTCGGTCTGGATGTGGCGCACGACATCGAGGCCAACGCGCTGACGTTGACCGTCACCGATGCCGGACCCGGTTTCCCGCGCGAGATGCTGGCGCAATTCGGCAAGCCCTATCAATCGAGCAAGGGCCGACCCGGCGGCGGGCTCGGCTTGTTCCTCGTGGTCAACGTGGCGCGCACGCTGGGCGGCAGCGTGGCCGCGCGCAATCGGGCGGAAGGCGGCGCGGTGGTCACGATCACTCTGCCCTTGTCCGCCATCACGCTCGACGAAGACGAGCAGGACGAACCAGACGAACCAGACGAGGAAGGATCGCGATGACGACGATGGAACCTGAACGCCGCTTGCTCATCATCGAAGACGACGCCGCCTTCGCGCGAACGCTCGGCCGCTCGTTCGAGCGACGCGGCTACACGGTGATGCTGGCCACCAGCCTGGACCAGGCACTCGCTTTGATCGGCGGCGACGACGGGAGCGAGGGCGACGACACGGTTCCGGATCGCACGCCCGGCTTCGCGGTGGTCGACCTCAAGCTGAACGGCGAGGCATCGGGCCTCGCCTGCGTGCGTGCACTGCATGCACACGACCCCGACATGCTCATCGTGGTGCTGACAGGTTTCGCCAGCATCGCGACGGCTGTCGAAGCCATCAAGCTGGGCGCTTGTCACTACCTCGCCAAGCCGTCGAACACCGACGACATCGAGGCCGCCTTCGGCCGTGCCGCCGGCAACGCCGAGGTCGAGCTCACCAATCGATCGTCATCGATCAAGACGCTCGAATGGGAGCGCATCCACGAGACGCTGGCGCAGACGGGCTTCAACATTTCGGAGACGGCGCGGCGACTCGGCATGCATCGCCGCACACTGGCGCGCAAGCTCGAGAAGCAGCGCGTCAAGTGACGGTCGCGCGCTCTGCAGCGAGAGCGCGCCAGACCGCCGGGTCGCTTACCAGCCGGCCAGCACCGCGCCCTTGAACTCGGTCTGGATGTAGTTGCGCACCGCGTCCGAGTGGTAGGCCTTCACCAGCTTGGCGACCCATGGCTTGTCCTTGTCCTGTTCGCGCACCGCCAGGATGTTCACGTACGGGCTCTTGGTGCTTTCCTGCGCGATGGCATCTTTCGGGTTGAGGCCAGCCGACAGCGCGAAGTTGGTGTTGACAGCAGACGCATCGAGGTCGTCCAGCGTGCGCGGCAATTGCGCGGCATCGACTTCGACGAACTTGATCTTCTTCGGGTTCTCGACGATGTCGAGCGGCGTCGCCTTCAGGCCCGCTTCAGGGCGCAGCTTGATCAGGCCCTGGTCCTGAAAGGTCAGCAGCACGCGGCCGCCGTTGGTCGGATCGTTCGGGATGCCGATGCGCGCGCCTTCCTTCAGGTCCTTCAGGCTCTTGATCTTCTTGGAGTAGATGCCAATCGGAAAGTTGACCGTGTACGCGACGCTGACGATCTTGTAGCCGCGGTCTTTCACCTGCTGGTCGAGGTACGGCTTGTGCTGGTAGCTGTTGGCATCGAGATCACCCGCAGCCAGCGCGGCATTCGGCTGCACGTAGTCGCTGAACTCGACGATCTGGATCTTCAAGCCGTCCTGCTCGGCGATCTTCTTGACCTGCTCGAAGATCTGCGCATGCGGCCCGGCGGTGACGCCGATCTTGAGCGGCTTGTCCTGTGCCAGTGCAGGCAGCGCGAAGGCGCTGACGAGCGAGGCAGCGAGCAGCGTGCGAAGGGCAAAACGTTTGTTCATTTTTATGGTTCCTAACTACAGAGAAGAGACGAAGGGACAAAGACGAAAAGACAAAGAAAAGAGAAGATCAAAAGATGAAATTCGACGACGAATTCATCAGGGTTTCAGCGATGCGAGAGCCTGCGCACGAGCCAGTCGCCCGCACTCTGAACGGCCTGCACGAAGACGATCAACACCAGCACGACGGCCAGCATGATCTCCGGCAGGAAGCGCTGGTAGCCATAGCGAATACCGAGATCGCCCAACCCGCCGCCACCGATCGCGCCGGCCATCGCCGAATAGCCGGTCAGGCTCACGAAGGTGATCGTCAGGCCGGCCACGATGCCCGGCAACGCTTCCGGCAGCAGCACCTTGAAGACGATCTGCTTCGTCGTCGCGCCCATGGCGATGGCCGCTTCGATCAGGCCCTGGTCGACTTCGCGCAACGATGTTTCGACCAGCCGCGCGATGAAGGGCGCAGCCGCGATGGTCAGCGGCACGATCGCGGCAGCCGTGCCGATCGACGTGCCGGTGATCAGCCGCGTCAGGGGGATGATCGCCACCAGCAGGATGATGAAAGGCGTCGAGCGCACCGCGTTGACGATGCCGCCGACGATACGGTTGGCCGCCGCGTTCTGCAGCACGCCGCCGCGGTCCGACAGGCGCAGGTAGACGCCGAGCGGCACGCCGATGAGCGCACCGACCAGGCCGGAGATGCCGACCATCACCAGCGTTTCCCACAGCGACGTCGCGAAAAGTTCGAGCATCGGCCCGGTGAAGTGATCAAGCATGGCTGACCTCCTGCACGCGCACGCCGAGGTCGCGCAAGTGCGCGATGGCGGCACCGAGCTGCTCGTGTGCGCCACGGGCAAAGACTGCCAGCGAACCGAAGGGCCGGCCCTGGATCTCGTCGATCTGACCATGCACGATCGATAGATCGAGGCCGAAGCGGCGCGTCAGGTCCGACAGCACCGGCTGGTCGGATGCATCGCCGGAGAAGGCCAGGCGCAGCAGCTGGCCCTGATTGCCCTGCGCGCTCCTGCTGCCCGACATCAGCGCCCGAATGCGCGCGAGCACGCTCTCGGGCAACGCCTGCGGCACGATGTCGTCGAGCAGGCTCCGTGTCGTCTCATGTTGCGGCCGCGTGAAGACATCGAGCACCGCGCCCTGCTCCACGATGCGGCCGGCATCGAGCACGGCCACGCGGTGCGCGACTTGCTTGATGACCTGCATCTGGTGCGTGATGAGCACGACCGTCAGGCCGAATTCGCGGTTGATCTGCTCCAGCAGCCCGAGGATGGAACGCGTGGTTTCAGGATCGAGGGCAGAGGTCGCTTCGTCGGACAGCAGGACTTTCGGTCGGTTCGCCAGGGCGCGCGCGATGCCCACGCGCTGCTTCTGGCCACCGCTGATCTGCGCCGGATAGCGATCGGCCAAGGCGGTGAGCCCGACCAGGTCGAGCAGCGGATTCACGCGCGCCTTGATCTCGGCGCGGCTCTGGCCCGCGAGCTCCAGGGGCAGCGCCACGTTGTCGTAGACGGTCCGGGAAGACAACAGGTTGAAGTGCTGAAAGATCATGCCGATCTCGCGGCGCGCGGCACGCAGCGCCGAGCCGTCTTTCAGCGCAGTGATGTCTTGCCCCGCCACGTGCACGCTGCCGCGCGATGGCCGATTCAACAGGCTGATGGTGCGCACCAGCGAGCTCTTGCCCGCACCGCTGCGCCCGATGATGCCGAACACTTCGCCGGCCGGCACCGAGAGATCGATGCCGCGCAAGGCCTCGACCTTGCCACGCGTGCCTTCATAGGTCTGGTGGATGTCTTTGAGTTCGATCATGAAAAAGGCAAAACCATCGAGTCTCGCCGAAAAAGCGAACTCGGGTTTCTGCTGGGTGAACTCAACTGAAGCGCCGCCGGCTCGCGCGGCTCAACCTGCAACGCCCGCAATGATTTGGAACCCCGGATCGAAGATGCCCTTGACGTCCAGATGTTGTTTGATGAGCCCGACCTGCTGATAGAAATCGGCCGTCCCTTGCTGGTCGGCGATGACCTTGGCGTCGACTGCAACCCACTTCTGCTGGCGCCGTTCGAACTGCAGCTTGGCCGCCTCGACCGGGATGCCGATGATGCGTGCCATGGTCGCCGAGTACGCGTCGACATTGCGATACGACCAGAGTTGCGCGCGCGCGAGCCGCTGCATGAAGTCCTGCAACACCGGACGCTTTGCCGCGATGGCCGATTCGGTCGCGGCAACGAAGCCCAGGCCGGGCAACAAGCCCCGACCACTCACCAGCACGCGCGAATGCCCCGTTGTTTCCGCCAGCGCCGTGTACGGCTCCCATGTCGCCCAGGCGTCGACCGAGCCCTGCGTCAGCGCGAGCTTGGCATCGGGCGGCGTCAGAAAGCGAAAGGTCACCTCGTCCGGTTTCAAGCCGGCCTGGATGATTCCCTTCAGCGCGACGTAGTGCCCGATCGATCCGCGGTTGGTCGCGATGCTCTTGCCCTTGAGGTCGGCCGCGGTCTTGAGCGGCGAGTCGGGTCGAACCAGCACCGCCGTGCCATAGGAGTCGGAGCGGCTGACGCCGATGGCTTTCACGCGGGCCCCTGCAGCCAGCGCGAACACCAGCGGTGCATCGCCGATGGGGCCGAGGTCGACGGCATTCGCGTTGAGCGCTTCGGCCAACGGTGCGGCAGCGGCGAACTCGGACCATTGAATGTCGTAGGCGATGCCTTCGAGCGCGTCGGCCGCTTCGAGCAGGGCACGCAGGCCGCCCTTCTGATCGCCCGCCTTGAGCAGCGGTCTGGCCTGGGCATGGACGCCGAAAGCCGGCAGCGCGATGGCCGCGGCCACGCCTTGCAGCGCGCGTCGTCGCGAGACCGAAGTCCGCACAAATGCACGAGTCATGTCGGCGTTCAATC
>CAXTCC010000214.1:0-6946 GCA_964242015.1 uncultured Variovorax sp.
TGCGGCAAGTCGCTCGACATCGCCCGCATGGCGCGCGACATGATGGGCGGCAACGGCATCAGCGACGAGTACGGCGTGGCGCGCCATCTGGTCAACCTCGAAGTGGTGAACACGTACGAAGGTACGCATGACATCCATGCGCTGATCCTCGGCCGCGCGATCACCGGCATCGCGGCCTTCGCGAACTGACCCACTCACCCTATGGCAGCAGCAGCCCTCGACGGCATCAAGGTTCTCGATCTTTCGCGCGTGCTCGCGGGCCCGTGGTGCACGCAGATCCTGGCGGATTTGGGGGCCGACGTCGTCAAGATCGAGCGGCCGGGCGTGGGCGACGACACGCGCACCTGGGGCCCGCCGTTCCTGAAGGACGCAGCAGGCAACACGACCAACCAGTCGACCTACTACACGGCGTGCAATCGGAACAAGCGCTCGGTCACGATCGACATGACCACCGCCGAAGGGCAGGCACTGTTGAAGCGCATGGCAGCGCAGAGCGACATCCTGGTGGAGAACTTCAAGACCGGCGGCCTCGCGCAGTACGGGCTCGACCACGAAAGCCTGCGCGCTGCCAATCCGCGCCTCATCTACTGCAGCGTGACCGGCTTCGGCCACGACGGGCCGCATGCCACGCGCGCCGGCTACGACCTGATGATCCAGGCGACCAGCGGCATGATGAGCATCACCGGTCGACCCGACGAGGTGCCCGGCGGCGGGCCGCTGCGCGTGGGCGTGGCGCTCACCGACCTGTTCACCGGCGTGTATGCGAGCACCGCCATCCTCGCCGCGTTGGAAGTGCGGCATCGCACCGGCGAAGGCCAGCACATCGACATGGCGCTGCTCGACGTCGGCATGGCCATCCTCGCGAACCAGGCCAGCGCCTTCTTGAACACCGGCGTGGCGCCGCAGCGGCAGGGCAACAGCCATCCAAGTTTGGCGCCGTACCAGGACTTTCATACGCAGGACGGATCGATGCTGCTGGCGATCGGCAACAACGGCCAGTTCGCGCGTTTCTGCGAGGCGGCAGGCCATCCCGAATGGGCCGCAGACCCGCGCTATGCGACCAACACGTTGCGGGTGAAGCACCGCGAGGTGCTGATTCCCGACATGGAAGCCGTCACGCGCACGCGCACCACGGCAGCGTGGATCGCGTTGCTCGAGGACAAGGCCGTGCCGTGCGGGCCGATCAACGACATCGCGCAAGCCTTCGACGACGCGCAGGTGAAGTCGCGTGGCCTGGCGGTGACGATGCAGCGTGATGCCGGCGACGGCATCGAGAGCATCGTCGGCGTCGCGAGCCCGTTGCGGCTGCAGTCGACGCCGCCGGTGCTGCGCCATGCGCCGCCCGCATTGGGCCAGCACACCGACGAGGTGCTGACGGAGCTCGGCATGGCCGCATCGCAGATCGCGGCATTGCGAACGGCGGGCGTGCTCTGACGAAGCAGCGTCGTTCCGCCGACGAGCGCACGCGGCGCGCTGCCGCCGCGCCTGCACCCGATGCGCTGACGCCGGCCGATCGTTACGCCGAGCTGTTCACGGCGGTGCAAGGCGCACGCGTGTTCCCCGACAGCAAGACCTTCGTCGACTGCGCGCCCCGCAGCGATCCCTCGGAAATTCTTGCCATCTATCGCGCGCAACGCGAGCAAGCGGATTTCGATCTGGCGGCCTTCGTCGACGTGCATTTCGAAGTGCTGCAGCCGGCACCGAACGACTACATGTCCGTGCCCGGCCAGCCGATTGCCGATCACATCGACGACTTGTGGGCCGTGCTCACGCGCGAGCCGCTCGACCACCCGCCGCGCGGCTCGTTGCTGCAGGTGCCGCATGCCTACGTGGTGCCGGGCGGCCGCTTCGGCGAGCTGTACTACTGGGATTCGTACTTCACGATGCTCGGGTTGTCGGCGAGCGGCAAGGCCGGCCTGCTGCACGACATGGTCGCCAACTTCGCGCATCTGATCGACGCTTATGGTCATGTGCCGAACGGAACGCGCACCTACTATTTGACGCGATCGCAGCCGCCGCTGTTCGCCTTCATGGTCGAGCTGGCGGAACAGCTCGACGATGTCGACGGCGTCGACTTCCTGCCGCAGTTGAAGCGCGAGCACGCGTGGTGGATGAGCGGCGGCGATGCGCTCCCGTCGCCTGTTTCGAGCGATACGGGCGCTGCGAATCGCCGTGTCGTGCGCTTGCCCGACGGTAGCCTGCTCAATCGCTACTGGGACGAACGGGCGGCACCGCGCGAAGAAGCCTGGCTCGAAGATGTGACGACCGCCAAGGCTGCAGAGGCGCTGGGCCGCGATGCGTCGGAGGTGTACCGGCATCTGCGCGCGGCGGCCGAATCGGGCTGGGACTTCAGTTCGCGCTGGCTCGCCGAGCCGGTGGCATGCGACGAAGATTCCGCGGTGCAGGGCGGCGCAGCCGATACCGAATCGTTGGTCGGCATCTGCACCACCGACATCGTGCCGGTCGACCTCAACGCGTTCTTGTACAAGCTCGAATCGGTGATCGCATCGCTGTCGGCGCGTGCCGGTGACGTCGCGAGTGCGAGCGACTTCGCGCAGCGTGCGACGGTGCGCAAGGCGGCGGTCTCGAAGTGGCTGTGGGACGGCAAGCAGGGCGCCTTCTTCGATCACGACTGGCGACTCGGGCGCCGCCGCGCCTGCCTCACGGCGGCCGGCATCGCCACGCTGTTCGCCGGGATGGCGGAGCCGGCCCAGGTCGAAGCGATGGCACCGACCGTGGCGCGCCGGTTGCTGGCACCGGGCGGCCTCTCGACCACCGAATGCACCAGCGACCAGCAATGGGACCAGCCCAACGGCTGGGCCGCGTTGCAGTGGATGGCGATCCAGGGCTTCGCGCGCTACGGCGAAGACGCGCTGGCACGCACCATCGCGCATCGCTGGCTCGCCACGGTGGCCGCGGTCTACGAGCGCGAAGGCAAGCTGGTCGAAAAGTACACGCTGCGCCAGCAGGACCACGACGCATCGGCCGGTGGCGGCGGTGGCGAATACCCGCTGCAAGACGGCTTCGGCTGGACCAACGGCGTCACGCGCGCGCTGCTGGCGGCCCATCCGGCGCACACCGCCAACGAGTGCACGGCGCATTCGGCCGCGCCGCTGCACCGCTAGGCCTGCAAGCACCGTCAGAGATGCGGCGGCGCCTGCACCTCGCGGCACCACGCATAGATCGACTGCCGCTGTCGCCTGAACGCGTCGGTGTCGTTGTTCAGGATGGATTCGAAGGGCGCCGCCATGAAATTCTTGGCCGAGCAATGGACGATGGTCTTCGCCTCCCCGTGGGCATCGATGGCGGTCACGATGCCGACGTGGCCGAACTTTTCATCCCTTGGTTTGGGGTAGACGACCAGGCAGCCGGGCGTCGCTTTCGCCAACCGTCGGAAGCGCACCGCATCGCCGTTGGCGTCGGCCCAGATGCTGTCGGTGTTGATCCAGATGCCGGCCGACGGGTTGCGCGAAAAGCCCAGTGCCCAGCACACGAAGCCCGAGCAATCGCAACCGGGCAGCGTCAGGCCCGGCTGGTTCAGGTCGATATCGGCCTCGCGGGCAATTTTTTGCCAGAGCGCGCGTTCCTCCGGCGACGCGGATGCGAGCTTTGCAGCGACGTCGAAGTCCTGCGCAGGCGATGGCGCTGCCGGGGCGAAGCCGCCCTTGCCCTCGCAGTAGACGATGCGCTCGTGGCCAGGCTTGCCGTCGTAGGCCACCGACAGGGCTCGGGCCAGCAACTGATCGACGGTTTGCATGAGGTCACTCCTGATGAGATGGCGCAACGATAGCGGCACGTGTCGAGGCTGGCGATAGCGCCTTCGCGCGATGTCCGTAACGCCCGCGAATCGGGACAATACGCAACTCCCTCTCGCGAAGGAATGAAGGAAGCGCATGGCCATCAGGGTGTTGATCGTCGAGGACGAACCGGAATTCATGCGGCGGTTTTCGACCGCCGTGCTGGGCGATGCCGGGCTCGGACTGGTCGCCGCCGTGTCGAACGGCGCCGCAGGCATCGCCATGCTCGACCTCGAGCGACCCGACGTGCTGCTGGTCGACCTCGGCCTGCCAGATATCAGCGGCGTCGAAGTCATTCGCCACGCCGCGCTGCACCATCCGCAGTGCGACGTGCTGGTCATCACCATGTTCGGCGACGACGACCATGTGGTCGCCTCGATCGAGGCCGGCGCCAGCGGCTACTTGCTGAAAGACGCGTCGGCCGAGCGCATCGCGACGAGCATCCATGAGCTGCACGCGGGCGGCGCGCCCATCAGCCCCGGCATCGCGCGCCGTGTGCTCTCGCGCTTTCGGCTGGCGGTAAAGCCGGCCGCTGTTGTCGCCGACGCGGACGAGACGGCCACACCGACGTCGCCGTTGACCGCGCGCGAAACCGAGCTGCTGCAGTTGACGGCCAAGGGTCTGACCTTCGAGAACATCGGCGAGCTGCTCGGCATATCGCCGCATACGGTGGTCGCGCACGTGAAGAAGATCTATCGCAAGCTGGCGGTTCACTCGCGCGGGGAAGCGGTGTACGAGGCCAGCCAGATGGGTCTCCTGTGATCCTGGGCTTGCGGGTTCTGGCGGTGGTGGCTGTGGCGGCTGTGGCGGCGGTGTTGCGAGCTTTGCGGGCATCCCGGGCAGCGATTCGGCTCGCCCGGCTCCTCGCTGGCTGCGCGGCCGCGGCCTGCCTGCTGTTCGGCGTGGGCGCAGCAGCCCAGGTGCGGCAGATCGACCGCATGCTGATGTTGGTGGCCGACGACACGACGCCACCGTCCGTGGACAGGGCATGGATTTCCGTTGCGCTGCCGGTCAATTCAGGCTCCGACGACGTTCCCGACGACGCGCCCGACAACGGTCCTGATGCCGCTTCCGGTCGGCAAGGCGCAGCCTGGTACCGCGTGGCGTTCGATCGGGCCAGCATCGGTGCCGGCACCACGTGCGCCGTGTACCTGCCCTACCTCTACGACGGCGGCCAGGTGTGGGTCAACGGCGAGTTCGTTCGGGCGATCCCCGAGAGCTCCGCTGCCTTGCGGGTGCGCTGGGAACGGCCGCATCTGATCGTGTTGCCGACCAACCTGCTCCGGCTTACCGGCAACGTGCTGGACATCCGCGTGGCAGCGGTGCCAGCCGCCACGCCGCGCCGGCTGCCCCGCATCGACATCGGGCCGGAGGTGCAACTGCTGCCACGCTACGACGCCCGCCTGTTCCTGGCCCGGACCATGCCCCAGTTCACCGTGCTGGTGTGCCTGCTGGCGGCGGGCTGCGTGCTGTTCATCTGGTGGCGCAGGCGCAGCGAAGTGCTGTACGGACTCTTCGGTCTGGCGGCGGCGCTCTGGGGCATTCGCACGCTGACTTTCGTGATCGAGGTGGTGCCTGCGGATCGATGGCTTCTGTGGCGCATCGCCTACCTGGCGGCGACCGGCGGTTTCATCGTGGTGATGGCGCTGTTCGCGCTGCGCTTCGCCGGCATCCGGCGGGTCTGGGCCGAACGCGGACTGCTGGCGTACTGGGTCGCGGGGCCGCTGTGGCTCGCGTTGCACGGGCAGGAAGGCGAGGCCGTCGTCAATCGCTACTGGACGGCAGGCCTTATTCCGATCGGTCTTTCCATCCTCGTCATTTCGCTGCGATCGGTCTGGCTTCAGCGAACGCTGGCCGCCGCGGTGATACCGCTCGCGCTGGTGATCGCGGTCATCGCCGGGGTGGTCGACTACCTGGTGTCTTGGGATGTCGGCATCGACACGCCGCTGTGGTCCCTCTGGGCCAGCCAGCGCATCTTCTTGTTGCACCACGCCGCCAACCTGCTGTTGCTCGCCATGGGCGGCGTGCTCACTGCTCGCTTCATCCACACGTTGTCGGCGCTGGAAGACCTGAACCACACGCTCGAATCCCGCGTGGCCGACCGCGAGCGCCATCTGGCCGACAACTTCAGCCGGCTGTCGGCCTTGCAGGAGCAGCACGCCGCATCGAAGGAGCGTCAGCTCATCATGCGAGAGATCCACGACGGCCTGGGCTCGCGGCTCTTCACCTCGCTGCTGCGGGTCGAGCGCGGCGACATCGATCGATCGCAGGTCGCGGAAACGCTGCGCGATTGCATTGCCGACATGCGACTGGCGCTGGACGCTCTGGCCCCGGACAACGACGACTTCCGCACCGCCATCGGCAACTTCCTTTTTCGATGGCAGACCCAGCTCGAGGAGGCGCACATCCGCACCGCGTGGACCATCGACGTGCCGGAGAGCGGCATCGAGTTGTCGTCGCAAGCGGCGTTGCAGCTGCTGCGGATCGCGCAAGAGGCGCTGACCAACGTGCTGAAGCATTCCCGCGCGGGCAAGGTCCGGATCGGGTTGAAGCAGACCGACGGCATGCTCGAGCTGGAGGTGATCGACGATGGCTGCGGCAGAGGGGACGACGCCCTGGCGGCAATCGCGGTCGCCGAAGGACCGGCCCCCCGCACCGGCCGCGGCCTCGTCAACATGCGCACGCGGGCGGCCCAGCTCGGCGGCGAACTCGAGGTGCATCACGGAACCAGCGGCACCCGCGTGCTGCTGCGGGTGCCCATGAAGACGGTCGGCCAGCCGCATTAGCCGCATTAGCGGCGTGAGCGGCGCGACGCGACAAATTTCGGCACTCGGGCGCTGGCACGACCTGGAACGAAGATTGCGGTAGAGGAAGGAATCGACACTTTTGTCGCTATTCGTCCACCTCCTATCCATCGCCGACTCTGTTATGAAAGCTCTCGACCAACTCATCCGCGACGTGCCGCCCGGGCGCACGATCGTCGTACGGGCGCAAGCGCTCGGCTTGAGCGAAGGCGCCTTCGTCCGGTTCGTCAACGAGATTCAGGAAGACGAAGGCATCGACGACTTCGACCTCGTCAAGCTGCATCGGCTGGGCGACAGCGGTTGGCAGTCGCTCGACCTGCTGGCCGCAGGCGCCGCGCAGGGTGC
>CAXTCC010000215.1:0-2734 GCA_964242015.1 uncultured Variovorax sp.
GCGTTGGGCACCCACTTGGCGATGGCGAACCACTCGTCGTCGCCACGGCGCACCAGCGGCGCGAGCGGCTCCTTGGAGATCAGCTCGGGCAGGATGAGGTAGTCGTCTGCATTGGGTGCCTCCTTGTTGCGCAGCCCGGCAAGTGCAGAAGCATCGGTCGTGAAAGCCTGGCAGCGGCCCGCGAAGAAGGCCTTGAACGAGGCTTCGAAGCTCTCGAAGACAACCGTCTTGATCGGGATGTTCTGCGCCTTGAACCAGTCCGACACGTTCTTCTCGTTGGTGGTGCCCGACTGCGTGCAGATGGTCGCGCCCTTGAGCTGCTTGGCGCTCGTCACCTTGATCTTCTTCGGCACCAGGAAGCCCTGGCCGTCGTAGTAGTTGATGGTCGTGAAGTTGAAGCCGAGCGAGGCATCGCGTGTCAGGTTCCAGGTCGTGTTGCGGGCCAGGATGTCGACCTCGCCGGCTTGCAAGGCAGAGAAGCGCTGCTGCGAATTGAGCGGCACGAAGTCGACCTTCTTCGGATCGCCCAGTACAGCGGCGGCGATGGCGCGGCAGTTGTCGACGTCCAGGCCCGACCAGTTGCCTTGCGTGTCGGGTGCAGAGAATCCGGCCACGCCGTTGGTCACGCCGCACTTGACGGTGCCACGTGCTTTGACCGCATCGAGCGTCTTGCCGGCGATGGCCGATGTCGTGGCGCCGAGCGCGAGGATGGAAAGGGCTGCGGCGGCAGCCGATACGAGCGTCGGACGAATGCTTTTCATGGTGTTTTTATTTAGAGCCTGAAGGTGCGAAGAACGATTTTCGGCAGTGTACGCAGGATGCGGCCCGCAGTTCATTAACATCCCCGCACCTCAACCTGATAACGGAGAAACTCAATGACCCGAAGCGATGACACCGGCAAGCTGATCCTGCGACTGGCCCTCGGCATCCTCATCCTGCTGCATGGCCTCGCCAAATTGAAAGGCGGCGTCGGTTTCGTTTCCAGCCAGCTGACGTCGCACGGCCTGCCGCCGATGCTGGCCTATGGCGCCTATATCGGCGAGGTGCTGGCGCCGGCGCTGATCATCATCGGCTTCTTCACCCGGCCTGCGGCATGGGTCATTGCGATCAACATGTTGTTCGCCTTCTACCTCGTGCACATGGGCGACCTGAGCGTTTTGAACAAGCAAGGCGGCTGGCAACTCGAGCTGCAAGGCATGTTCCTGGCGGCGGCGGTCGCGGTCGGCTTTTTGGGCGCAGGCGGCTTCAGTCTGGGTGGCCGCACCGGCCGGTTCAATTAGTCGTCTTCACTCGCATCGAGGCCTGGAAACAGGACCTCGGTGAAGCCGAAGCGCGAGAAGTCGCGCACGCGCATCGGGTACAGCTTGCCGAGCAAGTGGTCGACCTCGTGCTGCACGACCCGCGCATGGAAGCCGCTCACCGTGCGGTCGATCGGGTCGCCATAAGGGTCGAAACCGGTATAGCGAATGTTGGCGAAGCGCGGCACCACCCCACGCAGGCCGGGCACTGAAAGGCAACCCTCCCAGCCCTCTTCTTCTTCGTCGCCCAGCGGCGTGATGATCGGGTTGACGAGCACGGTGCGCGGCACGACGGGCGCATCCGGGTAGCGTGGATTGACAGCGTCGGTGCCGAAGATCACCAGTTGCTGATCGACGCCGATCTGCGGTGCGGCCAGGCCGGCGCCGCTCACCGAATGCATGGTCTCGAACATGTCGCGCACCAGCAGGTGCAGCTCGTCGGTATCGAATGCGGCCACCGGTTGCGCGATGCGCAGCAAGCGGGGGTCGCCCATCTTCAAAATTTCGCAAATGGCCATGCGGCGATTATCGCGACGCCGATGTCATGGCGTTCAAATCACGACGCCGACCCGACACGTTCAGCGGCGAAAGCCGCCACCGCGTCCACCCCGAAAGCCGGGTCGACCGCCGCCGAAGCCAGCTCGGGGCGCGAAGCCGGGGCGCGGCCCGAAGCCTGGCCTCGGGCCGAAGCCGGGTCGGCCGTAAGCCCCCGGACGATTCCAGTAACCCGGCCGCCCACCGTAGTAGCCGCGACCACCGTAGTACCCGGAGTAGCCGTAGTTGCCGTAGAGGCCCAGATAGACCGGCGGCGCGACGACCAGCGGGTCGGCGTAATACGGAGTGGAATACGTGGGATAGCCGGTATCGGTGTACACGACCGACCCGGCCGGCGCGACCGCACAGCCACTCAACACCAGCGCACTTGCGATGCCCGCCGCCCAGGCGGCTGCGATTCGAATACTTCTTGCCATCAGGAATTCCTCATGCACCGAACACCGGCGCCGAAAGTCGACGCAGCGCGTGCATCGCGCTGCGCTGGCGCGGTCAGCGGACGTTCGACTGTGCGATCACGGCCGACGCATCAGCGCCAGCCGCCATGACCGTAGTACCCGCCGCGGCCGCCGTAGTAGCCACGGTTGTAGCCACCGCCACGATAGTAGCCCCCGATGCCGATGGAGACTGCCGGCGCCGGAACGACCACGGGGCCCGGCTGGGCATAGACCGCTTGTCCGTACTCGTTGTAGCCCTGGTAGCCCGGATAACCCGGCGGCGCTACGACGCAGCCGGTGAGGAGCAGCACGGTGCCGGCTGTGGCGGCGACGGCAATGGAGCGCAGATGTTTCATGGGGATCTCCTGTTGAGAACCCTCCAACGCTGGTGAACTGCCACTGTTGACGCAGCTTGTGTGAAGCTGGGTAACGCTGCGTAAAGCAGCC
>CAXTCC010000215.1:2834-6855 GCA_964242015.1 uncultured Variovorax sp.
GCTATCCGCCACCCGCCAGCAACGCGAGCATCCCGCCCTCGTCGATCACGGCGACGCCGAGCGTCTGCGCCTTCTCCAGCTTGCTGCCCGCTTCTTCACCGGCCACGACATAGTCGGTCTTTTTGCTGACCGAACCGGCCACCTTGGCGCCTGCCGCTTCGAGCTTGTCCTTGGCCTCGTCGCGGGTCAGGGTCGGCAAGGTCCCGGTGATCACGAAGGTCTTGCCGGCCAGCGGCAACGCCGTGCGCGGCGCCGGCTCGCCTTCTTTCCATGTCAGCCCGCAAGCGCGAAGCTGCTCGACCACTTCACGGTTGTGCGGTTGATCGAAAAACGTCCGCAGGCTTTGCGCGACCACCGGGCCCACGTCGTTGACTTCGAGCAGTTCCGCTTCGGTCGCGTCCATGATGGCGTCGAGCTTGCCGAAATGCTTGGCCAGGTCTTTCGCGGTGCTCTCGCCGACGTGTCGCACGCCAAGCCCGAACAGGAAGCGCGGCAGCGTGGTGTTCTTCGATTTCTCGAGCGCGTCGACGATGTTCTTCGCCGACTTGTCCGCCATGCGATCCAGCCCGGCCAGCGTGGTGAAACCGAGCTTGTACAGATCGGGCAAGGTGCGAATCAAATTGGCGTCGACCAGTTGCTCGACCAGCTTGTCGCCCAGGCCTTCGACCTCGACCGCGCGGCGTGCCGCGAAGTGCAATATCGCCTCTTTGCGCTGGGCCGCGCAGAACAGGCCGCCGGTGCAACGATAGTCGACTTCGTCCTCTTCGCGCACCGCATCGGAGCCGCAGATCGGGCACTTGCGCGGCATGGTGAAGACCGGGCCGCGCTGCGCTTCCGGCAACGCGGCGCTGTCGGGCGCGAGGCCGACGACCTCGGGAATCACATCGCCCGCGCGACGCACGATGACCGTGTCGCCGACGCGCACGTCCTTGCGTCGGGTCTCGTCTTCGTTGTGCAGCGTGGCGTTGGTCACCGTCACGCCGCCGACGAACACCGGCGCCAGCTTGGCGACCGGCGTGAGCTTGCCGGTGCGACCGACCTGAATCTCGATCGCCAGCACCTTCGTCAGCTGCTCTTGCGCCGGGTACTTGTGCGCCACCGCCCAACGCGGCTCTCGCGACACGAAGCCGAGCTTTCTCTGCAGCTCGACGCTGTCGACCTTGTAGACCACGCCGTCGATGTCGTACGGCAAGGCGTCGCGCTGGCGCCCGATGTTCTCGTGGAACGCGATCAGCTCGACAGCGCCTGTCGCACGCGCCGTTTGCGTGGCGACCGGAAAGCCCCAGGCATGAAACTGCTGCAACCAGTCGAACTGCGTCGGGCAATCCGGCCCGCCTTGATCGGGCGGTGACACCTCGCCGAGGCCGTAGGCGAAGAAGCTCAAGGGCCGGGCCGCCGCGATCGCCGGATCGAGTTGCCGCACCGCGCCGGCGGCCGCATTGCGCGGATTGACGAACACCTTCTCGTTCTTCTGGCCGGCCGCGATCTTCTCGCGCTGTCGCTCGTTGAGTGCATCGAAGTCGGCGCGCTTCATGTAGACCTCGCCACGCACCTCGACCACCGGCGGCGGTGGCGTTGCGCCCGCGAGCTTCAATGGAATCTGCTGCACGGTGCGGATGTTCTGCGTGACCTCTTCGCCCACTTCACCATCACCGCGCGTGGCGGCCTGCACCAGCACGCCGTTCTCGTAGCGCAGGTTGATGGCGAGGCCATCGAACTTCAACTCGCATACGTAAGAAATCTGCTCCGCGTCTTCGGCCAGGCCGAGCTCGCGCCGCACGCGTGCGTCGAAGGCGCTCGCACCGGTCGAGGTGATGTCGGTCTCGGTGCGGATCGACAACATCGGCACGGTGTGGCGGATCTTGACGAAGCCTTCGAGCACCTTGCCACCGACCCGTTGCGTCGGCGAATCGGGCGTGCGCAGCTCGGGATGTTCGGCTTCGATCGCCTGCAGCCGCTGGAACAGCTTGTCGTACTCGGCGTCGGGCAGTTCGGGCGCGTCGAGCACGTAATACCGGTGCGCGTGATGACGCAGCTTTTCGGTCAGCGCTGCGGCTTCGCGTGCCGGGTCGCCGTCAGCCTTCTTTGCGGCCTGATCGCGCGTCGTCATCGTGTGTCTCCGGGAACCGTTCGAAAAAGTCCGGGGTCTCAGCTGAACAGCCTGCGCGCCAGTGGCGTGCCGGCCGCCAGATCGCGCGATTCGAGCGTGTCGTACAACTGCTCCAGATCGGCGCCGATGACGTCCATCGTGTCGTCGCGCAGCAGCTGGCCGTCGCCATCGGTGACCACGCCGTCCATCTCGCGCGCCAGCGTCGCCGCGGCTTCGCGCATGCGCTCGAAGGGCCGTTCGCTGCGGTCCACCTGGGGCACGTCGAGGCTCAATGTCAGTTCGCGAATGGCCGACTGCGCCGGGTCATCGGCCAGCGCAGCTTGCGTATCGAACGACAGACCGAGGATCGGCGGCAAGCCGATCTCCGATGTCGGCAACACCATGCGGCCGGGGATGATGCCGGCGACGAAACCGAGCCGCGCCGCGTTTTGCTGCACGTAGCCGGGGCTCCACGCCGCATGCAGCGCGCGCAGCACGAAGCCGAGTTGGGCATCGTGCGCACTGGCGAACTGATCGAGCTCGCGGGCCCGCGCCACCTCGTCGAGCATCTCCGGAAACTCCGGTGCGCCGTTGAGCGCATCGGCAAAAGCCTGGGCCTTGACGACGAACTCCGAATACTCGATCTCGTTGAGCGCACCGGTGCGGTTGGCCAGCTGCACGCCGACCTGGAAGGCGCCGTAACGCTGGCCCGGTGCCGGCAATTCCCACTCGCCGGTGTGTTCGTTCAGGCCTTCGACGGCGACCGGCTTGCTGCCGGCACGTCGCGTCGACGGCATGGCGGCGATCGCGGCATCGCCGGACGCCAGCCCGTCGAGCGACACGGGAGCGATGACATCGATCAGCGGATCGAGCCCACCGCGGCGGTCGGCCGACGGAATGGGCAACGCCGTGGGCGCCGGCAGGTCGGGGTCGAACAGCGGCTCGTGCCGCTCGTTGCCCGGCACCTGATGCGGCTCGACATAGAGCACCGGGTCTTCCGGCGAGAGCGGCACCGGCATCGTCGCGCGGTACGGCTCGCCATCGACGTTGTCGGGTTGCTTCGGAGAATTGCGGCGCGACATCCAGGCGTCGTAGCCGATGACGGCCGCGAGAAACAAACCGCCGAGAATCGCCAGCGCGATCGTGAGACTGCTCATGGTCTGTTCGCTTTCAAGCCGCTTCGACCATGGACACTGCAGCGTCCATGTCGACTGCCACGATGCGCGACACGCCCTGCTCCTGCATCGTGACCCCGATCAATTGTTCGGCCATTTCCATGGCGATCTTGTTGTGGCTGATGAAGAGGAACTGGGTCTCGCGGCTCATGGCGGTCACGAGTTTGGCATAGCGCTCGGTGTTGGCATCGTCGAGCGGTGCATCGACTTCGTCCAGCAGGCAGAACGGCGCGGGATTCAGCTGAAAGATCGCGAAAACCAGCGCGATGGCGGTCAGCGCTTTCTCGCCGCCCGACAGCAGATGGATGGTCTGGTTCTTCTTGCCCGGAGGCTGCGCCAGCACCTGCACGCCGGCGTCCAGGATTTCATCGCCGGTCATCACCAAACGCGCGTTGCCGCCGCCGAACAGTTCCGGGAACATGCGGCCGAAATGCTCGTTGACGATCTTGAAAGTGCCACCGAGCAGTTCGCGCGTTTCGCCGTCGATCTTGCGGATCGCGTCTTCGAGCGTGCCGATGGCTTCGTTCAAGTCGGCCGACTGCGCATCGAGGAAGGTCTTGCGTTCGCTGGCCGTGGCCAGCTCGTCGAGCGCCGCCAGATTGACCGCGCCGAGGGCAGCGACTTCGCGGTGCAACCGATCGATCTCGCCCTGCATGCCGGGGATGCGCACCTTGTCGGTTTCGATCGACAGCGCGATGGCTTCCAGGTCGGCTTCGGCATCGGCCAGCAGTTGCTGGTACTGCTCGGAGCCGAGGCG
>CAXTCC010000216.1:0-4472 GCA_964242015.1 uncultured Variovorax sp.
GTCGATCTTGACCAGGCTCGACGCGGTGATCTCGTCGAACATCAGGCCGTACGGATTGATCAGGAAGTGGTGCTCCGGGCCGGGGATGCGCGCGGTGATGTGCGTGAAGACGAGGTCGCTCCAGCCGTAGAGCGCCACCAGGCGATAGCAGGCGGCGAGGTCGACCCGCAGTTGCCATTCTTCGGCGGAGACGAGTTGCTTCAGGTTCTGGGTGCTGGCGTTCATGGGGTGTTCCTTCAGACGGTTTCGGGGGTCTTGAGTGCTGTCTTGTAGATGCTCTGCCGCGGTTGCGCCATCACGCGCTGCAGCATCGGCATGAACTCGGCGATCGGCAGTGTCTCGGCCGTGGCGTCGAAAGCCGGGTTGTCGTAGAGCTCGCAGAACTCGGCGGTGCGGTCGTAGTGCGGGCTCTGCTTGAAGTTGTCGCGCATGTCGCGATCCAGCCCGATGTGATGAAAGAAGTAGTGGCCCTGGAAGATACCGTGGTGCTGCACCATCCACAGGTTCTCTTCGGTGACGAAGGGCTTCAGGATGGCGGCCGCGATGTCCGGGTGGTTGAACGAGCCGAGCGTGTCGCCGATGTCGTGCAGCAGCGCGCACACCACGTACTCGTCGTCGCGGCCATCTCGCAGTGCGCGCGTCGCGGTCTGCAGCGAGTGCGTGTAGCGGTCGATCGGAAAGCCGCCGTAGTCGCCTTCGAGGATCTGCAGATGCTTGACCACGCGCTCCGGCAGGCCACCGGCGAACTGCATGAATTCACCGCCGATCGTTTGCCAGTCTTCGCGTGTGCTGTCCTGCATGCGGACGAAGTTCGCTCGTGCATTCATCGTGTTTGTCTTCCGTTGTTGTGTGTGGGGGGCGCTGCGGCCACTGTAGACCTGCACCTGCTGTGCAACTGTCAAGAATTTGACAATAATCGCCTCTGGTAAACCCCCGGTCCATCGCGCGGTTAAATGTCCATTTCAACCCCATGCCGGCTCTTCTAAAACCCCGCCTTTCGTCGACACATCGTGCCGCGATGGAGGCCAATCCGTGGTTCGCCGGCATCCCTCGCGCGCAACGCGATGCGTTGCTCGGGGCCGCCGAACTGGTGCATTTGCCGAAGGGCGCGATGGTGTTCCGCCAGGGCGATGCGTCGCCGTCGACGGGTGGCGGCTTTCACGGGCTGGCGGCCGGGCGCATCAAGATTTCGACGCTGCGGCAAGATGGCCGCGAAGCCATCCTCGCGGTGCTCGAGCCCGGCAACTGGTTCGGCGAGATCACGCTCATCGACGGCTCGCCGCGCACGCACGACGCCACTGCGCTGACCGCTCTCGACCTGCTGGTGGTGCCACCCGAAACCTTCGCGCAGCAGATGCGGGATGTGGCGTTTGCCACCGCCATTGCGGCCCTGTTGGCAGCGCGGGTGCGAGGCCTCTACGCGATGATGGAAGACGCCACCTTGCGCGGCTTGCGCGCGCGCGTGGCGCGCCGTCTGCTCACGCTGGCCCGCGGCGACGCGACGCAGGCAGCCGAGCCCCGGCGCAGCGTCAGGCTGCCGCAAGAGGCGCTGGCAATGATGCTCGGCGTCACGCGGCAGACCCTCTCCAAGGAACTGAATGCACTGGCGAAGGATCGAGTGATCGGGTTAGGCTACGGCCGCATCGAATTGCGGTCGCTGGAGGCGTTGCAGCGGCTGGGGAGCGCGTCTTGAAAAGCCGTTCAGCGTTCGTACATCGGATTTTTTTGAGGAGGCGAAAAATGAAGCTCGGGTTGGTGTGCGTGGTGCTGGCAGTGGGTTCGGTCGCATCCGTGGCGCATGCGCAAACACCGGCGCAGGCACCAGGGGACATCCGGGTACAGACCGAGTGGTTCACCGTCGCGGGCAACCCGGCAGATCCGGTCGCCAACACGGTTCAGGTCGACCCGGTGGCGATCGGCGACGAAGGCGACAGCCGGCCGGCCGCCAAGCGAATGAACGTGCGGGTGAATCGATCGGCGGAGCGCGTCAACTGGGACAACATTCCCTATCGCTCCTACGAGTCGCAAGTCGTCTTCGATTGCCAGGCGAGGCGCGCTGCCTATGTGCAGGCTCGCTACTACGCACAGCCGTTGTGGCAGGGCGAGCCGCACACCGTGGCGGATTACGGCGGCAATCCGCGGCCGATGCTGTTTCGGGACATGGAGCCGAACCCGGTGAGCCGGATCGTGCGAGCAGCTTGCCGATTGAAGGCAGGGTGAGTCTGCACACTCCGCACGGGACGCCGCGTTGCGCGTCCTGATTTCCGCGGCGGGCAGCCATGGCGACACGCTGCCCTTCGTCGGCCTCGGTCGCGCGTTGCAGGAGCGCGGCCACGATGTCCGCCTGTACGGGAACGGGCTCTTCAGCGCACTGGTCAGCGACGCCGGTCTCGCCTTCGTCGAGACGAGCGATGCCCAACTGGCCCGCGACGTCCTGGCCGACCGGCGGGCGACGAAATCCCGGGCCGGCATGGCCATGATCGCGCAACGTGGCATGGCAACGGTCATGCCCACCTTCTCCGCCATGGCGCGCGACGTGCTGGCAGGCGACACATTGCTTGTGGGTTCGTCGCTGGCATTCGCGCCGCGTCTGCTGGCCGAAGTTCAGCGATTGCCGTTCGCCGCAGTGCATCTCGCGCCCTCGATCTTTCGCTCCGACCATCTGGCGCCTCGAATGTCGCCGCTCGGGCACTTCGAACACTGGCCGCGTGCCATCAAGCAGGCGACATGGGCGTTGATGGACCGACGTTTGCTGGATCCGGCATTCGGTGTGCCGCTCAATGAGCTCCGCACCGGGCTCGGCCTGGCTCCTGTCCGGCGTGTCTTCGACAAATGGATTCACCAGGCGACCGTGACTGTCGGCATGTTCCCCGAGTGGCTGGCACCGCGTCAGCCCGATTGGCCCGCAGACCTGAAGCTGACGGGCTTCCCGATGTACGACGGTGAGCAGGCAGGCGTGCTTTCGCCAGAACTCCGTGCGTTCATCGAAGCGGGTCCGGCGCCGGTGGTGTTCACCGCCGGCACGGCGAACACCACCTCCGAGCGTTTCTATGCCGAGTCAGCCGCGGCCTGCCAGCGGCTCGACCTGCGCAGCATCCTGATCGCGGGGCAGCGCAGCCAACTCCCCGGCACCCTGCCGCCAGGCGCAATCCATGTGCCCTATGCATCGTTCAGCCAACTCTTCCCATTCGCGGCCGCCGTGGTGCACCACGGCGGCATCGGCACCCTGAGCCAGGCGCTTCAGGCAGGCATTCCGCAGCTCATCCGGCCCATGGCGTACGACCAGTTCGACAACGCCAGTCGGGCCTGCCGCTTGGGCGTGGCAACGGAACTGTTGCCGCGCTCTTACCGGGGAACCCGGCTGGACACGGCGCTCCGAGGGCTGTTCGACAATCCGGCGATGCGGACCGCATGCGAACGGTTGGCGGTTCGCATGCAAGCACACGATGGCTTGCGCACGACGTGCGAGGTCCTGGAAGAGGCGATGGCGGCTCCTGCTTGAGCCGCTCATTCATGGCCAGGTCGAGCTCGGTCATGCCTGCGACTGCTGCCAGCTCTTGTAGACGAACTCCAGGCTGTAGCCATCCGGGTCCAGCACGTTGGCTGCGTAGTAGCGCGGGTCGTAGTGCAGACGTGCGCCGGGCGCGCCGTTGTCGGTAGCGCCCGCGGCAATGGCGGCCGCATAGGCGGCGTCCACTTCGGCGGCGCCCTTCGCGACGAAGCCGACGTGCACGGCACGCCCGTCGGCACCACCGTCACGCAACCAGAAGAACACGCGTCCGTCGGCTCCGAATCCTTTG
Organism: uncultured Variovorax sp.; assembly: GCA_964242015.1. Classification (GTDB taxonomy): domain Bacteria; phylum Pseudomonadota; class Gammaproteobacteria; order Burkholderiales; family Burkholderiaceae_C; genus Variovorax. The sequence continues at coordinate 3,801 of CAXTCC010000216.1, forward strand.
AGGTCCGGATGTCCTGGCGGGCCGTCCTTGCCGGCGTAGTCATGCTGGTGGGCGATGCCCAGCGGCGCCAGTGCCGCTGTGTAGAAAGCGACAGAGCGATGGGTGTCGCTGACCGAGAGAAAGATGTGATCGAGCATGGGTTCCGTCCGTTCAGATGTTGTAGCCACCGGCGACTTCGATGTTCTGCGCGTTGATCCAGCCGCTGTCCGGCGACAGCAGGTTGGCGATCGCACCGCCGACATCTTCAGGCTCGCCGACGCGGCCCAGCGCCGTCTGCTTGGCGAGGATGGCTTCGAACTCGTCGTTCAAGCCGCCGCCGAGCTCGGTGCGGATGGCACCGGGAGCGATCGAGTTGGCGCGGATGCGGCGCTCGCCGAACTCCTTGGCCATGTAGCGCGTCAGCACTTCCAGCCCGCCCTTGAATGCGGCGTAAGGCGCCACCCCCGCTGTCGCCACCCGCGTGGTCGCACTGGTCACGTTGACGATGTGGCCGCCGTCGGCCATCAAGGGCAGCAGCGCCTGCGTCAGGAAGAACGGTCCCTTGAGGTGCACGTTCAACAGGCCGTCGAACTCCGCTTCGGTGACGCGCTCGATCGGGTTGAAGAGACCGTAGCCCGCGTTGTTGACCAACGCGTCGAAGCGGTCACGGGCCCAGGTCGACATCAACGCGGC
>CAXTCC010000216.1:4572-5656 GCA_964242015.1 uncultured Variovorax sp.
GCCTCGAAGGCACAGAACCGCCTGACCGAAACAGGCATCCCGCGGGTCGCCATGGTGCAGGGCAAGATCCCCGAGCACGAGCTGAGCGCCGTCTACGAGCCGATGGTCAACCTCATTCTGCAAGGGAGCAAGTCGATCACGGTGGGCGAACAGACGCTGCACTACGACCCGGCCACCTATTTCGTCATGTCGATCGACCTGCCGGCGGTGGGCGCGGTGCGGCCGGCCTCCACCGGCGAGCCGTACCTGGCGGTGGCGCTGACACTGGAGCCGAGCCTCCTGGCCACCTTGCTGCAGGACTTGCCTGAAGCTGCCGCGACCGACAGGCCGGCAGAGCGATCTACCAACGGGTTTTCGGTCGCCAAGGTCACCTCCGAACTGATGGATGCCTGGGTCCGCATGCTGCGCTTGATGGATCGGCCTTCGGACATCGCGGCACTGGCGCCAGGGTATGAGAGGGAGATCCTCTATCGCGTGCTGCAAGGGCCGCACGGCGGCATGCTGCGCGACATCGCCTCGCCCGATTCCGCCATGGCGCGCGTGAGCCTCGCCATCCAGTGGATACGGCGCGACTTCGCGTTGCAACTGCGTGTCGAGGACCTGGCGGACAAGGCTGCGATGAGCGTGTCGGCCTTTCACCGTCACTTCAAGGCGGTGACCGCCTTGAGCCCGGTGCAGTACCAGAAGCGCATTCGCTTGCTGCAGGCGCGCAAGCTGTTGGTCACCGGCGGCCGGAACGTCACCACGGCCGCGCTCGACGTGGGCTATGAAAGTCCGAGCCAGTTCAGTCGCGAATACGCGCGGGCTTTCGGGCTGTCGCCTGCGCGGGATTCGTCGCGTTTGCTGGCCAACGCGCGGGGGTTGCAGTCGACGCATTGATTGGCCCGAAACCGCACAACGCGAATCGCTTGCCATTCCATCAGCCCGGCGGGGTAAGCCGCCAATGCGGCGGATACGAAGCCTGGTAGGCCGGCATCATTTCAAGACGCGCAAGCCATTCGGCGATGGCGGGGTAGCTGGGCCGCGCCTCGTCGAACTCCAGATCCAGCGCCAGCGCGCTCGGGTGGCTGCCCAATCGAAGCAA
>CAXTCC010000216.1:5756-6850 GCA_964242015.1 uncultured Variovorax sp.
AATGCGCGCTCCAGGTACGCCATGATCGCGATGGATTCAGTGATCACGGTCCCGCCCAACTTGAGTACCGGCACGGTGCCCAATGGATTGAGGACAAGGAACGCGGCATCCTTCTGCTCCCGCTTGCTCGGGTCCAATCGGTGCGAGGTGTAGGCAACCGCTTTGTGCTCGAGCGCCAGCATCGCGCGCCAGGAATTCGGGCTGCCGCTGATCCAGTAGAAATCGTGTTCCATGTGCGTCTTTCGCAAGTATGCCGAAGCACGCTCAGCTGTTCTGGCCGCCGTCGACGTTCAGGGTCGCACCGGTGATGTAGGCCGCGTCCGGACCTGCCAGGAACGCCACCACGCCAGCGATCTCCTCGGGCTGACCGTATCGACCCAGGGCCGTCATCTGCTTGACCAACGTGGCCATGTCGCTGGTTTCCGGGTTCAACTCGGTGTTGACCGGGCCCGGCTGGATCGTGTTGACCGTGATCTGGCGCGGACCCAGATCGCGGGCCCACGCGCGGCTGTACGCAGCGACCGCGGCCTTGCTCGCGGCGTAGTCGCCCACACCGGGGAAGGGCGCGCGGCTGGCGAACATCGTGCCGATGGAAATGATGCGACCACCGTCCGACAACAAAGGCACGGCTGCACGCACCGCAGACACGACGCCGCCGACGTTGATGGCTTGCTGGCGATCCAGTTCGGCGAGGTCCGCGTCCGGATCGCCGATCACGCCCGTCACGAACACGCCGGCGCTGTTGACCAGGATGTCCAGCCGTCCCAAATGCGCATGGGCCGTTTTGACCAACGCTGCGACAGCCATGCGGTCGCCTTGGTCCGTGGCGACGGCCAGTGCCCGACGCCCCATGGCTTCGATGTCGTGAACGACGGCTTGAGCGCGTTCGGGCGACTTCGCATAGTTGAAAGCCACGTCGGCGCCTTCGGCTGCCAAGCGCCGGGCAATGGCGGCGCCAATGCCACGGGATGCGCCGGTGACCAACGCCACTTTTCCTTGGAGGGACTGAGTCATGATTTTTCCTGGTGAGGTGTTGGACCGCGGGTTGCGAACCAAGAAGGCAACTTTATTGCCGCATCTTCCATTGATAAACA
>CAXTCC010000217.1:0-6836 GCA_964242015.1 uncultured Variovorax sp.
CCCAGGATCACGGCGCCGACCGAGTCGCGCTCGAGGTTCAGCGCCAGGCCGAACGACGGCGTGCCGTCAGCGCTTGGCGGGAACTCGAGCATTTCGCCCTGCATCGCGTCCGACAGGCCATGCACGCGCACGATGCCATCGGTCACCGACACGACGGTGCCTTCGTTGCGAATGTTCGCGCTGACGCCAAGGCCTTCGATGCGGCTCTTGATCAGCTCGGAAATTTCTGCGGAATTGAGTTGCATGACTCTTTCCTTCTTTCTTTGTAAAGGGCTGGAGGCTGAAGACCGTCAGGCCGCCAGCGCAACTTTCATTTGTTCGAGGCGTGCCTTGACGGAGGTGTCGAGCACCTCGTCGCCGACCACCACACGAATGCCGCCGATGAGCGCCGGCTCTTGCTCGACCGTCACCTGCAGCTTGCGGCCGAAGCGCTTTTCAAGTGCGGCAGACACGCCGACCAGGGCCGCGTCGTCGATCGGAAATGCGCTGTAGACGATGGCGTCCGACGAACCGCTCTGAGCGTTCGCGAGTGCGCGGAACTGCCTCGCAATTTCCGGCAGCACCGAGAAGCGACCGTTGTCCAGCAAGGCACCGAGAAAGTTCTGTGCAGGCGCCGGCAACGGCGCGCCATTGGCACTGGCGACGATGCCGAGCACTTGCTCGGTCGTCGTCCGCGGGCCACTGGCGAATTGCAACAGTTCCGGGTCGGTCGAGATCACGGCCAGCTTGTCGAGCCAGGCGCTGGTGGCGCCGAGGTTCGACGACGACGCCTTGAACAGCGCCTCGGCGTAAGGACGTGCGATGGTGGCGAGTTCAGCCATGGTGCTTCAAAGCTCGGTCTGCAGCCGGGCGAGCAAATCGGCGTGAACGGCCGGATTCACTTCCTTGCGCAGGATCTGCTCTGCGCCCTTGACGGCCAGTGCGGCGACTTGCTCGCGCAATGCCTCGCGCGCCTTCAGCGCTTGCTGGTCGGCTTCGACGCGAGCGGCGGCAACGATCTTGTTGCCCTCTTCGGTCGCACGCGACTTGGCTTCTTCGATGATGGCCTGCGCGCGACGTTCGGCATCGGCCACACGTTGCGCGGACTCGTTGCGTGCCTGGCCGAGTTCGACTTCCACGCGCTTGTTGGCGGCGGTCAGTTCGGACTTGGCCTTGTCGGCGGCAGCGAGACCTTCGGCGATCTTCGCAGCGCGCTCGTCGAGCGCCTTCACGATCGGCGGCCACACGAACTTCATCGTGAACCCGACCAGGATCAGGAACACGATCATCTGAACGATCAGGGTACCGGTAATGCTCACTTTTTACCCTCTCTATGGGATTGAAACCGAGGCCATCTCACCAGTGAAAAACAGGGAAACGACATCGAAGGTCCGACGAGAAAGACTTACTTGGGCAGGTTGGCGATTTGCGCCAGGAACGGGTTGGCCGTAGCGAACCACAGCGCGATACCGGTACCGATAATGAACGCAGCGTCGATCAGACCGGCCAGCAGGAACATCTTGGTTTGCAGTTCGCCCATGAGTTCGGGTTGGCGTGCAGCCGACTCGAGGTACTTGCTGCCCATGATGCCGATGCCGATGCATGCGCCCACAGCGCCCAGACCGATGATGAGGCCGGCGGCCAGTGCAACAAAGCTAATAACTTCCATGATGACTCCTAGAGGACTTTGGTTGACGAGAAACAGAAAACAGAGAAAACAGAAAACGAAACAGCATCGATCCGAAGATCGGTGAGGTCAGTGTCGATCAGTGGTGATCGTGGGCCTGACCCACGTAGACAAGTGCCAGCATCATGAACACGAAGGCTTGCAGCGTGATGATCAGGATGTGGAAGATGGCCCAAGCCGTACCGGCCACGATGTGACCCAGCGCCAGCAGGATACCGGTCGCCGACAGCGACCAGGCGCCGCCCATCAGGGCGATCAGCAAAAAGATCAGTTCGCCGGCGTACATGTTGCCGAACAGCCGCATGCCGTGCGAGACCGTCTTGGCGACGAACTCGATGATCTGCATCGCGAAGTTGAAAGGGTACAGCGCCCAGTGGTTGCCAAAGGGTGCGGTGAAGAGTTCGTGAACCCAGCCGCCCAGACCCTTGATCTTGATGTTGTAGTAGAGGCAGATCAGCAGCACCGCGACCGACATGCCCATGCTGATCGACAAGTCGGCTGTCGGCACCACGCGCAGGTAGGCGTGATGCGGATCGCCACCGGCCGCACCGTAGATCTTTTCCCAGATGAACGGGAACAGATCGACGGGGAACAAGTCCATCGCGTTGAGCATGAAGATCCACACGAAGATCGTCAGTGCGAGCGGCGCGACGAACTTGCGGCTCTTGGCGTTGTGCACGATGCCCTTGGCCTGCTGGTCCACCATTTCGACGAGCAGTTCGACGAAGGCCTGAAAGCGACCGGGAACACCGGACGTCGCCTTGCGCGCGGCGAGCCAAAGGAAAAAACAACCCAGCACGCCGAGCGCGATCGAAAAGAACAGCGAATCGAAATTGAAGACCGAAAGATCGGCCACGCCACCCGGCTTGGAGCTTTGCAGATGCGTCAAGTGGTGAACGATGTATTCACCAGCTGTTGGTCCATGTTCCGCAGCGTTTTCAGCAGCCATTCCGTTACTCGTCTCGTTGTTGCCGGCGCCGGGGCGTTAACACCACCGCCAGCCAGGCCGCCTTCATTGTCACCACCAAACCGACCAGCATCGCAGGCCAGCTCAGCGCCGTAATCAGCCTTGGCGCTGCGATCAACATCGCGAGCGACAAGGCCATCTTGACCATTTCCCACAAAAAGAAACCAAACACCGCAGTGCCCGGATTCAGGGAAGAAAACTTGCCGGTCAGCCCCCGCGCGAACACCGCAGCGGGAATGACCACTGCCAGTGCGCCGTACCCGGCCGACCAACCCAGATTTTGCCTCCCGGTCAGGCCCCAGGCGGCCAAAGCCACCAGCACCCCGACCACCAACTGACCCGCGATCACCCTCCAGGGGGAAACCGACGGGCTCTCAGCCCTCAACGCCTGCGCCTCTTCGGCCGTGAGCGGCTTGAAGTCAGCTTCCTGGTCGTTTACTTGCTTGTCAAAAGTGTCCACGTCGTCCCGGGCAAATGTTTTCATTGAAATGAAGCCCGAGGACAGCGCAGAGCGATCAGGAATTTCTACAAAGCCATTGATTATAAGTAAAACCAATGCCTTTCCAGGCACGACCGCACGCCAACGCGCAAAACGTGCAACAGGAACGGAACCATTGCCTTGACTAAACCACATCGGGGCGCGCCCACCATAATTCTTGAATGCATCCGATCGCCAACGCCCTGCCCGACACGCTTTGCTATCTCGATGGCGAGTACACCCCGCTGCGCGATGCCAAAGTAAGCGTGCTCGACCGGGGCTTCATCTTCGGCGACGGTGTCTACGAAGTCGTACCGGTCTATGAAGGCCGACCTTTCTGCTTCGACGAACACATGGCGCGGCTCGGCCGCTCTCTGGCCGAATTGCAGATCGATAACCCGTTGGCGCTCGACCAGTGGCGGGAGATCACTGCGAAGCTCGCAGCGCCCGGCGGCACGTTGCCGCAGACGGTCTATTACCAGGTGACCCGCGGCGTGGCGTTGCGCGATCACGCAATGCCGAAGGGCCTGGTGCCCACTGTGTTCGCGATGGTCAACCCGATGAAGCCGGTACCCGATGCAGTGCGCGCCGCCGGTGTCGCCTGCGTCACGGCCGATGACTTTCGCTGGCAAAAGGCGCACATCAAGGCCACGAGCCTGCTGGGCGCAGTGCTGGCGCGGCAGATCAGCGTCGAGGCCGGCGCCACCGAGACCGTGATGTTCCGCGGCGAGTTCCTGAGCGAAGCGTCGTCCAGCAATGTGTGGGTCGTCAAAGACGGGCGCGTGAGCGGATCACCGAAGGACCAACTGGTGCTGGCCGGCATTCGCTACGGTTTGCTCGAACGGCTGTGCGCCGACAGCGGCATCCCGTTCGATCTGCGGCGCATCGCGCGCGACGAAGTGTTCGGCGCCGACGAATTGCTGCTGTCGTCTGCCACCAAGGAAGTGTTGCCAGTGGTGACGCTCGATGGTCGCCCCATTGGCAACGGCCGACCCGGCCCCATCTACCAAAAACTGTACGCGGCCTACCAGGACGCGAAACAGCGCAACAGCGCAACCGCTGAGCGCAACGACTGAACGAAAACACCCTACGGAGCCCGTCATGAGCACGCCCGATCCCACCAAGCAAGAGTCGCTGATCGAATACCCGTCCCAGTTCCCGATCAAGGTGATGGGCGTCAAGGCCGACGGCTTCGTGCACACCATCACGCAGATCGCAGAACGGTTCGACCCGAGCTTCGACGCGACCACCGTCGAGCTGCGCGACAGCAAGGCCGGCAACTACCTGGGCGTGACGATCACCGTCACAGCCACCAGTCGGGAACAGCTCGATGACCTGTATCGGGCACTGTCTTCGCACCCTTCGGTCAAGGTCGTCCTTTGAGGCTTGCGCAACTTCTCGGTTTGGGGCGAAACCTGGCGGCGCTGCTGTGCGCTGGCGGTCTTGCAGCAGCGTGCACGACCGCGCCGAACCCGTACTACGACGCCACGCGCAAGCACCACACGCGCGACGGCTTTCAAGACAACTACGTCGCGTTCAAGCCCAAGAACTTCTTCACCGACGTCTTGATCGGGTGGCAGATTCCGTCGTGGTTCAAGGGCCTGCCGCCACCGCCCGACGCACCGCCGCCGGTGGTTGCGCCCGACCTTGCGCTGCTCAAGAGCAACGCCGGTGCGCAGATGCGCCCGACCGTGACGTTCATCGGCCATGCGTCGGTATTGCTGCAAGTTCCCGCACCGGGCGGGGGGCTGAACGTGATGACCGATCCGGTGTTCGGCGAGCGCGCGTCGCCCGTCTCCTTTGCCGGCCCGAAGCGCTATCAGCCGCCAGGCGTTGCGTTGAAAGATCTGCCGCGCATCGACGTGGTGGTGATCAGCCACAACCACTACGACCACCTCGATGAAGGCAGCGTCAAGGCGCTCGCGGCGCAGCCCGGCGGCTCGCCACTGTTCGTCGTGCCGCTCGGCATCGCGCCATGGCTGGCCGAGCGCGGCATCACCAATGCCATCGAACTCGACTGGTGGGACAGCGTGACATTGCCCGCGCTCGCTGCCGGGGCACCGCCGCGCAGTGCGCCCCCCGCGGCGGCCGACGCTCGCATTCAGCGCAACGGCGCCGGCGTTGCTTCCGATGCCCCCGATGCGGTGCAGCTTTTCCTGGTGCCCGTCCAGCACTGGAGCGCGCGCGGGCTCGGCGACAAGATGCAGACGCTGTGGGGCGGCTACGCGTTGCTGTCGCCGCGCTGGCATGCTTTCTTCGCGGGCGACACGGCCTACTCGAAAGACTTCATCGACACGCAGCAGCGCCTGGCGCCACGCCAGACCGACGCATTGGGCGGCGGCTTCGACATCGCGCTGATCCCCATCGGCGCGTACGAGCCGCGGTGGTTCATGCAGGACCAGCACGTCAACCCCGATGAGAGCGTGCGCATCCACCGCGAACTGAAGACCAAGCACAGCATGGGCGTGCACTGGGGCACCTTTCAATTGACCGACGAAGCACTGGACCAGCCGCCGAAGGACCTTGCCGTGGCCCGCAAGGCGCAGGGTGTGGCCGACGACGCCTTTTTCACCCTTGCGATCGGCGAAACGCGTGTGTTGCCGGCACGGCCGGAAGCCAAGTCGCCATGACGGTCGCCCTGCCGGGTCTCGACGCGCTTGCCCCGGCAAGGCAGCCGGTTGAAGCCATCGGCGTGCAATGGCTCGGCCGCGTCGACTATGAAGCCACCTTTGCAGAGATGAAACGATTCACGCAGGAGCGCACGGCCGAGACGACCGACGTGCTGTGGCTGTGCGAACACGAGGCTGTGTTCACCCAGGGCCTCGCGGGCAAGCACGGCCACATCCTCGCCGCTGGCAATATCCCGATCGTGCAGGCCGACCGCGGCGGCCAGGTGACGTACCACGGGCCAGGCCAGGTGGTCGCTTACCCGCTGACAGACCTGCGCCGCGCCGGCTACTACGTCAAGGAATACGTCTATCGCATCGAAGAAGCGGTGCTGCGCACGCTGGTGCACTTCGGTGTGACGGGGCACCGCATCGTCGGCGCGCCGGGAATCTACGTGCGGCTGGACGATCCGTTTTCGCATGCGCGACTGGCGCCGTCGGCGGGTCCGTCGTCGACCGACGCCTTCGCCGGCCTGGGAAAGATCGCCGCGCTGGGCATCAAGGTGAGCCGCCACTGCACCTACCACGGCGTCGCGCTGAATGTCGCGATGGACCTCGAACCCTTCTCGCGCATCAACCCTTGCGGCTACGCGGGGCTGAAAACAGTCGACCTTTCTACAATTGGCGTCCAAACCACTTGGGACGACGCTGCCCGGGTTCTGAGCCAGAAGCTCATTGCCGCCCTCGCACCCTGATCCCTCCCTAGCAGCCCGATATGAGCACCACCGAAGTCGTCCGCGACATCCAGAGCCAGGAAACCTACAACCCGCTCGCCAAGCAGAAGGCCGCGGCCAAGCTGTCGCGTATTCCGGTCAAGGTGATCCAGGGCGAGGTGCTGAAGAAGCCGGAGTGGATTCGGGTGCGGGCCGGCTCGCCGACCACCCGCTTCTACGCGATCAAGCAGATCCTCCGTGAGAGCAACCTGCACACGGTGTGCGAAGAGGCGTCGTGCCCGAACATCGGCGAATGCTTCGGCAACGGCACGGCGACGTTCATGATCATGGGCGACAAGTGCACCCGGCGCTGCCCGTTCTGCGATGTGGGCCACGGCCGGCCCGA
>CAXTCC010000218.1:0-6826 GCA_964242015.1 uncultured Variovorax sp.
GCCGCGCACTCACGCTCAAGAAGATCGACGAGATCGAAGAGCAGATGTCGCAGCAATGGTGGAAGAGCCGCGGACCGGCTGGCGACGGTGCGGCGGCACTGCCCGTTCCCGGACCGGGCCCCGAAGTGCCCGCCGACATGGCCGGCGAGCACGTTCGCGCTTACGCCGACACGCTCCCCGGCGTGAGGCCCCCTGAAAGTGTGCCGGCCGACGCGAGCGCAGCCGGAAGGCCGAGCGGCCCGGGCGGTCTGCATGCCGGGCGGCAGGTCTATGAAAGCGGTATCGAAGAGGCCGCCATCCGATTCGCGCAGGCCGATGACGCAGGCGCCGAGGCGATCCTGTTGCAGACGGTGGCGCCAGACGGCGCGCAAGCCGAGCACAACGAGAGCTGGCTTGCGCTGCTCGACCTCTATCGCGCCACGGGCGACTCCGAAAAATTCGTGTCGGCCAACCTGCGCTATGCCCAGCGCATCAAGCGCCAGGGGCCGGAGTGGGTCTCGTTGCGTGCCTTGGCCCGCGACCTTCAGGCCGCTGCCACGCGCGCACAGAACTCTGCGGACGCTGACCAGGACGACGGTTCGGCAGACTGGTTCAGCCCGGCCGTGTTGACACGCGCTTCGCTGGGGGACCTGACGCGTGGCTTGGCCGCAGCCGCCGGGCCGAAGTGGACGCTCGACTGGCGCGCGTTGCGCAACATCGACGAGGAAGCGGCGGCGCCGCTGAAAGCGTTGCTGGCGCATTGGGCCGATTCCGCCGTGCAGCTGCAGTTTGTCGGCATGGGCCATCTGACGGCCGTGCTGGAGCAGGCGACGCCTTCGAACGAGCGCACGGTCGATGCCATTTGGTGGCAGCTGCGCATGGAGGCCTTGCGCGTCATGCATGCGGCCGACGACTTCGAACTGGTGGCGCTCAATTACTGCATCACCTACGAAGTGTCGCCGCCGCCCTGGATCGACCCGAAGGGAGAGTTCGCGGCGGTCGAGGCCACAGAAACGCCCAAACCACGGAAGCCCGCGGCGCCCACCTTCACGCTGGCCAGCATGAGCGACGAACTGCCGGTCGACATCGCGCCCAAATTGCCATCGCTGATCGGTGAACTGACCGGCGATTCGTTGGCGGTCTGGCAAAAGCTCGATGCCGAGCTGGCCGACGCTGTGGCGCCGACCATCTCGTGCGCTGCGCTGGTCCGCATCGATTTTGCCGCGGCCGGCACGTTGTTGAACTGGGTCACAGCGCGCGACGAGCGCGGTCAGCGCGTGCAGTTCGTCGACGCGCATCGGCTCATCCTGGCGTTTTTCGGCGTCATCGGCATCGCCGACCACGCCGCAGTGTCGCCCCGCCAGCACTGACCGGCACTGAGCCTCGTCGGGACCCGACCGTCGCGGCGGGGGCTTGAAAAATCCCCGCTTCGTCCTATCTTCCTTCGATGGAACAGTTTCACGGCACCACCATCGTCAGCGTTCGCCGCAAGACCCCCGCTGGCGATCAGGTCGCGATCGGTGGCGACGGGCAAGTTACGCTGGGCAACATCGTCATCAAGGGCACGGCGCGCAAGGTGCGGCGGCTCTATCACGGCAAGGTCATTGCCGGATTCGCCGGCGCCACGGCCGATGCGTTCACGCTCTTCGAACGCTTCGAGGCCAAGCTCGAGAAGCACCAGGGCAACCTGACACGCGCAGCCGTCGAACTGACCAAAGACTGGCGCACCGACCGCGTGCTGCGCAAGCTCGAAGCCATGCTGGCCGTCGCCGACGCCACCACCTCGCTCATCATCACCGGCAACGGCGACGTGCTCGAACCCGAGAGCGGTGTCATCGCGATCGGTTCCGGCGGACCGTACGCGCAGTCGGCCGCCAAGGCGCTGCTCGACAACACCGACCTCAGCGCAGAGCAGATCGTCAAGAAATCGCTGGAGATCGCCGGCGAACTCTGCATTTACACGAACATGAACCACACGGTCGAGACGCTCTGAACCGGGCACAGACAGACAAACACGCCATGTCCATGACGCCCCAGGAAATCGTTTCCGAACTCGACAACCACATCGTCGGCCAGCCGCAAGCCAAGCGCGCCGTGGCCATCGCGCTGCGCAATCGCTGGCGCCGGCAGCAGGTCGACGACGCGCTGCGCTCCGAGATCACGCCCAAGAACATCCTGATGATCGGCCCGACCGGCGTCGGCAAGACCGAGATCGCCCGGCGTCTGGCGCGCCTTGCGGATGCACCGTTCATCAAGGTCGAGGCCACCAAGTTCACCGAAGTCGGCTACGTCGGCAAGGATGTCGATTCGATCATTCGCGATCTGGCGGAGATCGCTGTCAAGCAGACCCGCGAGAGCGAGAGCGCCAAGGTGCGCATGCGTGCCGAAGACGCGGCCGAAGACCGCATCCTCGACGTGTTGCTGCCGCCCGCGCGGACCGCCGACGGCGCAGCGCCCGACACCAGCAACACGACGCGCCAGGCCTTTCGCAAGAAGTTGCGCGAGCACGCCCTCGACGACAAGGACATCGAGCTCGACCTGGCCGAAACGCGTGCGCCGCTCGAGATCATGGGACCGGCCGGCATGGAAGAGATGACCGAGCAGCTCAAGGGCATGTTCGGCCAGTTGGGGCAGACCAAACGCAAGACCCGCAAGCTGAAGATCGCCGAAGCGATGCGGCTGCTGATCGATGAGGAGGCCGCCAAGCTGGTCAACGAAGACGACATCCGCGCGCAGGCGATCACCAATGCCGAGCAGAACGGCATCGTCTTCATCGACGAGATCGACAAGGTCGCGACACGCAGCGAAGCGCAGGGCACCGACGTGTCGCGTCAGGGCGTTCAGCGCGACCTGCTGCCGCTGGTCGAAGGCACGGCGGTCAGCACGAAGTACGGCGTGATCCGCACCGACCACATCCTGTTCATTGCCAGCGGCGCGTTCCATCTGAGCAAGCCGAGCGACCTGATCCCGGAGTTGCAGGGCCGCTTTCCGATCCGTGTCGAACTGCAGTCGTTGTCCGTGGCCGACTTCGAAAGCATCCTCACGCAAACGCGCGCCTCGCTGGTCAAGCAGTACCAGGCGCTGCTCGCCACCGAAGGCGTCACGCTCGAATTCACGCCCGATGGCATTCAACGACTGGCGAGCATCGCGTTCGAGGTCAACGAGCGCACCGAAAACATCGGCGCGCGCCGTTTGTCGACGGTGATGGAGCGCCTGCTCGATGAGGTGAGCTTCGACGCGACCAAGCTCGAAGGTCAGTCGATTCAGATCGACGCAGCCTATGTGGACGCCCGTCTTGCGGCATTAAGTCACGACGAAGACCTTTCGCGTTTCATTCTCTGAAGCAGGTGCGCCGCAACGGCGCTTCACGCATCACATGCAGTGCGTGAGCTAAGTACTTCATTTGCAACGATTTTCAGTGCTTTGACTGTTCAAAAGCACAGCTAAGTCGTTGATTCCATTACAAAATTCTCCGCAAGTGCCTTCTTGCGCGGGTGTTCCTTCCTGATAAAGTGGAGAAAAGTGCATATAAGTGGGAGAAAGTGTCGTTCGACATCCGTACCGGATGTCGGAGACGTCCCACAACCAAGGTTTTTTTCTCGTGTTTCAAGGCGCTTCATCGCTCAGTCTGGATGCCAAAGGGAGGCTCTCGGTGCCGACCCGGCATCGTGACGTCCTGAGCGCGACGGCGGCCGGCCACCTGACGATCACCAAGCACCCGCACGGTTGCCTGATGGTGTTTCCCAGGCCAGAGTGGGAGAAGTTTCGCGATCGCATCGCTGCGCTGCCGATGTCGGCACAGTGGTGGAAGCGCATCTTCCTCGGCAACGCGATGGATGTCGAAATGGATGGCACCGGCCGTGTGCTGGTCTCGCCCGAGTTGCGCACCGCCACCGGCATCACGCGCGATGCGTTGCTGCTCGGCATGGGCAACCATTTCGAGCTCTGGGACAAGGCGACGTACGACGCCAAGGAAGCCGAGGCCACGCAGGGCGACATGCCCGACGTGTTCCAGGACTTTTCGTTCTGAGGCCGGCAGTGGACCAGCCATGGACCCATACCACCGTCCTGTTGAAAGAAGCGTCCGACGCGCTTTTTGCCGACACGACAACGCCTGCGCGCGGCACCTACGTCGATGCGACGTTCGGGCGCGGCGGACACGCCCGGGCCATCCTGGCCCGGCTGGCGCCGGAAGGCAGGCTGATCGCATTCGACAAGGATGCGGAAGCGGTGGCCGAAGCAGCGCGCATCACCGATGCGCGTTTTTCTATCCGGCATCAGGGCTTCAAAGACCTGCGGGAACTGCCTGCCGGCAGCGTCGCGGGGCTGCTGCTCGACCTCGGCGTGAGCTCGCCGCAGATCGACAACCCCGCGCGCGGTTTCTCATTTCGATCCGACGGCCCGCTCGACATGCGCATGGACACCACGCGCGGCGAGAGCGTGTCCGACTGGCTGGCAACGGCCGACATTCAGCAGATTGCAGAGGTGATTCGTGACTATGGCGAAGAACGGTTTGCTGTTCAGATTGCAAAGGCGATTGATGCTCGCCGACAAGAACGGGGCCCAATTTCAACCACCACCGAGCTGGCCGAACTCGTGGCTGGCACGGTCAAAACCCGCGAGCAGGGCCAGAACCCTGCAACGCGCACATTTCAGGCTCTTCGGATTTTCATCAACGCCGAGCTTGAAGAGCTGCAACAGGCGCTAGAGGCGAGCCTCACCGTGCTGCAACCCCAAGGGCGCCTCGCCGTGATCAGCTTCCATTCGCTGGAAGACCGCATCGTGAAGCAGTTCATCGCCAAGCATTCGCGCGAGGTCTACGACCGCCGCGCGCCGTTTGCCGTGCCGCAGCCGATGAAGCTGCGCGTGCTCGATCGCATCAAGCCGTCCACGGCCGAAGTCGCCGGCAACAAGCGTTCGCGCAGCGCCATCCTGCGCGTGGCCGAACGCACGGCGGTGAACTGACATGGCGCGGCTGAACTTCCTGTTGTTGCTCGCCGTGCTCGCATCGGCGTTGTACCTGGTGCACACGCAGTACCTGTCGCGCCAGCTCTTCACCGAGTTCGACCGGGTGCAGAACGAAGCGCGCCGCCTCGAACTCGACAACGAGCGCCTGCAGGTCGAGAAGCGCGCGCAAGCCACGCCGCTGCGGGTCGAAAAGTTGGCCAAGGAGCAGCTGAAGATGCGCACCACCACGCCGGCCATCACGCAGTACGTGCGGCCCGACGGGTCTGTCATTCCGGCGGTGGTGCAGGCGCCGCCGCCTGTGCCGGCCGCTGCAACCTCCGGCAAGAAGGAGCATTGATGCGCCGCAACAGCCGCAGCGTGCAATACGCATCGAGCCCCTTGCTGGCCAGCAAGACGCCGGTGTGGCGCAGCAAGTTCATCGTCGCCGGCATCGCCTTCGGCTTCGTCGTCTTGGCCGGTCGCGCGGCCTACGTGCAGGTGTTCGACAACGCTTTTTTCCAGCGTCAGGGCGAGGTGCGATTTACCCGTACGCTCGAGCTGCCCGCCAGTCGCGGCCGCATCCTCGATCGCAACGGATTGATCCTGGCGTCGAGCGTCGAGGCGCCGAGCATCTGGGCGATCCCGGAAGACATCGAACGGGATGATCCGGAGGTCAAGGCCAAGCTGAAGCAAGTCGCCAAGCTACTCGAGATGCCGCAGAAGGACTTCGACAAGAAGCTGGAAGACGAAGACAAGCAGTTCGTCTGGATCAAGCGGCAAGTCGACATGCCGATCGCCAGGGAGATCGCCGCGCTGAACATCAAGGGCATCTACCAGCGCAAGGAATACAAGCGCCAGTACCCCGAAGGCGAAGCCGCGGCGCACGTCGTCGGCTTCACCAATGTCGAGGACAACGGGCAGGAAGGCATCGAGCTGGAGTTCGACAAGCAGCTGGCCGGCAAGGCGGGTTCGCGCCGTGTCATCAAGGACCGGCTCGGCCGGATCGTCGAGGGCGTGGGAGAGACGACGCCACCGCTCGACGGCCGCGACATTCAGCTCAGCGTCGACAGCAAGGTGCAGTTCTTCGCCTACCAGAAGCTGCGCGACGCGGTGATCGCGCGCAAGGCCAAGGCCGGCAGCGTCGTGGTGCTCGACTCGATCACCGGCGAAGTGCTGGCACTCGCCAACTACCCGAGCTACGTGCCCGACAAGCGCCAGAACCTGACCGGCGAACAGCTGCGCAACCGCGCCATGACCGACACCTTCGAGCCCGGCTCGACGATGAAGCCGATCACCATCGGCATGGCACTCGAAGCTGGCCGCGTGACGCCCAAGACCATCATCGAAACCTCGCCGGGTCGCTTTCAGATCGGCGGCTTCACGATCAGCGACACGCACAACTACGGCACGCTGACCGTCGAAGGCGTGATCCAGAAGTCGAGCAATGTCGGCGCGCTGAAGATCGCGCAGAAGATGCAGCCGCACGAGATGTGGGACACCTACACCGCGCTCGGCTACGGCCAGAAGCCGGTGATCCAGTTTCCTGGCGCCGTGACCGGGCGGCTGCGTCCATGGAAGAGCTGGAAGCCGGTCGAGCAGGCGACGATGGCCTACGGCTACGGCCTCTCGGCCTCGCTCTTTCAGATGGCGCACTCGTACACCTCGTTCGCACACGACGGCATGGTCATCCCGACCACGATGCTCAAGTCCGACCAGCCCGCCATCGGGGTTCGCGTGTTCTCGGCCGAAAACGCGCATGCAGTGCGCCGCATGCTTCAGATGGCCGCAGCGCCGGGCGGCACCGGCCCGTTGGCGCAAACCGTTGGCTACTCGGTCGGCGGCAAATCGGGCACCGCGCACAAGCAGGTCGGCAAGGGCTATGCGAGCAACAAGTACCGCG
>CAXTCC010000219.1:0-6822 GCA_964242015.1 uncultured Variovorax sp.
TGGGCGTCGTCACCATCGAGATGAAGACCAGCTTCATGCAACCGGCACGCGGCCCATTGGTCGGCAAGGGCCGGTTGATGCATCGCACTGCGACGATGGCCTTCACCGAGGCCACCATCTACGACGAACAGGGTCGCGCCTGCTCGCACGCCACCGGCACCTTCAAGTATGTGAAGCGCCTGCCGGTGGATTCCAAAACCGTCAACAGCATGCAGCCGCTGTCGACCGACTGATTCTTTCAAAACAAGAGATTGCCATGCCGACCAACAAACAGATCCATCTCGACAACCGCCCCGAGGGCGAAGCCACCGCCAGCAACTTCAAGCTGGTGACCGCCGAGACACCGCCGCTGGCCGACAACCAGGTGCTGGTGCGGCATCACTACATGAGCCTCGACCCGTACATGCGCGGCCGGATGAACGACTCGAAGAGCTACACCGCTAACCAGCCGACTGGCGCCGTTTTCCAGGGCGGAACGGCCGGCGAAGTGGTCGAGAGCAAGCATCCCAAGTTCCAGGTCGGCGACAAGGTGGTCGGCTTCGGCGGCTGGCAGCAATACAGCGTGGTCGACGGCTCGGTGCCCGGCTCGCTGAAGAAGGTCGACACGACGCATGTGCCGCTGTCGCATTACCTCGGCGCGGTCGGCATGCCGGGTGTCACGGCGTGGTACGGGCTCGTCAAGATCATCGCGCCGAAAGAAGGCGAAACCCTGGTCATCACCGCGGCATCGGGCGCCGTCGGCAGCGCCTTCGGTGCGCTCGCCAAGGCACGCGGTTGCCGCGTGGTCGGCATCGCGGGCGGCCCGGACAAATGCAAGTACGTGGTCGATGAACTGGGCTTCGACGCCTGCATCGACTACAAGCAACACCCCGACGTCAAGAGCATGAGCACCGCGCTGAAAGAAGCCTGTCCCAAGGGCATCGACGGCTACTTCGAAAACGTCGGCGGCTACATCTTCGACGCGGTCATGCTGCGCCTCAATGCCTTCGCCCGCATCGCGCTGTGCGGAATGATCGCCGGCTACGACGGCGCGCCGCTGCCGCTCGCCAACCCGGCGCTTTTTCTCATCAACCGCGTCAAGCTCGAAGGCTTCATCGTCAGCGAGCACATGGAAATCTGGCCCGAAGCGCTGGCCGAACTCGGCAAGCTGGTCGGCAGCGGCAAGCTCAAGCCGCGCGAGTCGATCGCCGAAGGCATCGAGGCCGCGCCGGAAGCTTTTTTGGGCTTGCTGAAGGGCAAGAACTTCGGCAAGCAGCTGGTCAAGCTGATCTGATCCGACTGACTTGAGCTGATCGAACGCAGCACACCGCCAGAGGAGGTCGGCCATGGAAACGACACACGACGTCTTCAACCAGCCCGCGCCGCTGGTGGGCTACAACCTGTTCGAAACCAATCGACCGCTTCGCGATGCGTTGGGGTTCAACGCGCCCGAGTTGCAGACGGCCGGTTTGCATGCGCTGGGAGAGACGATCGGCAGTGCCGACATGCAGGCGCATGCGCGGCTCGCCAATGTCAACGTGCCGCAGTTGCATACGCACGATCGCTTCGGGCGGCGCATCGACGAGGTGGAGTTTCATCCGAGCTATCACGCGCTGATGACGGCGGCAGTGGGAGCGGGGTTGCATGGGACGCCTTGGGGGAGCCCTCACCCTAGCCCTCTCCCAGAGGGAGAGGGAAGCCACAAGGGTGCAGGTCCATCACCGCACGTCGAGCGCGCAGCCGGCTTCATGCTCTTCACCGAGCTGGAACCGTCCATCCTCTGCCCGATCTCGATGACCTATGCGGCCACGCCGGCGCTGCGCAGCAACGCTGCTGTGTACGCCGACTGGGGCGCCAAGCTCGGCAGCCTCCGGTACGACCCGGCGCTCAAGTCGTTCAACGACAAGCCGGGCGTGACCATGGGCATGGGCATGACCGAGAAGCAGGGCGGTTCCGACGTTCGTGCGAACACGACGCGCGCGGTGCGCGTCGGCAGCGATGCCTGGGGCGAGCGTTACGAGATCACCGGTCACAAGTGGTTCTTTTCGGCGCCGATGTGCGATGCCTTTCTGGTGCTGGCACAAGCGCCGGCCGGGCTCACCTGCTTCTTTCTGCCGCGCGTGTTGCCGGAGGGTGAGCGCAACGCCATCCACATCCAGCGCCTGAAGGACAAGCTCGGCAACAAGGCCAACGCCAGCTCCGAAGTCGAGTTCAAGGGCGCCACCGCCTGGCTGGTCGGCGAAGAGGGCCGCGGCATCCCCCAGATCCTCGAGATGGGCACGATGACGCGGCTCGACTGCGCACTCGGCACCAGCGGGCTGATGCGGCAGGCGTTGAGCCTGGCGTTGAACCACACGGCGCAGCGCTTGGCCTTCGGCAAGCCGCTGATCGAGCAACCGTTGATGAAGAACGTGCTGGCCGACCTCGCGCTCGAAAGCGAAGCGGCGACCGCTTTGGCGATTCGCCTGGCTCGCGCCTTCGATCATCCGCAGGACGAACACGAGCGCCTGATGGCGCGCATCCTCACGCCGGTCGCCAAGTTCTGGATCTGCAAGCGCGGCAGCCACTTCGCGCAGGAGGCGATGGAATGCCTCGGCGGCAACGGCTATGTGGAAGAAGGCGGCGAGGGCGTCATGGCGCGCGTGTACCGCGAGATGCCGCTCAACTCCATCTGGGAAGGCGCGGGCAACATCATGGCGCTCGACCTGCTGCGCGGCTTGCGCAAAGGCGATGCCGCAGCGGCGCTCGCGCACGAGCTCGCGCCGGCGCGTGGCCAGCACGCGGCGCTCGATCGATTGATCGACGCACTGCCGGCCCGCATTGAAACGCTGGCGTCGGAGACCGACGCACGGCGACTCGCCCAAGACGTGGCGCTGGCAGTGCAGGGCGCGTTGCTCGCGCAGACTGCTCCGCCCGCTGTCGTCGGCGCCTTCTGCGCATCGCGCCTCGCCGGCGACTGGGGCCAGGCTTTCGGCACGCTCGGCGCCGGCACCGATTTCGATTCGATCCTCCTTCGCGCGATGCCGCGTTGACGCCGCAAAGCGTGCAAAACACAGAACAAAACACCGAGCAAAGCGAACACAAGGCACCCATGTCCGATCTCATCCTGCACCACTACACGACGTCGCCATTCTCCGAAAAGCTCCGTCTCATCCTCGGCTACAAGAAGCTGCCGTGGAAGTCGGTCTTCATTCCGCCGATCATGCCCAAGCCCGATGTGCTGCCGCTCACCGGCGGCTACCGTCGCACGCCGGTGCTGCAGATCGGCGCCGACATCTACTGCGACACCGCGCTCATCGCCGACGTGCTGGAGCATCTTTCACCCGAACCGACGCTGTACCCCGAGCCGGAAAAAGGCATGTCGCGCATCCTCGCGCAATGGGCCGACAGCACCTTGTTCTGGGCCTCGATGGCGTGGAACCTGCAGCCCAAGGGCGCGGCAGAAGTCTTTGCCAAGGCACCGCCCGAAGCCATCAAGGCCTTCGGCGAAGACCGCGGCAAGATGAGCGCCGGCAACATGACGCGGCTGCGCCCGGGCGATGCCGCCGGAGCGTACAAGTCGTACCTGCGCCGCATCTCGGACATGCTCGACGACAAGCCTTTTCTGTTGGGCGAAGTGCCGTGCATCGCCGACTTTTCTGCCTACCACTCGCTCTGGTACACCCGGCGCATCGAGGCCGTCAAGGGCATCCTCGACCTCACGCCCGCAGTGCTCGACTGGATGGACCGCATCGCGGCCATCGGCCATGGCGAGTCGGCCAAATTCAGCGCGGAAGAAGCCATCGCCATCGGCAAGGCGTCGGTGCCCAACTCGTTGCTGACCGACAGCACCTTCCAGGACGACCACGGCATCCCGCTCGGCACGCGCGTCACCGTCCGTGCCGAAAGCTTCGGGCTCGAAGAAACCGAAGGCACGCTCATCGCCGCCTCGCGCATGCACTACACGCTGGAGCGCAGCGACGACCGCGCCGGCACGCTGCACGTTCATTTCCCCCGCATCGGGTATGTGCTGCGCAAGGTAGAAGTCTGAGCCTGTCATGGCGAGGGTCGACCGCACGGCAAGACGACGGCTGCTGCAGGCGGCCACGATCTGGACGCTGCTGGCCCGCCATGCAAGGGCGGCCGAAAGCGGCACCACAGGCGCGCGTGTGCGCCCCGGCGAGCCCGGTTGGCCGTCTGAGGCGCAGTGGGCACAGCTCAGCCAGCAGGTCAGCGGCAGGCTCGGCGCCGTGCAGTCGCCGCTGGTGGCGTGCCGCGCTGCCTCGAGCGCCGATTGCGATCAGCTCTTCAAGGCGATCAAGAACCCGTACTTCATCGGCGACGATGTCGCGCTGACGCAGACGCTCGGCTGGGTCGACGCGTGGACCTCGATGCCGAGCGCGTACGCCGTCGCGGCGCAGTCGACGCAGGACGTGGTCGCCGCGGT
The DNA here is from genome assembly GCA_964242015.1 of uncultured Variovorax sp. Lineage (GTDB taxonomy): Bacteria > Pseudomonadota > Gammaproteobacteria > Burkholderiales > Burkholderiaceae_C > Variovorax. The sequence continues at coordinate 4,406 of CAXTCC010000219.1, forward strand.
CGAGTTCGCCCGAGCGCATCGGCTGCGGCTCGTCGTCAAGGGGGGCGGCCACAGCTACCAGGGCACATCGAATGCGCCGGACTCGTTGCTGGTCTGGACGCGTCGCATGCACGCCGTCACGATGCACGATGCCTTCATTGCGCAAGGTTGCACGGCGGCGCCGCAACGGGCCGTCACGGTCGAGGCAGGGGCGATGTGGTCGCAGGTCTACGACGTCGTCACGACGCAGAACGGCGGCTATGTGCAGGGCGGCGGCTGCATGACGGTCGGTGTCGCCGGACTGGTGCAGAGCGGTGGCTTCGGCAGCTTCTCCAAGCGCTACGGGCTGGCGGCAGCGAGCCTGTTGCAGGCCGAAGTAGTCACCGCCGATGGCGAAGTGCGCACCGTCAATGCCTGCATGCACCCTGAACTGTTCTGGGGACTGAAGGGCGGCGGCGGCGGCAGCCTCGGCGTAGTGACCAGGCTCACGCTGCGCGTGCACGAACTGCCGGAAGACTTCGGTGCCGTCAATCTCACCATCAAGGCCGCATCGCCAGCCGCCTTCAAGCGCCTCATTGCGCTCACTGTGGATTTCTACCGCCGGGCGCTGATGAACCCGCATTGGGGCGAGCAGATCCGGTTCCGGCGCAACGACACGGTCCAGGTGTCGATGGTGTTTCAGGGGCTCACGCGCGGCGAGGCGGTGACCGTCTGGCAGCCGTTTCGCGATGCGCTGGCGCAGGCCTCCGCCGACTTCGAGGTTCAGTTCGCCCCTCTGGCGATCGTGTCTACCTCGGCGCGTGAGTTCTGGTCGCCGACGCTGCTCAAGCGCACGCTCGGTTTCATCCGGACAGACGACCGGCCAGGTGTGCCGAAGACCAATGTGTTCTGGCCCGGCGACCAAGGCCAGGCCGGGCAGGTGCTGCACGCGTTCCAGTCGGCCTGGTTGCCCGCGTCGCTGCTGCAGGACGATCGGCGCGAGGCGCTGTGCGATGCATTGTTCGAGGCGACCCGCCACTGGCCTGTCTCGCTGCACTTCAACAAGGGCCTGGCAGGCGCGCCGCCGGAGGCGATTGCCGCGGCGCGCGACACGGCCATGAACCCGGCCGTGCTCGACGCATTCGCGCTGGCCATCCTCGGCACGGAAGGGCCTCCGGGTTATCCGGGGGTGTCCGGCCACGAGCCCGATGCGGCACTCGCCCGCGAACAGGCCAGGGCGCTCGACCGGGCCATGGGCGCATTGCGCAAGGTGGTGCCCGATGCGGGTGCCTACGTCTCGGAAAGCAACTACTTTCAGACCGACTGGCAGCAAGCTTTCTGGGGCGAGAACTACGCACGGCTGCGCGCCGTCAAAGCGCGATACGACCCTGAAGGGCTCTTCTTCGTGCACCACGGCGTAGGAAGCGAGGGATGGAGCGCCGACGGCTTCACGCCACGTGCTTGAGGCGGCCGGTCGCACGAACGACAGCGGCCTGCCGCGCGACGCTGTCCAATAGCGGCACAGAGACAACCACCAAGAAGGACCGCATTCATGATCCAGGATTTCACAGGCAAGACCGCCGTACTCACCGGCGCAGGCTCGGGCTTCGGCCTCGAATGCGCGCGCATCGGCGCCGCCCGCGGCATGAACCTGGTGCTGGTCGACGTGCAGCAAGACGCGCTCGACAATGCCCAGGCCGAGATGGAAGCCGCCGGTGTGCAGGTGCTGGCGCGCAAGGTCGACGTCGCGAATGCAGCGCAGATGGAACAGCTCGCGGCCGACGTCAAGGCGCGCTTCGGTGCGCCGCATTTCGTCTTCAACAACGCGGGCGTCGGCGCCGGCGGCCTGGTATGGGAGAACACAGTCGCCGACTGGGAATGGGTGCTCGGCGTCGATGTCTGGGGCGTGGTCCACGGCGTTCGCCTCTTCACGCCGATGATGCTCGAGGCGGCCGCTGCAGACCCGAGCTGGCGTGGCCACATCACCAACACGGCCAGCATGGCCGGCCTGCTGACGCCGCCCAACATGGGCATCTACAACGCCGCCAAGGCCGCGGTCGTGAGCCTGACCGAGACGCTGTACCAGGACCTGAACCTGGTCACCGACCAGATCGGCGCCAGCCTGCTGTGCCCGTACTTCGTGCCGACCGGCATCACCAGCAGCGAGCGCAATCGCCCGAACGCGCCCAAGAACGAAGAGCTGACCAAAAGCCAGCTGATCGGCCAGGCCATGAGCAACAAGGCAGTCAGCAGCGGCAAGATCACCGCGGCCGAAGTCGCGCACAAGGTCTTTGCGGCCATCAGCGACAACCAGTTCTACGTGTTCAGCCATCCGAAGGCGCTGGGCAACGTGAAGAGCCGGATGGAGAACATCGTGTCGATCACGAACCCGGCCGATCCGTTTCTCGAGCGGCCGGAAATCGGCGAAAAGCTGCGAGCGCAATTGCGCGAGGCTTGAT
>CAXTCC010000220.1:0-2844 GCA_964242015.1 uncultured Variovorax sp.
GCATGCGGCACGCCGACCACCGCGCTTTCGGCGACGCCCGGCATCTCGTTGAGGTAGCCCTCGATCTCCGCCGGGTACACGTTGTAGCCGCCGCTGATGATCAGGTCCTTGCTGCGCCCGACGATGGTGATGTAGCCCAACCCGTCGATCTTGCCGACGTCGCCCGTCTTGAAGTAGCCGTCGGCGGTGAACTCTTCCTTGGTCTTCTCCGGCATCCGCCAGTAGCCGGCGAACACGTTGGGGCCGCTGACTTCGATGTTGCCGATTTCATCGGTGGTGCACTCGCGACCCGGATCTCTTTCGCCCTCTTCGCTCGACATCACGCGCAACTGCACGCCCGGCAGTGCGAACCCGACAGTGCCGCCGCGCCGCTCGCCCTGCACCGGACTGTAGGGATTGGACGTCAGCATGGCAGTCTCGCTCATGCCGTAACGTTCCAGAATCGTATGCCCGGTGCGCTCGCGAAATTCGTTGAACGTCTCGATCAGCAGCGGCGCCGATCCGGCGATAAAGAGGCGCATGTTGCGCACCGCCGCCTTGGTGAGGCCGGGCTCGGCGAGCAGTCGCACGTAGAGCCTCGGCACGCCCATGAACACCGTAGCGTCGGGCAACCGTGCAACGATGCGTTTGGGATCGAACTTGCCGAACCACAGCATCTTGCTGCCGTTCAGCAGCGCGCCGTGCAGTGCGACGAAGAGCCCGTGTACATGGAAGATGGGCAGCGCATGAATCAGCACGTCGCCGCCGTCTTCGGCGCTGCGCCAACCCCAATAGTCTTTCAGCACTTCGGCGTTCGACAACAGGTTGCGGTGCGTCAGCATCGCGCCCTTGCTGCGGCCGGTGGTGCCGCTGGTGTAGAGGATGGCAGCCAGGTCGTCTTCGGATTTTTGCGCGACGGTGTGGCGGTCGCTGCACAGCGCCGCGACCTCGAGCAGCGTGCCGGTGCGATCGTCGTCGAGCGTGAACACGTGCTGCGTGCCGGCGGCAGTGGCGATCGGCCCGACCCAGCTCGCGTTGCCGCTGGTGCACACCACCACGGCCGGTTCTGCATTGCCGATGAAGTATTCGATCTCCGCGCTCTGGTAGGCCGTGTTGAGCGGCAAGAACACGTAGCCCGCGCGCAGTGTGGCCAGGTACAGCAGCATCGCCTCGACCGACTTTTCAACCTGCACCGCAATGCGGGCGCCGGGCTCCAGGTCGAGCGCATCGAGCAGGTTGGCGATCATCGCGCTGGCGGACTCGAGATCACGCCATGAATAGAACAAACCGTTGTCGGTCTCAACCGCGACGGCGTCGAGGTCGGCTGGAAAGGCAGCGCGCAAGGCGGCGAAGAGATTGGCGTTGGCGGGGGGCTTCGTCATGGGAGATTGCTCGAATGAGGCTCTAGGAAGGCTTGGAGAACACGCGAAGAAAGCGCAACCGTGTCGCGTCAAAAGTCGGGTGAGCGTTTGGCCAGAAAGGCAGCGACACCTTCGCGATGCTCGGGCGAATCAGCGTAGTCGTAGGCGCTCGAAACGAGGCTCCTGACCACGCTCGACGTCGAATCGTTCAGCACCGCGAGCGTGCGCTTGTTCATTCTTGCAGCTTGCGGTGCCAGCGCAGCGATGCGCAGTGCATGGGCGCGCACTGCGTCAGGTACTTCGGCGTCGGTCAGCACATGCAAGAGGAAGCCTGCGTCGTACAGGCGCGCCGCGCTGTGCACGCCGGCGGCGAACAACATGTCGCGCGCGAGCACGTCGCCGATCGCGCCATGCACCAGCGCTGCTTCGCGCGGTGCCATCGGGAAGCCCAGCTTGGCGATCGGCGCGCCGAACTTTGCTGAGGTGCCGGCGATGCGGATGTCGCAGCAGCTTGCGATCTCGAGTCCCGCGCCCATGCACGCGCCTTCGATCTGCGCGACCAGCGGCACCGGGCAGTCGAGCATCGCCTGCAACGCGGCCCACACCTCGTCCTCGTGAAACGCACGGAGCCGCTCGGCGTCGAATCGAAACGACGGGTATTCGGAGATGTCGCCGCCCGCACAGAATGCGCCACCGGCGCCGCGCACGACGATGCAGCGCACGCCTTCATCGTTGCCGGCCGTCTTGAAAACCTCACGCAGTTCGCGCCACATGGCACGCGTCATTGCGTTGAGTCGCGATGGATTGACGAGCGTGACCCATGCGACGCTGCCTTCGCGCTGCAATGAAATCGAAGACCCGCTCACCGCCACCGTCATTCGAGCTTGGCGCCTGAAGCCTTCACGACACCGGCCCAGCGCTTGATCTCGCTGTTGACGAAAGCGCCGTATTGCGGCCCGACGAGGCTCGGGATTTCCGATCCGTTGTTGGCCCAGATCGTCTTGAGTTCGTCGGCGGCCATCGCCTTCTTCATCTCTTCGACGATGCGCGTCTGCACCGCGGCGGGCGTGCCCTTGGGCGCCCACAGGCCGTACCAGGTCGTCACGGTGTAGTCGGGCAGGCCGACCTCGCGCGCGCACGGCACGTTGGGAAAGGCCGGGTTGCGCTGCGCACCCGCGACCATCAACGCCTTGATGTGTCCTCCTTTGATGTGCTGCGCCGACGAGCCGAGGCCATCGAACATGACATCGACGTTGCCGGAGATCAAATCGGCCAGCGCAGGACCGGCGCCGCGATACGGAATGTGCGTGATGAAGGTGCCGGTCTGCAGCTTGAACAGCTCACCGGCCAGGTGGTGCGACGTGCCCGCGCCGGCCGATGCGTAGTTGAGCTTGCCGGGCGTGCGCTTGGCCTCAGCGATGAACTCCTGGATCGTGTTGGCCGACACGCGCTTCGGGTTGACGACGACCACCTGCGGCACGTTGGCGAGCAACAGCAGCGGGAC
>CAXTCC010000220.1:2944-6793 GCA_964242015.1 uncultured Variovorax sp.
AAGACGTCGCGCCGGGGAAGCGCTGAAAAGGGGTCGGTCATCCGGAAAGTCTCCTGTCGTTTGAGGGGTTGGTCAGCCCTTGAAGAAGAGTCCGTCGATGTCGCCCGACACCGCCACCTTTCCATCGGCCAGCCAGGCACGATGTTTGTCGAGTCGCTTCAAATCGTACAGATAGTTAACCATGAGGCCGAACGACTGTTTGTGCCCTTTGGGCGACGGATCGCCCGCCCAGTTCAGCCGTTCGATGCGCGCGCCGTTGCCCAGATGGAAGCGCGCCACCGGGTCGAGCGGCTTGCCGTCGGCGAGCGCACGACCCAGGTATTCGGCAGCGGCTTGCAGCAGCCAGTGGCCGAGCGGCGACTTGGCATCGATGCGTGCGGCGGGCTCGTTGACGCCAGCGGGATTTGCGAGCTGGGACGCATCCAGCGCGGCCAGCACGCGTTCCGCCGTCGGCGGCAGCGAGCCGACCAGTTGCCCGATGGCGGCTGTGCGCCGGTCGTCCAGCTTGTCGAGCAGCAAGGTCGCGTTCTTGCCGAGCCAGTTGCGAAAGCCCGGGATCGGCGACAGCGTCGCGAAGACCTTGAGCTTGGGCAACTCGCCCTGCAAGGTCTCGACCACGCGCTTGATCAGCGAATCGCCGAAGCTGACGCCGCGCAGGCCCGCCTGCGTGTTGCTGATCGAATAGAAGATCGCGGTCGTCGCCTTGGCTGCGGGCACCACGGCCGCCGCCTCGTCGAGCAACGGCACGATGCCTTCGCTGATGCGGTCGACCAGCGCCACCTCGACGAAGATCAACGGCTCGTTCGGCAAGCGCGGATGAAAGAAGCCATAGCAGCGACGGTCACCGTCGTCCAGCCGGTTCTTGACGTCGGCCCAGCCCTTGATGTCGTGCACCGCCTCGTAGCGAATCAGCTTTTCGATCAGCGACGCCGGCGAATCCCAGTCGATGCGCCGCAGTTCCAGGAATGCGACGTCGAACCATGTCGAGAACAGATGTTCGAGCTCGGCATCGAGCGCGAGCAGCCGCTTGTCGCTCTTGATGTGCGGCAGCAACTCGGCACGCAGATCGACCAGAAAACGCATGCCTTCAGGCTCGACCGCGAAGCGCTGCAGCAGGCGCATGCGTGGCGACACCAGTGCGCGGCGCAGGCGCATCTCGGCCTGGCCTTCATCGGGCGTCCCGACCGCCGCCTGATGCTGGTTGCGTGCGGCTTCGAGCTTCCTGGCATCGGCGGCGAAGTGCTCGCTCATCAATGCCCAATAGTCGCGACGGACCGCAGGGTCGGCTGCTGCATACGTCGTTGCGATGTCATGCGCACGGCGGCCGCCCTCGACCTCGCTCACGCGCGGATCGATCACCGCCTCCAGCGCCGAGAGCACCTTGCGCAAGGCGCGCGGCGAGAGCTCTTCGTCGGCCTTGCGCAGCGTGACCTTCAGGCGCTCGTGCGTGGTGCGAGCGCTCGGCTTCACGACAGTTGCCATGTCCACCTTCTCCTCCTACGACGTCGCGACCCGCGTCCGCACCGGACGCCGCGCCGCCCACAGCCAGAGACCGATACCGAACAGCACCATCGGCACGCACAGCCACTGGCCCTGGCTCAGGTTGAGCGCCCGCAACCCAAGAAAGTCGTCCGGCTCGCGAAAGAACTCTGCGATGAAACGGAAGATGCCGTAGCCGATCAGGAACATCGCAGCCACCTGGCCTTGCTTGCGTTCCTTACGAGCGTAGAGCCACAGCAGCACGAACAGCAGGATGCCTTCGAGCAGGAACTGATACACCTGCGATGGATGCCGCGGCAGCATCGAGCCGCTCTGCGGGAACACCATGCCCCACGGCAGGTCGGGACTGCTAAAGCGGCCCCACAGCTCGCCGTTGATGAAATTGCCGACACGGCCGGCGGCGAGCCCCAGCGGCACGCACGGCGCGATGAAATCCATCACCTGCCAGAACGGCCGGGCGCGCGAACGGGCGTACCAGATCATCGATGCGATGACGCCCAGCATGCCGCCATGAAAGCTCATGCCGCCCTGCCAGACGAAGAAGATTTCGAGCGGATGCGTCAGGTAGTAGCCGGGCTTGTAGAAGAGGCAATAGCCCAGTCGGCCGCCGACGATGACCCCCATCACGCCGAGAAACAGCATGTCTTCGATGTCTTTGCGGGCCCAGGAAGCGGCCCCGGTCAGCGACCGATAGGGTTCGTGCCGCAGCCTGCGCGTGGCCAGAAAAAAGAAAAGCGCGAAGGCGGCCAGATAGGTCAGGCCATACCAGTGGATGGCGATCGGCCCGAGCTGAAGGGCGACGGGATTGATCTGCGGATACATGAGCATGCGGACATTGTGCCGCGGCCTTCCGATGGATTCGCGTGGGTGTCGGTGGCGTCGGTAGGGTCGTAAGGTTGGTCTGTTCGGGCTTCAGCCGTGGCCGCGCTGTCGAACGAACGCGACAAAGCGCATGAGCGCGGCGTTGGCGTTTTGCTCCGGCCACACCAGGCTGGTTTCGCAGCCGGGAAGCAACGGCGCGCCTTTGCGCCGCGCGCCTGCAGCCAACTCGTCAGCGCCGCGGTACACCACGCCGGCGCGCCGAAACTGCGTCACGCTTTGCGGCACCCACGCGACGCCGATGCCGCCCCAGACCAGGTTGACGATGGTCTGCATCTGGATCGCCTCTTGCGCGATGACCGGAGCGAGACCCGCCGCGTGATACAGCCCGACGATGGCATCGTGCAGCGACGGCAGGATGCGCCGCGGAAAGATCACCAGCGGCTCGGCCAGTACGTTCTGCAGCGCCGGCTTGCCCGCACGCGCCAGCGGATGCCGCGCCGGCAGCGCCAGCACCAGCGGCTCTTCGGAGACGGGCACGCGCTCCAGCCCGGGCGGCGCGAAGCCGGGCGAATGCAGCATCAGGCCGGCATCGATGTCACCGCGCGCGAAGGCTTCGAGCTGGACGTCGCCGGTCGCCTCGACCAGTTCGAGCGCGACCTCGGGGCACAGCGCCCTGAACTCGCGGACCCACGCCGGCAGCGTTTCGAAGCCGATGGTCGAGACGAATGCCAGGCGAACGCGACCGACTTCACCGGCGGCCGCAGCACGCGCCCGCGCCGGCAGCGCTTGCGCGCGCGCCAGCAACTCCCGCACATCGGGCAACAGGGATTCCCCTGCCGGCGTGAGCGCCACGCGACGCCGCGTGCGATCGAACAGCATCACGCCGAGGGTCTTCTCGAGTTGTGCGATGGCCTGCGTCACCGGCGGCTGCGTCATGTGCAGTCGCACTGCCGCGCGGCCGAAGTGCAGCTCCTCCGCCACGGCGACGAACTGCCGCCAGGCGCGCAAATCCACGGTGGCTTCTTTCATACGCGGAGCATATCAATGCTTGCCAGAAATAGGATTGGAAGCAATCAATCGATAGTCCGATACTTGGCACCCCCCCGCAACAAAACACAAGAGGCACACGATGGCCAACGAACCGCTCCAGATCAACCGCCGCAGCGCGAACATCGTCGAAGGCAAATCGCGCGCGCCCAACCGCTCGATGTTCTACGCGATGGGCTACGAGGAGGCCGACTTCAAGAAGCCGATGGTCGGCGTCGCCAACGGCCACAGCACCATCACGCCGTGCAACTCGGGCCTGCAGAAGCTGGCCGACGCGGCCATCGAGGGCATCGAGGAAGCCGGCGGCAACGCACAGGTGTTCGGCACGCCGACCATCAGCGACGGCATGGCGATGGGCACCGAGGGCATGAAGTATTCGCTGGTCAGCCGCGAGGTCATCAGCGACTGCATCGAGACCTGCGTCGGCGGCCAGTGGATGGACGGCGTGCTGGTGGTCGGCGGCTGCGACAAGAACATGCC
>CAXTCC010000221.1:0-6778 GCA_964242015.1 uncultured Variovorax sp.
GCCTTCGTCGGCATCGCGCTGTTCCGCCGCACGCGGCACGGCGTGGCGCTCACTGCCAGCGGCGCTGCGTATGCACGCCAGATCACCAAGCGCCTCGAAGCGATGGAGCGCGACACGCTCGACGCCATGGCGCACCAGGGTGAAGGCGGCTCGCTGGCGCTGGCGGCGGTGCCGACCTTCGCCACCCGCTGGCTGGTGCCGAGGCTGCCCGACTTCGCGCGGCTGCAGCCCGAGGTCGTCGTGCACATCGAAACCCGCACGCGCCCCTTCCTTTTCGCCGATGCCGAGTTCGACGCGGCCTTGTATGCCGGCACGCCCACGCAGGTCGCCAACTGGGCCGGCACGCGCGCTTTGTTGCTGATGCACGAAGACGTGGTGCCGGTGTGCAGCCCGCGCCTGTTGCCGCGTGGCAAAGCCGTGACGCCGGCTGCCATTGCGAAGCTGCCGTTGCTGCAGATGAGCACGCGGCCCGACGGCTGGCGCCAGTGGTTCGATGCGCAGCAGGTCGACGGCGCCAACGCGCGCAGCGGGCCGCGCTACGAGCTGTTTTCGATCCTCGCCGGCGCGGCGACGCATGGCCTCGGCGTCGCGCTGATGCCGACGATGCTGGTCGAGGACGAGCTGCGTCGCGGTGATCTGGTCGTGGCGTGCGCCAAGCCGCTGTCCGGGGAACGCAATTACTACCTTGTGATGCCGGAGCGTGGCGATGAGCGGGCGCTGTTGAAGTCGTTCGGGGAGTGGTTGGTGGGGCAGGCGCAAGCTGCGGCGAACTGACCTGCTTGGTAGCGGCCGAGCGTCAAGCCAGCAGGCTGCCGGTGATCAGCTTCCACTCCGCCGCCGTCACCGGCGTGATCGACAACCGATTGCCCTTGCGCAGCACCACCATCTCCGCCAGCGCCGACGTCGCGCGCAACTCGGGCAAGCCCAACACGCGCGTCTTGCGCAGTGCCTGCACGTCGAGCAGCAGCCAACGTGGGTTGTCGGGCTTCGAGGCCGCGTCGTAGTAGGACGACGCAGCGTCGAATTGCGTCGGATCGGGACGCACGCCGGACGCTACGCGCGCGATGCCGACAATGCCGGGCTCGGGGCAGCTCGAGTGATAGAACAGCACGCCATCGTCGACCTTCATCGCATCGCGCATGAAGTTGCGCGCCTGGTAGCTCCGCACGCCGGTCCACGGCACGGTGGCGTCGGGCGCGGCGAGCGCGTCGTCGATCGAGCATTCGTCCGGCTCGGATTTCATCAGCCAGTATTGCGACATGGCGGAAAAGTAACAGACTGAGCCGCTGCGTGCGCAGATCGCCGTCGAGCCTCGATCAGGCCGGCAGCGCAGAGACGATCACGCCTTCGGAAAGTCCGCGCCGACGCTGGTCTCCTTCCACTCCTCGATCTCGGCCAGGCTTTTCTTCAACGTCTTCGTCACGTTCTCGAAACCGATGGCGCCGAGCACCAGGTGGCGCGGCGGATTGTCGACCTCGGTGATGCGGATCATCGCGGCGGCGGCACGTGCCGGGTCGCCCGGCTGCGTCCCGGTCTTGGTCGCGGTCGTGTTCATCCTTGCGCCCGCGGTCTCTGCATAGTCGGCAATGCGGTTGGGCGTCTGCTTCAGCGAGCGACCGGCCCAGTCGGTGCGAAATGGTCCCGGCGCCACGCACGTGACCTTGATGCCGAGCGGCTCGCCTTCGAACGCCAGTGCATCCGAAAAACCTTCGACCGCATGCTTGCTCGCCGCGTAGTAACCGGAACCCGGAAAGCCGAGGAAGCCGGCCACCGAAGTGACGTTGAGCACATGGCCCTTGCGCCGCGCGCGCATGCCGGGCAACACGGCGCGCGTCATCGCGAACAGGCCGAACACGTTGGCGTCGAACTGGGCGCGAATTTCCGCCTCGTCGCCCTCCTCCACCGACGACTGATAGCCGTAGCCCGCGTTGTTGACCAGCACGTCGATGCGGCCGAATGTCGACTCGGCCGCGGAGACGGCTGCTGCGATCTGCGCTGCATCGGTCACGTCGAGGTCGAGCGCCAGCGCGCGGTCGCCCGCACCTTCGATCAAGGAAGAGAGCTTGGCTTTGTCACGCGCCGTCACCACGGCACGCCCGCCACGTGAGAGCACCAGCTTGGCGAGTTCATGACCGAAGCCGGTGGAGCATCCGGTGATGAACCAGACGGGGGAATTTTCAGGAGGATTGGATGCCATGTCGTGTCGGCTTTCTGACGGCTTTCGATTGGGGTTTCGGTGTGCGGTAGACGTCATGGTCGCGCAAGCCGTGTGGCGGCGCAATCGGACAGCGCGCCGCCCTCATTCGCCTCTCACAATTGCTTTCGATCGCCCCGTCACGCCGACTTGACTTCGCCGCGTACGACCTGATTTGATTGGCTTCTCGTGCCACTTCACCACTTCCACCCCGCCGTCGCCCGCTGGTTCGGACGCACCTTCGCCGGGCCGACCGAGGCTCAGGTGGCAGCGTGGCCGGCGATCCGCGCGGGCCGCGACACGCTGGTCGCCGCGCCGACCGGCTCGGGCAAAACGCTGACCGCCTTTCTCGCCGCGCTCGATGCGCTGGTGCGGCAAGGTTTGGCGCCCGAAGGACTGGCCGACGAGACCACCGTGGTCTACGTCTCGCCGCTGAAGGCACTGTCGAACGACATCCGGCTCAACCTCGAAGCGCCGCTCGCCGGCATCCGCACCGAACTGGCGGCGCTCGGTCTGCCCGACGTGCATATCCGCACCGCCGTGCGCACCGGCGACACACCGGCCCGCGAACGGCAGCAGGCGTTGCGCAAGCCGCCGCACATCCTGGTGACGACGCCCGAGTCGTTGTACGTGCTGCTCGGATCGGTGTCGGGCCGCAAGATGCTCGGCACGGTGCGCACCGTGATCGTCGACGAGATCCATGCGCTGGCAGCGAGCAAGCGCGGCAGCCATTTGTCGCTGTCGCTGGAGCGTTTGCAATCGCTCGCCGGCGATCGGCGGCTGACGCGCATCGGCCTGTCTGCCACGCAAAAGCCGATCGACGAAGTGGCGCGTTTTCTGGTCGGCGCCGGTGCCGTGGTAGACGGCGCGGCGCAGTGCAAGATCGTCGATATCGGCTATGCGAAGCAGCGCGACCTGGCGCTCGAACTGCCGCAGTCGCCGCTGGCTGCGGTGATGTCGAACGAGCAGTGGGAACAGGTCTACTCGCGCGTGGCGGAGCTGGTGCAACTGCACCGCACCACGCTGGTTTTCGTCAACACGCGCCGCATGGCCGAGCGCGCCGCGCGGCACCTCGGCGAGCGTCTCGGCAAGGAAGCGGTGGCGGCGCACCATGGGAGTTTGTCGAAGGAGACGCGGCTCGATGCCGAGCAACGATTGAAGCATGGCGAGCTGAAAGTGCTGGTCGCTACCGCGTCGCTCGAACTCGGGCTCGACATCGGCGATGTCGACCTGGTGTGCCAGCTCGGCTCGCCGCGTTCCATCGCGACGCTGCTGCAACGCGCCGGCCGATCCGGTCACGCGGTCGGCGGCATCCCGAAGGCGCGGCTCTTTCCGCAAACGCGCGACGAGTTGGTCGAGTGCGCCGCGCTGCTCGATTGCGTGCGCCGCGGCGAGCTCGATGCACTGCACGTGCTGCCCGCGCCGCTGGATGTGCTGGCGCAGCAGATCGTCGCCGAGACGGCTTGCCGCGAGTGGGACGAGGACGAGCTGTTCGCACTGGTGCGGCGCGCCTGGTCGTATGCCGCGTTGACCCGCGCACAGTTCGATTCGGTCGTGCGCATGTTGACCGAGGGCTTCACCACGCGGCATGGCCCGCGCGCCGGCTACGTGCACCGAGATGCGGTGCATCACAAGTTGCGCGAGCGCAAGGGCGCGCGCATGACGGCGCTGATGTCGGGCGGCACCATCCCCGAGACCGGCGACTACACGGTGATGCTGGAGCCTCAGGCCGACAAGGTCGGCACGGTGAACGAAGACTTCGCGGTCGAGAGCCTGGCGGGCGATGTCTTTCAGCTGGGCAACACCAGCTATCGCATTCTCAAGATCGAGCCGGGTCGCGTGCGGGTAGAAGACGCGCAAGGTGCCGCCCCCAACATTCCGTTCTGGCTTGGCGAGGCACCGGGCCGCACTGACGAGCTGTCGTTCGGCGTGTCTCGGTTGCGTGAAGAAGTCGAAGCGCATCTGACCGCCGACGGGCGCCAAGGAACGGTGGCTTGGCTGGTCGATGCGATGGCGCTGACCGACGATGCCGCGCGCCAGATCGTCGATTACCTCGGCCGCACCATTGCCACGCTCGGCGCGTTGCCGACGCAAGGCCGCATCGTGATCGAGCGCTTCTTCGATGCGTCGGGCGGCATGCAGCTGGTCATCCATTCGCCCTACGGAAGCCGGCTGAATCGGGCTTGGGGCCTGGCGCTGCGCAAGCGCTTTTGCCGCACCTTCAATTTCGAGCTGCAGGCGGCCGCGACCGAAGACGCGATCGTGCTGTCGCTGTCGACCAGCCACAGTTTTCCGCTGCTGGAAGTGTCGCGCTACCTGCACTCCGCGACCGCGATCGACGTGCTGGTGCAGGCGCTGCTCGATGCGCCGCTGTTCAACGTGCGATGGCGCTGGAACGCGACGACCGCGCTGGCCTTGCCGCGCTTCAGCGGCGGCCGCAAGGTGGCGCCGCAGCTGCAGCGCATGAAGTCCGAAGACCTGCTCGCCGCGGTGTTTCCCGACCAGGTCGCGTGCGCAGAAAACCTGACCGGCGAGCGCGAAGTGCCGGCGCATCCGCTGGTGGCGCAGACGCTGCACGACTGCCTGTACGACGCGATGGATGCCGATGGCTGGCTGCAGCTGCTGCGGCGCTTGGAATCGGGCGAAGTCGAAGTGATCGCGCGCGATGTGCCGGGACCGTCGCCGCTCGCGGCCGAGGCGTTGAACGCGCGTCCGTATGCGTTTCTCGACGATGCGCCGCTCGAAGAGCGCCGCACGCAGGCCGTGCAGAACCGCCGCTACACCGATCCGGAAAGCGCGGACGATCTAGGACAACTCGATGCGGATGCGATCGAGAGCGTGCGGCAGGAGGCGTGGCCGCTGGCGCGCAATGCGGACGAGATGCACGAGGCGCTGGCCAGCCTCGGCGTGGTGACGGACGACGAGGTGGAACGCGAAGCGGGTTGGAAGACATGGCTCGCCGCGTTGGCGAAGGCGGGTCGTGCCACGCGCCTGACTCAGCTTGCGGTGAGCGACGCGAAGACCGGCCTGTGGGTCACCGCGGAACGGCTGTCGCAGGTCGAGGCGTTGTATCCGGGCGCGAAGATGCGGCCGAAGATCGCCGCGCCCGAGGCACTCGGTGCGGGCAATGCGGTGGACGCCGGTGCGAACGACGGTGCTTCGCCATCACGCGACGAAGCAGTTCGCGATTTGCTGCGTGCGCGCTTGAGCGGCATGGGTCCGACGACGGCCTTCGCGCTCGCAGCACAACTGCTGCTGCCGCAGTCCGATGTCGACGCGGCGCTGCTCGCGCTGGAAGCCGAAGGTTCGGTGTTGCAAGGCCGGTTCACGCCGGTGCGCGCGCCCGATCCTGCGGCCCTCGCGGTCGATACGAAGAGCGACGCACGCGGCATCGAATGGTGCGAGCGCCATCTGCTCGCGCGCATCCATCGCTACACGCTCAAGCGCTTGCGCCGCGAGATCGAGCCGGTCGAGCCACGCGACTTCGCGCGCTTCCTGTTCGAGTGGCAGCACGTCGGCGCGACCTCGAAGGTGAGTGGCCCCGAGGCGCTGGCCGGCGTGCTGTCGCAACTCGAAGGCTACGAGGCGCCGGCAGCGCTATGGGAGGCCGAACTGCTGCCGGCGCGGGTGCGCGACTACTCCTCGTCGTGGCTCGACGACCTTTGCACGGCAGGACGCACGCTGTGGACGCGGCTGCGTCCGGTGGCGAGCGAAGCGCGAGCCGTCGCGAACGGCGGTAGCGCGGGAACTGGCGCCGGCACCTCGCTGCGCAGCACGCCGATCCTGCTGCTGCCGCGTCGCACTGCCGCCTTCTGGACCCGGCTCGCACCGGCACCCATCGACGACAGCGGCCTGGGCTCGCGCGCGCAGCGGGTCGCCGCCGCGCTGGCGGCGAACGGCGCTTCCTTCTTCGACGAGATCGCCGAGCGAACACGCATGCTGCCGGCGGAAATCGAAGATGCGCTGAGCGAACTGGTGGTGCGCGGCCGTGCGCACTGCGACAGCTACGCCGGCCTGCGCGCATTGATGGTGCCGCCGTCGAAGCGCTCTTCGGCGTTGTCGCGGCGCCGCCATCGCGCACCGCTGTTCGGCATCGAGGACGCGGGGCGCTGGACGCTGATTCGGCAGCCTGCTGCGGTGGCTTCGGAAGACGCGATCGAGGCCACGGAAAGCAAAACGCCGAAGGCCAACGCGACGAGCCCCGATGCCATCGAGCAAGTTGCCCGCGTGCTGCTGCGCCGCTACGGCGTGGTGTGCTGGCGCATGCTGGAACGCGAGGCGCAGTGGCTGCCGTCGTGGCGCGATCTGGTGCGCAGTTTGCGGCGGCTCGAGGCGCGCGGCGAAATCCGCGGCGGCCGCTTCATCGCGGGTTTGTCGGGCGAGCAGTTCGCATTGCCCGAAGCCATCGCACTGATGCGGTCGGTGCGGCGTCAGCCGGCCGAACAGGGCGACAAGAGCTACATCTGTCTGTCTGCCAGCGACCCGGCGAACCTTCTCGGCACCGTGCTGCCTGGCCCCAAGGTGCCGCGCGTCGCCGGTGCGCGCGTGCTCTATCGCGATGGCGTGCCCGTGGCAACGAGCGTC
>CAXTCC010000222.1:0-6644 GCA_964242015.1 uncultured Variovorax sp.
TACGCGCGCACTTTCGAAATCTGCGTGATCGGCTTCAGGTTGGTGTAGTTCGGGACATCGTTGCGGATGTCTTTCGCGTGCGGAGAAAACGCGGCATAGAACGCATCGGTCGAGTCGAAATACATGTGCACTGCCGCCACGAAAGACGGGCGGCTGCCCGGCGCCGGGCCCGACACGCCTTCGTCGATCTCGACCTTCTTCAACGCGTCGCCGAGCAACTTCTGAATCATCGTCACATGCTTGTCGGCGTAGTAGGTCATGTCGAAGGTGCTGCCTTCGTCGTTCGGATAGAGGACGCTTACTTTGATCATGCGGATACCTTTCGCGGTGAGAAGAATCTGTGTCGAGGTCAATGCTTCGCGGTGGTCGCGGCACGCTGCGCTCCGGGGGCGCCTTGGCTTCCTTGGCTTCCTTGGCTTCCGATCCCGAGATACGTCTCGATGATCCGGCGGTCGTGCAGCAGATCGCGTGCCGCGCCGGTGAGCGCGACGGCACCCATCTCGAGCACGTAGCCGCGGTCGGCCACCTGCAGCGCGGCGCGCGCGTTCTGTTCGACCAGCAGCACCGACACGCCATGTTGCCGCAGCGACGCCACCACCTGCAAGACCTCGCGCACGATCAGCGGTGCCAGGCCGAGCGAGGGTTCGTCGAGCATCAACAGGCGCGGTCGCGCCATCAAGGCCCGGCCGATGGCGAGCATTTGCCGCTCGCCGCCGGACAAGGTCGACGCCATCTGCCCACGCCGTTCGCGCAGCCGCGGAAAGATGTCGAAGACCTCGTCCATGCGCGCCTTCTGGTCGCGCCGGCCGGTGCGCCAGCGGTAGAAGCCGCCGAGCAGCAGGTTGTCTTCGACCGACATCTCGGCAAACAGCTCGCGGCGCTCCGGCACCAGCGAGACACCGCGCGCGACCATCGCCTCGACGCTCGGTCGCGCGATGCGCTCGCCGCCCAGCGACAGCGCGCCCTTGGCGGGCAGCAAGCCCATCGCGGCACACAGCAAGGTGGTCTTGCCGGCGCCGTTGGGGCCGATCACCGTGACGATCTCGCCTTCATGCACATCGAGCGCGACGTCGTGCACGGCCTCGACCGCCCCGTAAGACACGCTGAAGTTTTCGAGCCTGAGCAACGGGGTCATGCGTTGCTCCCTGCCGGCTCGACCGGCCCGACCGGCTCGACCGTTTCGAACGGTTCGTCGTCGGCCACGCCGAGATAGGCTTCGAGCACCTTGGGATCGGCCTGCACCTCGGCCGGCGTGCCGGCAGCGATCACCGTGCCGAACTCGAAGACCGTGATGCGATCGGCCAGGTTCATGACGAACTCCATGTCGTGCTCCACCACCAGGATCCCGAGCCCTTCGGCGCGCAATTGCGACAGCAGATCGGCCAATGCGCGCTTCTCCAGGTGGCGCAGGCCGGCGGCCGGCTCGTCGAGCAGCAGCACCGCGGGCTGACTGGCCAACGCACGCGCGATCTCGACCACGCGCTGCTGCCCCAGCGCCAGCGAAGCGGCCGGCGCATCGGCATGCGCGCCGAGGCCGCAACGCTCGATCTGCACACGCGCTTCGGCCAGCAGCGCGGCCTCTTCGGCGCGATCGAGTCGCAGCATCGAAGCGATCCAGCCGCGGCGCGCCCGGCGGTGCGCACCGAGCGCCACGTTCTCGGTCACGCTGCGCTGACCCAGCAGCCGCACGTGCTGAAAGGTGCGACTCAAGCCCAGTGCCGCGAAGGCGCGCGACGGCTGCATCTGCATCGTGCGGCCCATCAGCTGGACCTCGCCCTCGGTCGGATCGTCGACGCCCGAAATCATGTTGAAGAAGGTGCTCTTGCCGGCGCCGTTGGGGCCGATCAGCGCATGGATCTCGCCGGCCTTGCAGTCCATCGTCACCGCGTTGTTGGCGACGAGGCCACCGAAGCGCTTGGTGACCGCCGTCGCCTGCAACAGCACCTCGCCACGGGCCGGCAGCACGCGTTGCGCCAAGGTCGCGACGCCACGCGGCGCAGCCACCCGCTCGGGCCGAAGATAGCGCCGTGCCAGGCGCCCCAACGTCGGCCACAGCCCTTCGGCAAAGCGCTGCAGCACCAGCACCATCAAGAGGCCGAACACGATCACCTCGAAATTGCCGCTGGTGCCCAACAAGCTCGGCAACACGTCCTGCAGTTTTTCCTTCAGGAGCGTGATGACGGTCGCACCGAGCACGGCGCCCCACAAATGCCCCGAGCCGCCGACCACCGCCATGAAGAGGTATTCGATGCCGATGTTCAGATTGAACGGCGTCGGGTTCACGAAGCGCTGCATGTGCGCGTAGAGCCAGCCCGAGATCGCGGCCATCAGCGCGGCCAGCACGAAGAGCTTGACGCGATACCGGGCGGTGTCGACGCCCATCGATTCCGCCATCAGCCGCCCGCCCTTCAGTGCGCGAATGGCACGGCCTTCGCGTGAGTCGAGCAGGTTGTGCAGCAGCCACAAGCCGACCAGCAGCGCCGCCCACACCACGATGCCGAGCGCGCGCGGCGATGCCAGCGAAAAGCCGGCGATGACCAGCGGCGGCACGCCGGTGATACCGGTCTGTCCGCCGAGGAAATCCATGTTGCCGAACAGGTAGTACAGGCTCAGGCCCCAGGCGATGGTGCAGAGCGGCAGGTAGTGGCCCGACAGCTTGACCGTGACCGCGCCGAGCGTCCACGCGACCGCGAAGGTCAGCACCAGTCCGAGCGCCAGACCGACCCACGGCAAGCCCGCCGCACCGACGATGCCGCCGAGCGCTGAAGTCGCCATCGGCGAGGTGCAGACCCACGCCGTCGCATAGGCGCCGATGCCGACGAACGCCGCCTGCCCGAACGACGTCATGCCGCCGACACCGGTCAGCATCACGAGGCCGACGGCGACCAATGAATAGAGCCCGATGTAGGTCATCACAACCACGGTGAATTCGGGCAGGAAGCCCCACGCCACCGCGAGCGCCACGATGGCGGCCGCGGTGAGATGGCTGCGCGCAAGCCAGCGCTTGTCGGCCGTCATTCTTCGTCCTCCACGTGATGGCTCTTGAGCGAGCGCCACCACAGCACCGGGATGATCAGCGTGAACACCAGCACCTCCTTGAAGGCACTGGCCCAAAACGAGGAAAACGCTTCGAGCTGCCCGACCAGCAACGCGCCGGCCAGCGCCATCGGGTAACTGCCCAGTCCTCCGACGATGGCGGCGACGAAGCCCTTGAGTCCGATCAGAAAGCCCGTGTCGTAATAGACGGTGGTGATCGGCGCGATGAGCAGGCCCGACACCGCCGCGATCAACGCCGACAGCGCGAAGCTGACGTCACCGGACAGCTCGGTCGGGATGCCCATCAGCCGGGCGCCAACGCGGTTCATCGCGGTGGCGCGCAAAGCCTTGCCGACCATCGAGCGGCCGAAGAACAGAAACAGCAGGACGACCAATGCGAAAGTGACGCCGACGACCACCAGCGACTGTCCGCTGATCTGTAGACCGCCGACCTCGAAGCGCGCATCGGAGAACGCCGGCGTGCGTGAACCCTCGGCGCCGAAGAAGAGCAATCCGAGTCCGGTAAAGACGCCGTGCAGTGCGACCGCAACGATCAGCAGCATCAAGACCGTCGCGTTGGCCAGCGGTCGGAATGCCAGCCGATAGATCAAAGGCCCAAGAGGCGTGACGATCACCAGCGTGTTGAGCGCCTGCGCCCACACCGAGGTCGGCCGCCACGCGAGCACCAGCGCGCAGGCCAGGGCCGGCAACGCGACGCACCAGACGATCGCCGAGGTCCAGTCGACCGTCGCGCCGCGCTTCCAGCGCCACGCTTCGACCACCGCCACCATGACCGCCAGCGCAAGCAGCAACCACAAGGTCGGCGGGATGCGGCCGGCCTGCATGGCGGCCATCGACAACGCACCGAAAGCGACCAATTCGCCCTGGGGAATGAAGATGACGCGGGTGACCGAGAAGACCAGCACCAGCGCCACCGCCATCAACCCGTACACCGCGCCGTTGACCAGGCCGTCCTGCGCGAGCAAGGCGGCTATCGAAAAATCCATGAGCGGCCTTTAACGCAACAGCAAGCGCAGCAGAGACTGGAGCGGCAATCGCGGTCGAACGCGAAGCGGGTTCAAGGCACGAATTTCCACGCGCCGTTCTCGATCTTGACCATCACGCGGGCGCGCTGGTCGAGGCCGAGGTGGTCGGTCGGCGACATCGTGAAGATGCCATGGGCGCCGGGCATTTCCTTGGTTTGTTCGAGCGCGTCGCGCAAGGCGGTACGGAACTCGGGCGTGCCGGGCTGGGCCTTCTTCAACGCGATCGGCACGGCCGCGGTCATGAGCAAGCCGGCGTCCCACGCATGCGCGCCGAAGGTCGACACGCTGCCCTTGCCATACGCCGCTTCATAGGCTGCGACGTAGGTCTGCGCGCTCTTGCGCACCGGGTTCGAGGCCGGCAGTTGCTCAGCCACCAGCACCGGACCCGCGGGCAGGAAAGTGCCTTCGACATCCTTGCCACCGACGCGCAGGAAGTCGGCATTCGCGACGCCGTGCGTCTGGTACATCTTGCCGGCGTAGCCGCGTTCCTTCAGCGACTTCTGCGGCAGCGCAGCCGGTGTGCCGGAACCGGCGACCAGCACCGCGTCGGGCTTGGCTGCGATGAGCTTGAGTGTCTGGCCGGTGACCGAGGTATCGGACCGCGCGAAGCGTTCGTTGGCGACGACGGTCAGACCCTTGAGGCCTGCGGCCTTGGCGAATTCCTGCGACCAGCCTTCCCCGTAGGCATCCGAAAAACCGATGAAGCCGACCGTCTTCACGCCCGACTTCTGCATGTGCTCGGCGATGGCGAGCGACATCATGATGTCGTTCTGCGGCGTCTTGAAGACCCACTTGCGCTTGGCGTCCATCGGCTCGACGATGCGCGCCGAAGCGGCCATCGAGATCATCGGCGTCTGCGCTTCGGCAGCGACGTCGACCATCGCCAGCGAGGCTGGCGTGACGGTCGAACCCAGGATGATGTCGACCTTGTTTTCAGCCAGCACCTTGCGCGTGTTGGTCACGGCCGCGGTGGTGTCCGAGGCGTCGTCCAGCACGATGTAGTTGATCTTCTGCCCGCCGATGGTCTTGGGCATCAAGGCGATGGTGTTTTTCTCGGGAATGCCGAGCGACGCGGCCGGGCCGGTAGCGGACAGCGTGACACCGACGTTGATGTCGGCATGCGCGGACAGCGCCGCAGCCAGCAGGCCGGCCAGCAACAGGGGGTTCAAAAACTTCATTCTTGTCTCCAGGGGGTTGAACGCAAAAAAGTAAAAATCAAGGCGCTTTTACAGACGGGTAGTAGAGGGCCTCGACGGCATCGCCGCCATCGGGATTGACCCCGCATCGCATGAACATTTCAGCGCTCGTCGAACGACAGCACGACGCGGTCGGTCAGCGGATGGGCCTGGCAGGTCAGCACGAATCCGTTGGCGACCTCGTGCTTGTCGAGTGCAAAGTTGCGCTCCATGCGGACCTCGCCTTCGACCAGCTTGGCGCGGCAAGTTCCGCACACGCCGGAGGTGCAGGAGAAAGGCACTTCGAGCCCGGCGGCAGACGCCGCATCGAGGATGCTCGGCTGGCCCTTGCGAAACGAAATCTCGCGCTGCAGTCCATCGCGCACGATGACGATGCGCGCCTGCTCGGCATCGCCGGGCAATGCTTCGTGCAGCACCGCACCGACTGCATTGCCAGCAGCGCCTGCAGGCAGCGCGACACCGAAGCGCTCAATGTGGATGCGTTCTTCGGGCACGCCGGCCGCCAACAGCGCAGCCTCGGCCTCGTCGTTCATCTGGAACGGGCCGCACACGAAAACCTCGTCGATCTGCCCGGCCGGCACCACGCTTTTCAGGAACTCGCCGATCTTGTCGCGGTTCATCACGCCGTGGTTCAGCGGCGCATCGGTGTGCTCGTCGGAGAACACATGCTGCAGCACCAGCCGCGTCATGTAGCGGTTCTTCAGGTCTTCGATCTCTTCCTTGAACATCGTCGACTGCAGTTGCCGATTGCCGTAGATGAGCGTGAAGCGACTGAGCGGCTCGCGCGCCAGCACCGTCTTCATGATGGAGAGGATCGGCGTGATGCCGCTGCCGCCCGCGATGCCGACGTGGTGTCGTTTGGCGGTCGGGTCGAGCGGCACGAAGAAGCGGCCTTGCGGCGCCATCACATTGACGGTGTCGCCGGGCTGAAGGTGCGCGTTGATCCAGTTCGAGAACACACCGCCGCGCACCTTGCGCACGCCGACGCGCAACTCGCCATCGTCGACGCCGGCGCAGATCGAATATGAGCGCCGCAAGTCCTGCCCGTCGATGTCGGTGCGCAGCGTGAGGTACTGACCCTGCGTAAAGCCGAAGACCTCGCGCAACTCGGTCGGCACGTCGAACGACACCACGACCGCCTCCTGCGTGTCGGGCTCGACCGCGCGCACGCGCAGCGGATGAAAGATGACGCTCATATCGGCTTGAAGTGTTCGAACGGTTCCTTGCACGCGAGGCAGCGATACAGCGCCTTGCATGCGGTGGAACCGAAGGCCGACAACCGCTCGGTATGGCGGCTGCCGCAGCGCGGGCATTCGAGGCGCTGCGCATCGAGTCCGCGACCGAAGAAGCGGATCGGCACGGCTTC
>CAXTCC010000223.1:0-6638 GCA_964242015.1 uncultured Variovorax sp.
ACGCCAAGAAGGGCATCGCCTCGCTGTGCATCGGCGGCGGCATGGGCGTGGCGTTGACCATCGAGCGCTGAGCGTTCGACACCGTGCGTGGCTTCGGCCGCGCTGCAGACGCCGCGCGCTGCGCGGCGTTGCTGTTTTTGCTCTCCCTCATTTTTTCGTATGACCTTCGACACCGCTCACCCGCTCGACAACGTGATCTGGAGCGCGCTCACGACGCAGCATGCTGCGCTGGCGCGAGGCGACCTGCTCGCACGTCGGTATCCGAGCGCCTTCACGCCGTTCGCGGCACTGCCCAAGCCACTGGAGCCGTCGGTCGCCGGCTTTCATGCCTTGGCCCACGGCATGGCCGTCGATCAGGTCGTCGCCATGTTCACACTCGAAGACATCGCGCCCCCATCGGAACTCGAAGTCGTCGTGCGACGCGACATGGTGCAGATGGTGCAGACAGCGCCCGTCCCATCGGCTCACCGCGGCGACGTCGAACTCATCTCACTGGCCCCCGATGACGCCGCCGACATGGCCGCGCTGGCGGACCGCACCAAGCCTGGACCGTTCAGCACCCGCACCCACGAGCTGGGCCATTTCTTCGGCGTGCGCATGGACGGCACCCTCGTCGCGATGGCGGGCGAACGCATGCGCGTGGATGGCTGGACAGAGGTCAGCGGCGTCTGCACCGACGATGCCTTCAGAGGCCGCGGCTTGGCCCGCGAGCTGGTGATCGCGGTAGCCGATGCCATCGTGGCGCGCGGCGAAACGCCGTTCCTGCACGCTTTCGAAGACAACGTCTCCGCCATCGGTTTGTACAAGACGCTCGGCTTCGAAGTGCGGACGCGGTTGCGGCTCACCACGATGCGCAAAGTCGCCGCATGACCGATTCGGTCTTTGCCGAGTCGAGGTTCCGGGCGATGGTCGTGGCAGCCGTTCGGGCTGAGCTTGTCGAAGCCTTGCGCTGCGCTGCGCTGCGCTTCGACAAGCTCAGCGCGAACGGATTTCTGAATCCATCGGCGCCAGCGCGTTCACCTCAGTCGAAAACGGATGTCAAGCCAGCCGCCGTCAGTGCGCGCTGACGTTACCCCAGTTCGACCAGCACCGGCTGATGGTCCGACGCGCGCGTCATGCCGTCGACCTCGATGCGGCGCACGTGTGCGGCGAGTCCCTCGCTGACGAAGACGAAGTCACAGGCGACCGGGTTCGGGCCGTAGGTGCGATCGAACAGACGGAACGTCGGTGCATGCGGCACAGTGCCGTGCACCAGCGGCCACGCGTCGCGCATGGCGTGCGTCGTCGCATCGCCGTCCAGCTGAAACGGCGTCTGCATGACCGCGTACTCCGGCTCGCTCGCGGCCAGGTTGAAGTCGCCGCAGAGGATCGCGCGCGGCGTGTGCGTCTTGGTTTGAAAGGGTGAGCCGCTGTCGTCTTCGAGCGGCGGTGCGATGGTTTGCGCGCAAGCCTCTATGTGCAACTGCCGCAGCGCGCGCGCCTGCGCCATGCGCTGCACCCCGGAGTAGTACTCGAGGTGCGTCGTCATCACGCGCACTGGCCCGAGCGCCGCATCGCGCACCGTCACCACCGTGCACATGCGCGGCATGCTGCGCACACCGGCATCGGCGGGCCAGGGCAGGGAGTGGTGCTGCACCTGTAAGACGGGCAGGCGCGTGGCGATCAGGTTGCCGAAGCGCTGGCGTTTGCCATCGGCGGTGAACTCGTCGACCGCGGCGCCGAAGAAGATCTGGAAACCCGGCAAGAGCGCCTGCAACTGCGCCGGCTGGTCGCCCGGCCGGCCCGCCATCGTCTCGAAGCCTTGCGCGATCTCCTGCAGGCAAAGCACGTCGAAGTCCGCCATGGCGCGTGCGCCGTCGACGATGCGCGCCACGTCGACCACATCGTCGAGTCCGCGGCACCACTGGGTGTTCCAGGTCACCAATTTCATTTGATGCCAGCCCGCATGAAGCTTTGAACGAACTGCCTCTGAAAAAGAAGAAAGGCAACGAGCAGCGGCGCTGAAGTCATCAGCGTGGCGGCGGTAATGATCGACCAGTCGATGCCCTGATCGACCGAAGAGAACACCTGCAGACCGACGGTGAGCGGCCGTGCGCTGACGCTGTTGGTCACGATCAACGGCCAGAGAAAATTGTTCCAGTGGAAGCTGACCGACACCAGCGCGAACGCGGTGTACACCGGCCGAGCCAGCGGCACGTAGACGCGCCACAGCATCTGCATCGCGCTGGCACCTTCGACACGCGCCGCGTCGTCGAGTTCTTTCGGAATGCCCATGAAGGTCTGCCGCAGCAAGAAGATCGCGAAGGCCGATGCGAAGTACGGCAGGCCGATGGCGAGCAGCGTATCGACCAGCCCCAGCTTCGCCATCGTCTTGTAGTTCTCGACGACGAGGATGTCGGGCATGACCATCAACTGCACGAGCACCAGCGCGAAGGCGATGTTGCGGCCCTTGAACTCGTAGCGCGCGAAGGCGTAGGCAGCGAGCGTACCGAGCACCAGCTGCACGGCGAGGATCATCGTGACCAGCACGGTCGTGTTGAAGAAGTAACGCGCGAAGGGCGCGGCCACCCAGGCGCGGCGAAAGTTGTCTAGCGTGAGCGGCGCGAAGAGGCTGAAGCGTGTCGAGAACTCGGGCGCGTGAAAGGCCGTCCACACCGCGTAGGCCAGCGGCAGGATCCACACCAGCGCGAGCATCCAGGCGGCAATGGTGTCGAGCAGCCCCGGCGCGTTGTAGGCAAGGCGCTGGGAGGGTGACGCGGCCGCTGCAGCAGAGGCGCGCGTGCTCATTTGTAGTGGACCTTCTTGTCGAGCACGAAGAATTGCAGCAGCGCCGCGCTCACCAGCACGACCACCAGCACCACCGTGAGGGCCGATGCGTAGGCGGTGTCCCAGAAGCTGAAGCCGACCTCGTACAAGTGATAGAGCAGCAGGGTCGATGCGTTGTCCGGCCCGCCGCGCGTCAGCACGAAAAGGTGGTCGACATTGCGGAAGGCGTTGATGAAGGCGTTGACCAGCACGAACAAGGTCGTCGGCATCAGGAGCGGCCATTGCACGCGCCGGAAGAAGTACCAGCGCGACGCGCCTTCGATGGCCGC
Organism: uncultured Variovorax sp.; assembly: GCA_964242015.1. GTDB lineage: Bacteria > Pseudomonadota > Gammaproteobacteria > Burkholderiales > Burkholderiaceae_C > Variovorax. Next base: position 3,096 of record CAXTCC010000223.1, read on the forward strand.
CGCTTCGCGCAGGCTCGGGTTGAGCGTCTGCAGCGCAGCGAGATAGAAGATCATGAAGAAGCCGGCCTCTTTCCAGATCGCGACCACGGTCACGGCGCCGAGTGCCGTGCTCGGACTGCCGAGCCAGTTGTGCGAAGGCAGTCCGAGCGCACCGGTGATCTGCTCCAGCAAACCGTATTGGGGCGTGTAGAAAAAGAGCCAGATGTTGGCGACCGCGATCATCGGCAACACGGTGGGGGTGAAGTACGCCATCCGCAAGAAAGCGCGACCGCGAATGCGCTCGTTGACCCACAACGCCATCACCAGCGCGAGGCCGATGGAGCACGGAATCGTCGCGCCGGCAAACCAGAGGTTGTTGCGCACGGCTTTCCAGAACACGGGATCGGCCGCCATCGCCTGGTAGTTGTCCGGCCCGACCCAGACGGCTGCGCGGCCGCCCTTCGGCGTCGAGAAAAAGCTGTCGACCAGTGTCGACACCGCCGGCCAATGCGTGAAGGCCACCAGCAGCACGAGTGCCGGCAGCAGCATCAACCACGCATGGACCGATCGCTTGTTCATCCCTTACTTGTACGAACGCAGGATGCGGTCGGCCTCGGCCTGTGCGTCCTTCATGGCTTGTGCCGGTGTCTTGGTGCCGGTGAGCGCCGCCTGCAAGCCGTCGTTGAGCGCCTTGGTCACGCGCTGGTTGTCGTGCGTCGAGAACTCGGCGACCGACACGGGAAGCTGATCACGCGCCACCAGTGCAGCCGGGAACTCGGCGCCGTACTTCTTGAGTGCAGGCGTGTCGTAGGCGGCTTGCGAAATGCCGGCGTAGCCGGTCTCCATGCTCCACTGCGCCGCGCGCTCGGGCTGCGTCACCCACTGCACGAACTTGAACGCCGCCTCTTGCTGCGCCGGTGTCGACTTCTTGAAGATGTAGAAGTTGCCGCCGCCGGTCGGCGAGCCCTTGCGCTTGTTGCCAGGAATCATGCCGACGCCGAAATCGAACTTGGCGTTGGCCTTGATGTTGGTCAGGTTGCCGGTGGTCGTGTAGATGATGGCAGCCTTCTTCTCGAAGAAGTCCTTGGGCGTGGTGCCCCATTCGACGACGCCCGGTGGGTGGATGCCGGCCTTGCCCAGGTCGACCCAGTACTGCAGCGCTTCGACGACCTTCGGGTCGTCGAACTTGACCTGCGTGCCGGCTTCGTTGGCGAGGATGGCGTCGTTGGGCGTGGTCAGCGTCTGGAACAGCCAGTACGGGAAGCCGCTCGACGGAATCTGCACGCCGTACTGGGTGGTCTTGCCGCTGGCGTCTTTCTTCGTGAGCTTGGTCGCGGCGTCTTTCAGCTCGGCCCAGTTGGTCGGACCTTTTTCCGGGTCGAGGCCGGCCTCCTTGAAGAGCTCCTTGTTCCAGTACATGACCACGGTCGAGCGCTGGAACGGGATGCCCCAGGTCTTGCCGCCGGTCTGGCTGTTGGCCATGAAGGCCTTGTAGAAGCTGCCCATCCACGCTTTGTCCGCCGTGCTCTTCGCGAAGGTGTCGAACGGCACGATGGCGTCTTCGTCGATCAGCGTGAACATGTCGGTCGACAGCAGCACCGACGTGACGGGCGGCGTGCCCGACTTGTGCGCAGTGAGCGCCTTCACGATGGTCTCCTGGTAGGTGCCGGCGTAGATCGGCGTCACCTTGATGCCGGGGTTCTCCTTCATGAAACCCGCGGCAAAGCCGTCGATGGTCTTGGCGATCGGGCCGCCGACCGCGACCGGGTAATAGAACTGCACTTCGACCGGTGTTTGCGCGTGCAGCGGTGTCGCGATGCCGGCCATCACGGCGACGGCCGCCGCGATGTTGAGGGTGGCGGCGCGCAGAAAAGTATCTCGTCTCATGGGATCAGTCCTTGGAAAAACGACAGAAGAAAAATCATTGGAAAGTTCAGTGGATTCGTTGGCCGGCGGCGTCGAAGCCATGGCTGTCGCGCGGCGACCAGTGCAGTCGGACGGCGTCGCCGGGTTGGACCCGGTAGCGACCGTCGGCGCGCACCAGCAGCGTCTGCGTGCCCACGGTGCAGCGCAAGACAAGGTCGGCGCCGAGGTATTCGACGCTCGCGACGACCGCGGGCACGCCTTGGCTCTCCGGGTTGTCGACATGCGGTGCCAAGGAGATCGCTTCGGGCCGCACGCCCAGCGTCGTCGCAGTAAGGCCGATGGCCACGTCGCTTCCGGCGATACGGCCGGCCTCGATCGCCACGAGATTCATCGGTGGCGTGCCGATGAAGCGGGCTGCGAATGTCGTGGCGGGTTGTGCGTAGAGCTCGCGCGGCGCGCCAGCCTGCTCGACTCGGCCCTGGTTCAGCAGCACGACCTGGTCGGCCATGCTCATCGCCTCGGTCTGGTCGTGGGTGACGTAGACGACGGTGAGCCGGAGCTTCTGCTGCAGATCGCGCAGCTCGAGCCGCATCTCTTGCCTCAGCTGCGCGTCGAGGTTGGAAAGCGGTTCGTCCATCAGGCAGACGCTCGCCTGCGCGACCAGTGCCCGGCCGAGCGCCACGCGTTGCTGCTGGCCGCCGGAGAGCTGGCCCGGACGCCTATCCAGCAGCGCAGAGAGGCCGAGCAGCGCTGCCGTTTCTTTCAAGCGCGTGACCATTTCCGCTGCCGGTGTCTTCCGGACCGACAGGCCGAAGGTGATGTTGTCGGCCACCGTCAGGTGCGGAAAAAGCGCGTAGTTCTGGAACACCATCGCGATGCCGCGCTGTGCCGGCGGCGCGTCCGTCACGTCCCGGCCGTCGATGCGCACCTGGCCGGCGGTTGCCACTTCGAGTCCGGCAATGATCCGCAATGTGGTCGATTTGCCGCAACCCGAGGGGCCGAGCAAGACGCAGAAAGTACCCTTTTCGATCTGGAGATTGATGGCGTGAAGGGCGGTGGTGGGGCCCCAGGATTTGGCGACGCCGGCTAACTCGATCGATGACATCGAGTCAGTATAGATACGGCTTGTGACAGTGATGGCAGTCCGGTGTCAGTGTTTTCCTCAGACGCCGCAAGGGCAAATTTCGCTAAAGTGACAGTGCCAGTTCCGGCTGTACCGAATTCCAGGAAATAACATGAGCAAAAAAGTCGCATACGTCACCGGAGGCATGGGTGGCATCGGAACCGCCATTTGCCAGCGTCTCAACAAGGACGGCTTCACCGTCATCGCCGGCTGCGGCCCGACGCGCGACCATGCCAAGTGGCTCGCCGAGCAAAAGGCCGAAGGCTATGAATTCTTCGCATCGGTCGGCAATGTCGGCGACTGGGCGTCCACCGTCGAAGCCTTTTCCAAGGCCAAGGCCGAACACGGCGCCATCGATGTGCTGGTGAACAACGCGGGTATCACCCGTGACCGGATGTTCATCAAGATGACGCCTGAAGACTGGAGCGCGGTGATCGAGACCAACCTCAACAGCATGTTCAACGTGACCAAGCAAGTGGTCGGCGACATGGTCGAAAAAGGCTGGGGCCGCATCGTCAATATCAGCTCGGTCAACGGCGCCAAGGGCCAGGCCGGCCAGACCAACTACTCGGCGG
>CAXTCC010000224.1:0-1076 GCA_964242015.1 uncultured Variovorax sp.
ATCCAGGGCACGTCGGTAACGCCCGGCCACAATTCGTCGAGATGCAGCGTGCCCCATCCCGATCCGCGCAAAGCCCCAAGCGCGTCGTCGAACAGCGGCTGCAGCAGGAAGAAGATCGCCAGCCTGAAGAGCCCGAGCCGATGGATCAACGTGTACAGGATGTCGGTGCGGATGGCGCGCTTGTCGACCACCGGCTCGGCCGGCCGCCAACGCTGCAACGGGCCGATGACCGCGAGCAACACCAGAATCTGGATCAGCCCCACCAGCAACCAGCCAGTCGCATCGAAAGCGTCTTCGGTCCAGCCGCCGAGGCCGATGGCATACACGAAGGGCTGCACGGCCGTCTCGAAGAACCAGCCTTGCAACGCCGAAAAGTGATCCGTCAGCCACTCGACCATGACGTCACCGGATCAGGGATGCGCCGCGATCCAGGCGCGGTAATCGGGATGCTGGCGCAGGGTTTCGAAGCAGAAGCCCTTGGCCTTGAGCCCGACGATGAGCGGCTCCAGGTCGGCCGGCGCCCAAGGGTCCTTGCGCGACCAGATGCCCAGATGCGCCAGCAGGATGTCACCCGGCTTGATGGTGGCGAGCGACTGCGCGAGCAGTTTCTCGTTGCTGAACTTTTCGCTCGGCAACTCGTCACCGAGAAAGCCCTCCGGCGCCCAGCCGACGTGCGCGAACCCGCAAGCGCGGGCGGCCGCCAGCAACTTGGGTGACGTCTTGCCACCCGGCGCGCGAAACAATGGCAGCGGCTTCTTGCCGGTGATCAGTGCCAGCCGCTCCGACGACTTGGCGATGTTTTCGCAATACTCCGCTGCGGTCCAGGTGAACTCGCGGCCTGCGAGCGCACCGGCCGAGGGACGCACACGGAAACGTGGCTCGACGCTCTTCTCGTCGCCGCGCCAGTACACATGGTCGTAGGTGTGCGAACCGAACTCGTTGCCCTCGGCCGCCCTCGCCTTCCACCAGGCCGCCCAATGGTTGTCCAGGCTGTCGCCGTCGGTCTGCGTGCGCTCGGCCGCGGCGAAGAACGTGACCCGTACGTTCTGCCGCTTGAGCACATCGGCCACCAGTGG
>CAXTCC010000224.1:1176-6627 GCA_964242015.1 uncultured Variovorax sp.
AGCTTGGCATGGTCCAGTGTCCAGACACCGTGCGGCGAGCGCCCCACGTTGATCTGACGAATCACCTTGTGACTCGCCAGGTCGACGATGCTGAGCTTCTTCGCCCAACGCGAGGTCACATACAAAGTCTTGCCGTCAGCCGAAACGTCCATGCAATCCGGTCCGCCGGGCACTGGATATTCGTCGGTCACCTTGAGCGTTTCGATGTCGATGCGGCTGATGGTGTTGGCGACACGGTTGCTGATGAAAACACTGCGGCCGTCGCCGGCTGCGCGGAAGGCATGTGCGCCCTTGCCGGTCGGAATCTTGCCGACCAGCCTGGGCTCGGTGCCCGCCACGTCGAATACCTGAACGCCATCGCTGCCCGTCAGCCCCACCAGCAGCGTCTTGCCGCCATGGATGCCGAAGATATCGGCCGGCATCGCGCCGGTCGGGGTGCGCCATCGAATGGCCTGCGTCGCCAGGTCGATGGAGATCATTTCGTCGCTGTCCTGCATCGTCACGTAGGCAATGGTGCTGGTGCCGTCGATCCAGATATGGCTCGGCGTCTTGCCGGTCGGAATGCGCTTGGCGAGCTTCAGATCCTTGCCGTCCCAACGGTAGATGTCGACATGGTTCAGACGATTGCCGGCGGTGACGAACCACTTCATGTCACGCGAGAACTGCAGTTGGTACGGGTCGATGATCCCGTAGACCACGCGTTGCACCTCGGCCGTGCGAGGGTTCAGGAACGTCAACGAATCGCCCGCCGAGTTCGCGACGATGACCGACTTTTCGTCCGGCGTCATGTAGATATGGTGCGGCTCCTTGCCGGTCGTGATGCGCTGCTTTTCGCTCCAGTCGTCGGGACTGATGACGCTGACGCTGGCATCGAGCGAGTTCAGAACAAAGATCGGCGGAAGCTCGGCGGCGGCGACCGGCTGAAAGAGGGGTGCCACGACGACGGCACACAGCAACAAAAAGGCCGCGAAGCGGCCGGTCGGCAGGGCAAGAGAGCGCAAAAGAATAGGTCCGGATGAAGGTCTTCGATTTTAACGGTCGACCCTGCCCGTTGGCTGACGTCAGCGTGAGCTTCGAAGCGCTTCGACCTCATCGGCAGTCAGCCAGCGCCACTGCCCTGGCGGCAATGCATCGGTCAACACGAGCGAGCCGATCTGCGAACGATGCAGCGCTTCGACGCGGTTGCCAACGGCGGCGAGCATTCGCTTGACCTGGTGGTACTTGCCTTCGGTCAGCGTCAGGCGCAATTGCAGTTCCGCAGTGGCCTCGCAAGCGGCTGCACGGACGGGCTTCGGGTCGTCGTCGAGCACCACCCCGGCCAGCAGCTTGTCGACCTGAGCCGCATCGACCGGATGCTTCGTCGTCACCTCGTAGACCTTGGGCACGTGGTGTTTGGGCGAGCCCATGCGATGGATGAAATGGCCATCGTCGGTCATCAGCAGCAATCCGGTCGTGTCCTGGTCGAGCCGCCCGACCGCCTGCACGCCTTGCACCGCGCCCTTGTTCGGCCGAAGCCGGAGCGGCGAAGGCAGCAGCGTGTAGATGCTGGGATACGTCGACGGCTTTTGCGAGCACTCGGTGCCGGTCGGCTTATGGAGCATCAGGTAGGCCTTGTCGTGGTATTCCCACGCCTTGCCCTGCACGGTGAATTGCAGGGAAGCAACCTCGACGTCGGCCGAGGGGTCGGTCTGCACCACGCCGCCGATGGAGACGTACCCTTGCTGGACCAGCCCGGCACAGACTCGCCGCGTGCCGAAACCTTGGGTATAGAGAATTTCCTGGAGCTGCACCGGGTCAGTAACCCAAGGCCAGGCCGGTGTTGCGGCGCGGATCGTTGGCGCCGTAGAAGCGGTTCTTGCCGACGGGCTTGCCGTCCAGCGACGGTGCGCCGACGATGATCGCGGCCATGTGATTGGCCGGCTGCGGCACGCCGATGTTGTGGCCCATCTCGACCAGAAGTTTGCGTGTGTCCGGGCTCAACGCGTAGGTCTCGACATTGGTGACATCAGGCAGCCATTGCTGGTGAAACCGAGGGGCGTCGACGGCTTCCTGCACGTTCATCCCGTAGTCGACTGCATTGACGATCGTCAGCAACACCGCCGTGATGATGCGGCTGCCGCCAGGGGTGCCGAGCACCATCACCGGCTTGCCGTCCTTGCTTACGATCGTCGGGCTCATCGAACTCAGCGGGCGCTTGCCGGGTGCGATCGCGTTGGCTTCGCCTTGAACCAGGCCGTACATATTGGGCACGCCGATTTTCGAGGTGAAGTCGTCCATCTCGTTGTTCAGCAGAACGCCGGTGTTCGCCGCCGTGACTTTCGCGCCGAACCAGTCGTTCAGCGTGTAGGTCACAGACACCGCGTTGCCCCATTGGTCGGTGATCGAATAGTGCGTCGTGTTGCTGCCTTCGTGCGGCGCCACACCGGGCTTGATGTCTTTCGATACCCCGGCCTTCTTCGGATCGATCGCGCTACGAATTTTTTCGGCGTACCCCTTGTCGAGCAAACGATCGAGCGGGTTCTTGACGAAGTCGGGGTCGCCCAGATAACTGTTGCGGTCGACATAGGCATGGCGCATGGCCTCGATCTGGTAATGCACGGCTTGCGCCGAGTGGTAGCCCAGGTCCTTCAGCGGATAACCCTCGAGGATGTTCAGCATCTCGCAGATGACGACGCCGCCGGAACTCGGCGGCGGCGCCGACACCACGTGATAGCCGCGGTAGTCGCACTCCACCGGCGGCAACTCACGTGTCTTGTACTGATCGAGATCCGCTTGCGTGAGGAGCCCCTTTCCGGCCTGGCTCGAAGCCACGATCGCGGCACCGACCGCCCCCTTGTAGAAGCCGTCGGTGCCCTTCTGGCTGATCGCTTTGAGTGTCTTCGCCAGATCCTTCTGCACGATCTGCTGACCTGAAGCGAAGGGTTCTCCCTTGTTGAGAAAGATGGCGCCGGACACCGGGTCTTTCCTGAAGTCGGCCGTGGCCGTGGCGAACATGTCGATGTCGCCTTGCTCGAGAACGAAGCCGCGGTCAGCCAGAGCAATCGCCGGCGCGATCAAAGCCGCACGCTTCATGGTCCCGTACTTCTCGCGTGCGAGTTCCAGCCCCGACACGGTACCGGGAACACCGACCGCCAGGTGCCCATTGGTGCTCAACCCCTTGACGACGTTGCCGTCCTTGTCGAGGTACATGTTCGCCGTGGCGCCGAGCGGTGCCTTTTCACGAAAGTCCAGGAACGTCTTGCGGCCGTCTGCCAGCTGAACGGTCATGAACCCGCCACCGCCAAGATTGCCGGCCGCCGGATAGACCACCGCCAACGCATACCCCACGGCGACAGCCGCGTCGACCGCATTGCCGCCCTTTTTCAGCACGTCGACCCCCACTTTCGTGGCGAGATGCTGTGCCGAAACCACCATCCCGCTCTCGGCCGCGACGGGAGCCTGCGAAGCGGCGTTCGCCAACGGCACCAGCGCAACGACTGCAGCGACAACGAAGGCGAATCGCACCTTGGGACCGCACTGAATCTGTTTCATTTTTTTGTCTCCATTGACTGATATCGAGGTCACAGCTCAAGCGACCAGCAATGCTTTTCGCCTGAGATCGCCCAGCGCCAGTTCGACCTGCTTCAGAGTGAACTCCCGAAGCGCATCCGCATCGGTGATCGGCTTGTCATCCTTGATGAAGCGCAGCCTCTCTGCGCGCGCTTCGCTGGCGAGATGCTCAGCCAATGCTTCGTGCGAATGCGCACCATCGAGCAGCGGCAACAGGCAGCGCTCGAGCAACGACAACGCGACCGGCTCGTGCCATTGGTTGCAGACGGTGGCGGTCGGCCCGGCAGTCAACGCCAGTCCGGGCGCGCGACGGACCGCTGCCAACGCCAGAGGAAGCGCCGGCACGGCCCTGGCCGCGGTTCTGGAGCCGCGCCGAATGCGCACCGCACCCAGAATCAGCAGTTCTTCGAGCATGCCGGCAACGAAAGGCTCGACCGATGTCCGCAGCTCCCCCGTTCGCTCGGCCACCGCGGCGATCAGCGCATCGGTCGACACCGTGGCGGGATAGCTTTCGTCGAGCACCAGTGCAACCGCCTTATGGACCGGCAGGCGCAACGTCACCTTCAGGTTGCGCATCGCATTGCAAGGCTGCTCGCGCGTATCGAGCGTCAACGGCGCGCCGTCTTGTGCACTGAAGGTGCCCGCGTATTCGAGCTTGGCATTGCGCTCGGGATCGAGGCGGTAGCGAATTTCGCCGGCCCGTTCCTGCTTCACCAGTAGCGTCTGCCTGAACGTGCGGTTGACCAGAAAATCGAGGTATTGCTCCATCAGCACCTGGCTGCCGCCGCACTCGCGCAGCAGCGGATCGCGAACCTTCTCGCCATAGTTCTGCACGAACATCGACGAAGGCTCGGCGTCTGCCAGATAGGCCAGACCGTGCGCACCCGCACGCTCGACGAACTGCTTGAAATAGCATGGCGCATTGCACGGTTCGAGAAATTCGTGCAGCAAATAAGAGCTGTTGGCGCTGCGAACGATGGGCATCGTCTCTTCGAGTGTTTTCTTGAGCACGCTGTCGGGCCGAGCCGACTGTTCCAGAAATTCGAGCATGCCGCGGGCATAGGAGAGCTTCTCGTCCGGCTCGTCGCGCGGAGCACCTCGCAGGATCATCGCGTCGCGCACGATCTCGCGAGCCTTCCAGCCCGGATAGACGTTGTAGCTGATGTAGGCCACGCCATTGGGCGCGAGGTTCTCGGAGCAGACCCGCAGGATGGCATCCTGCACCTCTGGTGGCACCCAGCTGTAGACGCCGTGGCAGACGATGTAGTCGAACTGGCCGAACGACGCGTCGATCGCCGAAATGTCGAATGCACGCAGCGTGACGTTTGCAAGGCCAGACAGCCGGATCGCGTCGACACCCTGCGAAATTTGCACCGTCGACAGGTCGATGCCCAATGCGGTAGCTTCAGAGTGCCTGGAGGCGAAAGGGATGAGGTTGCCGCCCGAGGCACAACCGAGTTCGAGCACGCGTGCCTGTTCAGGACGCGGTGCGTCGAGTCCGAACATGTAGGCCAGTGCTTCGAGGTGTTCCACTGCCGTCTGCGGAAACGGGTGGGAGTCGTACGGCACCGAGTCGTAATACCGGGTGAGTGCGGAGGTCAGTGTTTCCGACATGGCGATCCTGGTCATCGAGGTTGGCGGGGAACCCTGCCAAAACCCAACCGACTATAGCCGCGCGAAAATGCCACATGCATCCTGCACACGCGGCGGCGCCACGAGAAAGGGCCAACCGTTACCGGTTGGCCCATCAGGGAAGTGGTGGAGCTGGGGGGATTTGAACCCCCGTCCGCAAGCCTTCATCGCGCAGATCTACATGTTTAGCGATCTGATTTAAGTCTCGCCACCGATGTCGCGCAGTCGCACGCTACACCGGCCGCCAGCACCCTATTTTCTTGCCCCGAC
>CAXTCC010000225.1:0-6611 GCA_964242015.1 uncultured Variovorax sp.
TGTCGGTCATCGTGTCGACGATGATCGCCGCGCCGCCGATGCCGTAGCCCTCGTAACGGATTTCTTCGTAGTTCACACCTTCGAGGTTGCCGGTGGCCTTGTCGATGTTGCGTTTGACGGTGTCGATCGGCAGGTTGACGGCCTTGGCCTTCTCGACCGCCAGCCGCAGCCGCGGGTTGGTGCCCAGATCACCGCCGCCCAGGCGCGCGGCAACCATGATTTCGCGGATCACGCGGGTCCATGCCTTGCCTCGTTTCTCGTCTTGCCGGCCTTTCCGGTGCTGAATGTTCGCCCATTTGCTGTGTCCGGCCATGGCTTCGCTCTCGCTGTCTAGTGGGTGTCGAGTTTACTGTCCGTCGTACGCAACGGACCGCGCCGCGGGGCGGAAGCGCCTGTGCTTTTTGGGATAATCCGTTGCTCACACGCCGCGTTCCCCAGGGGACTCTCAAGAGGTTGCCCCGAATTCAACACAGACACTGCGCATGAACACTCTTGACCCGACACCTGTCCAAAGCCGTGCCGATACGGCCGACAGCCATGCCAGCGACGCAAGCGACACCTGCGACGTCCTCATCATCGGCGGCGGCCCGGCGGGTGCCACGTCCGCCGCCCTGCTCGCCCAGCAGGGCCGCAAGGTGGTGCTGCTGGAAAAAGCGCACCACCCGCGCTTTCACATCGGCGAATCGCTGCTGCCGGCCAACGTCGCCTTGTTCGACCGGCTGGGACTTCGCGATCAGATCGAAGCCATCGGCATGCCCAAGTACGGTGTCGAGTTCGTCTCGCCCGACCACGATCACACGGTGGCGCTCGAATTCTCCGAGGCGTGGGACAAGTCCATGCCCTACGCCTGGCAGGTGCGCCGCTCAGAGATGGACGAGATGCTGTTCCGTAACGCGACCGCGCGCGGCGCCGACACGCGCGAAGGCTGGCGCGTGCGCAACGTCGATTTCGATGCCGAAGGCGCCACGGTGCAGGCCACGCACGACGATGGCGAAAAGCGCACCTGGCGCGCCCGCTTCGTCATCGATGCATCCGGCCGCGACACCTTTCTTTCGAACAAGTTCAAGGCCAAGCAGAAGAACCCGAAGCACAACAGCTCAGCCCTCTTTGGCCATTTCGCCAACGCCTTGCGCGGCGAAGGCAAGCTCGAAGGCAACATCACGATCTTCTGGTTCGCGCACGGTTGGTTCTGGTACATCCCGCTGGCCGATGGCACCACCAGCATCGGCGCCGTGTGCTGGCCCTACTACCTGAAGTCGCGCACCAAGCCGGTCAAGGACTTTTTCGCCGACACCATCGCGCTTTGCCCGCAGCTGGCCGAGCGGCTGAAAAACGCCACGCTGGTCGACGACGCGGTGTACGCCACCGGCAACTATTCGTATACCAGCACACACTGCAGCGGCGACCGCTACCTGATGCTGGGCGACGCCTTCACCTTCATCGACCCGGTGTTCTCGTCGGGCGTCTACCTGGCGATGCACAGCGCCTTCGAAAGCGTCGACGTGGTCACCGCTGCGCTCGAGCGGCCTGCACAGGCGGCGGCATTGATGCAGCGCTTCGAGCGCTACATGCGCAAGGGACCGCGGGAGTTTTCGTGGTTCATCTTTCGCGTCACCAACCCGACCATGCGCGAGTTCTTCATGTACCCGCAAAACCCGATGCGGGTGAAGGAAGCACTCATGTCTTTGCTGGCCGGTGACATCTATGGCAAGACGCCGATCTGGCGTTCCTTGCGCATCATCAAGACGATGTACTGGTTCGTCTCGGCTGGTCATCCCAGGCGAACCTGGCTGGCGTGGACCCGGCGCCGCCGCAACATTCGCGACCTCGGCCCATTGGTCGGCGAAAACGTGGTCGAGGCCAAGTGAGCGCGCCGCTTTCGGACAACTCCGGCATCGCGTCCCATCTGCGCGTCGAACGGATGTCGCTGGCAGACAGCCTCGACCTCAGCGCCACGGGCGACGCGCCTTTCGGCGCGCTGGGCTACGGCACGCCCGCCCATCTGCACTGGATGCCCACGGTCGATGCGCAGGTGCTTTCCGCAAGTGGTGCGATGGCCGATGTGTGGCACGCCGGCTCAAAAATCGATTCGAGCGCGACAGGCTCGGCACGCTGGCGCAGCGACGGCGACTGGCTCCTCGGTGCCATCGATCTGTCCGAGACGACCGACAAAGCGGCCGACGAAAGCCTTTCAGACCTGTCGCATCGTGCGTACAGCGATCTCTTCAAGGCGCTGGACGAGGCCGGCACGCCGCACCTTCTGCGCATCTGGAACTACCTGCCGCGGATCAACGGCTTCAACGATTCAGACGACAGCGCCGGGCCGGGCACGGGTCTCGAGCGCTATCGCCAGTTCAACCTGGGCCGCCAGCAAGCCTTCATCGATGCCGATCGTCCCGCGTTCGACGGCGCGCCTGCGGCGTGCGCATTGGGCATTCGGCAAGGCGCGCTGAGCATCCGCTTTCTGGCGGGCCGCAAGCCGCCGGTGCCGGTCGAAAACCCGCGCCAGGTCTCGGCCTACCGATATCCGCAGACCTACGGACCACGCGCCCCGACGTTCTCGCGCGCGGCCCTGGCTGAGATGGGCGGCGGCGATGTCGCGCTGTTCATCTCCGGGACGGCCAGCATCATCGGCCATGAAACCGTTCATGCGGGCGACGTTCGCGAGCAAACCCGCGAGACCCTGCGCAATCTGGCAGCAGTGGTCGCTGCCGCCAACAGCGCCGCCGGCGATCTCGAGGCGCCACACGACGCCGCCCGCTTCACGGTGCCGGCACTCGACTGCGTGATCTATGTTCGGCACGTCGCCGACGTTGCCGCCATCCGTGAAACGATCGACGAGGTGCTGGGCGAAGGCTCTCATTTCGTGTCGCACGCCGTCGTGCTGGAAGCCGATATCTGCCGCAGCGACTTGCTCGTCGAGATCGAGGCGCATGCAGTGGCATCCGCTGGGCACGGCGCGTCACACGATGCCGCCCGTGGCGTTTCGCTCGATGCTTGAAGCGGCGCCGACGCCATGATCCGCGCGCTGCGCATTCTTGCGACGATTCCGCTGGCACTGCTGCTGTACGCGCTGCTTTTGTTTCTGGGCGCCATGTCGCTCGGCTGGAACCTGATCGCCATGGTGCTGCATCCGCTGCTGCCGTCGCGGCAGGGCCTGCGCATCGGGCGCGCCGGCATCTCATGGGGGTACCGCCTGTTCTGGAACCTGGCGTCTGCCTGCCGGATGATGCGCATCGACGCGAGCTGCCTCGACGCCTTGCGCGACGAGCCGGGAGTCATTTTCGTGGCCAACCATCCGACCATGCTCGACGCGCTGCTGCTGGTGGCGCATTTGCCAAAGAGCGCCTGCATCATGAAGGCGTCGCTCATGAAGAACATCTTTCTGGGCGCGGGCGCGCGGTTCGCACAGTACATCCGCAACGACTCGGCGCGTGTCATGGTCAGGCTCGCCGTCGACGACCTGCGTGGCGGTGGGCAGCTCGTCATCTTTCCGGAGGGCACGCGCACGGTCACGCCGCCGCTCAATGCGTTTCGGCCCGGCGTGACGCTGATCGCCAAGCTGGCGCAGGCACCGATCCAGACCGTCTTCATCGACACCGATTCGCCTTACCTGGGCAAGGGCTGGCCGCTGTGGCGCGTACCGCCGCTGCCGGTCGTTTTCAAGCTGCGGTTGGGCCATCGCTTTTCGCCGCGACAAGACAGCGCCGCGTTGCTGACGCAGCTCGACCAGTATTTTCGACACCACGTAGAACAACAACAACAGCGCGACGATATTGCGCCCGCCGAATGCCAGACGTCTCCCGTACACACCTTGTTCTGATCCCGAGCTACAACACGGGCGAGCGTCTTTTCTCGACGGTGAGTTCAGCGCGAGCGCAGTGGAATCCCGTGTGGGTCGTCGTCGACGGCAGCACCGACGGCACCGGCGAGCGGCTGCAGCAGATGGCCGAGTCCGACCCGGGCCTCAGGGTCTGGCTGCTTCCGGCCAACCAGGGCAAGGGCGCCGCCGTGCTGCATGGCCTGCACGCGGCGCAGGAGGCCGGCTACACGCATGCATTGACCATGGACTCCGATGGCCAGCATCCGGCGAACCTCATCCCCGCGTTCATGCAGGCGTCGATCGCCCGCCCGGAAACGATGGTGCTGGGCCGCCCGATATTCGATGCCAGCGCACCCTTGTTGCGCGTGCGCGGCCGCAAGCTGTCGAACGGCTGGACGCAACTCGAAACCCTGTTCGCCGGCATCGGCGATTCGCTCTACGGTTTTCGGGTGTATCCCGTCGGCGGCCTGATCGCCGTCATGACCGGCCAGCCCTGGATGCGCCGTTTCGACTTCGACACCGAGGCCGTCGTGCGGCTGGCGTGGCGCGGCGTCAAGCCGGTCAATATCGATGCGCCGGTGAAGTACCTCACTGCTGCAGAAGGGGGCGTGTCGCACTTCCGGTATGTGCGCGACAACGTGCTGCTGTCGTGGATGCACACACGCCTCATGTTCGAGACCGTTCTTCGCTTGCCCGGCCTTCTGTGGCGACGAGTGCGCGGTTTGCCACCGTTCCAGCCATGACCGCTGATTCGATGCCGGCTCTGCCTTGGACAGCAGAAATCGCATTGCGCATGCGTCGCCTTTTTTGGCTCAAGCTGCTCGGGACCACGGCCTTCACCTGCATTTTTTTCGTTGCTTATTTCTACTTGTTGAGGCACCCGACGCAACCGCCGATCACGATGCCGCTGACCGCGCTCGACCGCCTCATCCCGTTTCAGCCCTACACCCTCTTCGCTTACCTCTCGCTCTGGTTCTATATCGGTGTTGCGCCTGGCCTGCAGCGCAACTTCGCAGAGCTCGTCGTTTTCGGGCTGTGGGAGGCCGCTCTCTGCCTCACGGGTCTCGCCGTCTTCTATGTCTTCCCGACGGCGGTTCCGGCACTGACCTTCGACGTGTCGGGCTTTCCGGGATTCGCGATGCTGCAGGGCGTGGACGCTACCGGCAACGCGTTTCCTTCGATGCACGTCGCTGTCTCCATCTTCACGGCAGTGCACATCGAAGACGTCTTGCGGCGGGCACGAGTGCCCTGGGCGTTCCGGCTCGCCAATCTGCTGTGGTTCATGGCCATCGCGTGGTCCACCGTTGCCGTCCGGCAGCACGTCGTGCTGGACGTGATCGGTGGCGCTATGCTGGGGTTGGCGTTCGCTCTGCCCTCGTTGCGGTGGCGACCCGGATCCGATTCGCTGCCGACCCGAGCCAACCCCTTGCCGACCTCTCCAACCGCTAACAACACCAAGTTCACCTCACCATGAGTTCGCTGAAAGAGTTGCAGGACCTGATCCAGGAAAAGTACGACATCCCTCCGGAAAAGCTCGCGCCCGAGGCGTCGATGCGGGAGTCCGGGCTCGATTCGCTCTCGATCGCCGAATTCGTCTTTGCCATCGAAGATCACTTCCACATCGAATTGCCGGACGACGATCCGAACATCGACACCCTGGGCGAACTGGCCGCACTGGTCGACCGCGTTCTGGCTGCAAAAGACGACATGAAGAAAACAGCGTGAATTGCCGCGCCGTCGTCGTCACCGGCATGGGCGTCGTGGCACCGCACGGCGACAGCCTCACGGCGCTGTTCGAGGCGTTGATGCAGGGGCGCTCGGCCATCCGACCGGTGTTCCCCGAACTGCCCAAGCCGGCCGCCGCCGCAACCGTTGCGTTCGACGCTTCCCGTTGGTTCACCAAGCTGCAACTGGCCGGAGTGGACCGTGTGAGCCAGTTGGCGGTCGCCGCCGCCGACTTGGCGATGCAGGATGCCGGCGCCGCGGGCTCCGTCGAAGCCGAACGCATCGGCGTCTTCGCGGGCTGCGGCATGGGCGGTGCGGCAGCGCTCGAAGCCGCCTATCGCAGCGGCAACACCCAGAGCGGCGGCTCGGGTCGCGTGCCGCCGTTGACCATCCCGGCCTTTATGCCCAACGCCCCGGCGTCGCATGTCGCAATGCGCCAAGGCGTGCACGGCCCGGTGCTCACGTACTCGGTCGCCTGCGCCTCGTCGTCGCTGGCCATTGCCGAAGCCGCCAAAGCGGTACAGCGCGGCGATGTCGACCTGGCCATCGCCGGCGGCAGCGAAGCGTTGATCGTGCCCGGCGTCGTCATGGCGTGGCAGGCGATGCAGACGCTGGCAGCGTTCGCACCCGGCGAGGCCGCCGACGCAGTGCGCCCTTTCGCCGCCGATCGCAGCGGCTTCGCGCTGGGCGAAGGCGCAGCGTTCATCGTGCTCGAATCGGCAGAGCGCGCAAAGGCACGTAGCGCCAAAAGCTACGCGACGCTTGCCGGCTGGGGCAGCAGCTGCGACGCCACGCACCTCACCAAGCCCGACGCGCCCGGCCAGGCGCGCGCGCTGCGTCAGGCTTTAAAAATGGCCGACTTGGCGCCGCGCGATGTCGGCTATTGCAATGCCCACGGCACCGCAACGCGCATCGGAGACGAAGTCGAAGCCAATGCATTGGCCGATGTGTGGGGCGCCGACATCGACACGCTGAAGGTGAGTTCGACCAAAGCGCTGCACGGCCACTTGCTCGGCGCCGCCGGCGCGCTGGAAGCCGTGATCACCGTGATGGCGCTCTACAA
>CAXTCC010000226.1:0-6599 GCA_964242015.1 uncultured Variovorax sp.
AAGCCGCCCGTCCATCCATGCAACAACCCGACCAGCAGCGGGCCCGTGGCGGCGACCAGATAGCCGACGCCTTGCGCCATGCCCGACAGGTGCGCCGCTACGTGCGCATCCGGCGAGCGCAGCACGATGAGCGTCAGCGCCAGCGCAAACGAGCCGCCCTGCGCGATGCCGAGTGCCACGGCCCAGACCCAGATGCCCGACAGCGGCGCCAGCAGGCAACCCAGCATGGCGACCACGATGAGCACGGCCAGAGCCACGGCCACACCGACCTGGTTGCGGAACCTGACCGCAATGGCCGGCACCACGAGGCAGGTGATCACCTGCGTGATGATCGACACCGACAGCACATACCCGGCAGCGGCGTCACCCATTCCGCGCTCCCGCAGGATGGGTGCGAGCCAGCTCATCACGATGTACGCCAGCGCTGACTGCAGGCCCATGAAGAAGGTGACCTGCCACGCCAGCTTGTCTCGCCACAGTCCGCGCACCGTGTAGGCCGCTTCGCTGGCGACCGGCGCGATCGACCAGGCCTGTGCGGCCCAGAGCAAGGTGACGATGCCGGCCGGCACCGCCCACATCGCCAAGGCCCAGGTCCAGCCGCCGCCCATGGCATGTTCGAGCGGCACGGTGAAGCCTGCCGCGGCGGCCGCACCGCCGCAGACGGCCATGGTGTACAGACCCATCATCAACGCGGCCTGTTGTGCGAAGTCGCGCTTGACCAGACCCGACAGCAGCACGTTCGACACCGCGATGCCCGCTGCCGCGACGGCCGACGCGACGAACAACAGCGCGACGTTTCCGGTTCCACGCAGCATGGTGCCGACAAAGATCAACGCCATGCAGGCGAGCAATGTTCGCTCGGTGCCGAAGCGCCGGCCGAGCGACGGCGCCAGTGGTGCGAAGAGGCCGAGACAGACCACCGGCAAGGTCGTCAGCAAGCTCGCCGCGGTCGACGACATGCCGGTGGCCGCAATGATCTCGGGCAGCACCACCGACAGGCTGGCGAACACCGGCCGCAGGTTGAAAGCGATCAGCACGACGCTGAGGCCGAGCAACAAGCGGCGAAAGCGGGTGACGGCGGGAGTGGGGGATGGTGCCGGCGCGTTGTCGCACTCGGCATCGATCAGCAGGTCGACGGAACTCATTGCCTCGATTAAAGCGCAGTGGCACGAGCAGCACCGAAGGCTGTGGTGTTATCCCTGCCGCGCCATCATCGGCGGTTCACTCAGGAGAAGCACCATGGAATATCGCAACGTCGGCGGATCGGACCTGAAGGTCTCGGTCTTGAGTCTCGGCACCGCCACTTTCGGCGGCACCAATCCGTTCCTGAAGCAGTGGGGAGAAACGGGCGTGGAAGAAGCCACGCGGCTCGTCGACATCTCGCTGGAAGCCGGCGTGACGCTGTTCGACACTGCGGATTCATACAACGACGGTTTGGCCGAAGAGATCCTCGGCAAGGCCATCGCCGGCCGGCGCGACAAGCTGCTGATCTCGACCAAGACCGCCTTCAAGGTCGGTGACGGGCCGGACAACATCGGAACCTCGCGTCGCCGTCTGATGTCTTCGGTCGAAGCCAGTCTGCGTCGCCTCGGCACCGACCATATCGACCTGTTGCAGATGCATGCGTTCGACGCGCTGACGCCCATCGAAGAAACGCTGGGCGCGCTCGACGAACTGGTGCGAGCGGGCAAGGTGCGCTACATCGGCTGCTCCAATTTCTCCGGCTGGCAATTGATGAAGTCGCTCGCCATTTCGAAGGAGCACGGATGGCCGCGCTACGTCGCGAACCAGGCTTACTACTCGCTGCTCGCGCGCGAGTACGAGTGGGAACAGATGCCGTTGGGGATCGACCAGCAGGTCGGTGCGGTGGTGTGGAGTCCGTTGTCGGGCGGGCGCCTGAGCGGCAAGGTCGGACGTGATCAGCCCGCGCCGGCCGGCAGCCGAACCGCCACGCAAGGCGCTTTCGGGCCGAGCCTGCCGCAGGAGCAGTTCTACGACCTGGTCGACGTGCTGCGCGAGATCGCCAGGGAGGTCGACCACAGCGTGTCGCAGGTGTCGCTCAACTGGCTGCTGCAACGCCCGACGGTGTCGACGCTGGTCGTCGGCGCGCGCAACGAAGCGCAGTTGCGCGACAACCTCGGTGCGACCGAGTTCAAGTTGTCAGCGGAGCAGATCAAGCGGCTCGATACGGTGAGTGCCAGCGAGCCGATCTATCCGTACTGGCATCAGCGCATGACCTATTCGTCGCGCAATCCGGCACCGGTCTGAGTCTGCTCAACGTCTTCGGGCTTCGGTGACGACACCGGCGCCGCGGACCTCGAGCTTGATCTCGTCCTGCAACTTGCCCGCCGCGTCGACCAGCTCAATTGCATGGCGGCCCGGCCAGGGCAACCATTGCGCGCTGGCACCGCGCGCAAAAGCCTTGCCGTCGATCTGCCAGCGCAGGCCCGAGCCGTCGCTCGCACCGCTCTCGAAGCGAACGCGCTGGCGGTTCGGCGGAATGTCCGGGTCGAGCGCGATGATGGTGCCGGTCGATGGCGAGGTAATGCGTGCGGCGCCAGCGTCGCGCTGCGACTTTCCGGTGGCCGTGTCGAGCGCGAAATCAGCCTGCTCGGTGCCTTGCAGAAACCACTCGTCGCGAGCCGCTTCGAGCAAGCCGCCATCGGTGCCGCTGCCGAAGGTCACGTGCGTGCGAACGAGCCCACTCGGCGGCGCGGGCGGGCGGCTCGGTTCGCTGGCATGCAGGAAGCGCATCACTTCGGCCCAGACCGGCGCGGCACCGCTGGTGCCGCTCACGTCCCACATCGGGGCACCGCTGGCATTGCCGACCCACACGCCGACCGTGTAGCGCTGCGACCAGCCGACCGCCCAGTTGTCCCGCATGTCCTTGCTGGTGCCGGTCTTGACTGCGGTCCAGAAGCGCGTCGACAGGATGCTGTCGAGCCCGAAGGTGCGCGCCCGCGCATTCGCATCCGACAAGATGTCGCCCACGATGAATGCCGCTCCCGCATCTACGGCCTGTGTGTTGCCCCTTCCCCCTCCGGGGGAAGGCAGGGATGGGGGCGCGACCAATGGGACCACCTTCACCTCCCCGAACCGCCCCCCGTTCGCCAAGGTCCGATACCCATTGGTCAACGCCAACAACGACACCTCCGCGCTCCCCAGCGCAAGGCTGTACCCGTAGTAGTCCCCGCTCTGCTTCAACGGCACGCCCGCCACGCGCAGTTGCCGAGCAAAAGCTTCCGGAGACACCATCACCAGCGTGCGCACTGCCGGCACGTTGAGCGACGCCGCCAGCGCGGTGCGCACCGACACCGGCCCCTTGAACTGCCGGTCGTAGTTCTGCGGTATGTAGAGCCCGCTGGCGGTGGCGATCTGTGCCGATGAATCGTCGAGCAGCGACGCTGCGGTGAGCCGGCGCTCTGCCAATGCTTCGGCGTAGAGCAGCGGCTTCAGGGTCGAGCCCGGCTGACGCTGCGCGGTCACGCCATCGACCTCGGCAGCCTGACTCAACACACCCGACGAGCCGACCCACGCGAGCACGTCGCCGTTCGCGTTGTCGAGCACCACCAGCGCGCCGTCTTCGACATGGCGACCGCGCAGTTCGCGCAGATGGCGCTGCAGAGTCGCCAGCGCGAACCGCTGCAACGGCGCCCGCAACGTCGTGGTGATTTCGTCCTTCTCCCTCCCCTTGTCTTTCCCCCTCTCCCCCTGGGAGAGGGCAGGGGTGAGGGCTGCCCCCGCACCGTTCGCCTCCCTCAAAACCCGCCGAGCCAGATGCGGCGCAATCCCCTCGTTCGAATCGAACGCCCGCTTCTGCAAAGCCGCACTGGCGAACATGTCCATCGCCTCGCAGTCCGCCTTGCCACGCTCCGGCTCCATCACGCGCAACACTTCGCAAGCCCGTTGCCCAACGATGCCCGGCCTGGCGTTAGGCGCCCGCACCAAGGCCGCTGCCACTGCCGCCTCGCGCGCGTCGAGCCCGTGCGGCGCCTTGCTGAACAGCGTTCGCGACAGCGCATCGATGCCGACGATCTCGCCGCGGAACGGCACGGTGTTGAGGTACGCCTCCAGCACCTGGTCCTTTCGCCAGCCGCGTTCCAGTTGCGTGGCCGCCACCGTCTGCCCGACTTTTTGCGAGAAGCTGCGGCCACCGCTGGCGCGTCGCAAGTCGTCGTCGAGCAGGCCGGCCAACTGCATGGTGATGGTCGAGGCGCCGCGCGTTTTCGTGTTCCACAGGTTGCCCCACGCGGCAGCCGATGCCGCACGCCAATCGACGCCGCTGTGTTCGTAGAAGCGCTTGTCTTCGCTCAACACCATGGCCGTGCGCAAGGCAGGCGATACGTCGTCGAGCGCGATCCATTGCCCACGCCGCACGGTGGGGTCGGTGCGCACGCGTTGCAGGAGTTCGCCGTGCCGGTCGAGCACGGCCACGTCGGATGCGCGGAAGTCACGCTTGACCTCATCGAAGCTCGGGACCGCCGCGGCAGGTGCGACCAGCGCAGCCATGCAAAGCAACGCGGCGACCGGCCTGGAAATGGCAGCGCGCATGTGAATCCGGATCGATGTCGTGACTATTGGTTCGCCTGCAGCATGGCGCCCATCTTCTGATGGATCAGATTGATCGCTTTCAGTGGCCGCAGCATCACCTTGAACTCGATGAGCTTCCCGTCGTCGTTCCACTTGATCATGTCGACGCCGTTGACCGCGATGCCGTCGATGGTCACCTCGAACTCGAGCACCGCATCGTTCGGCCCGACGACTTCGCGTGCATAGCGAAACGTCTCGTTGAAGAACACGTGAAAGGCGGCGGACAGGTACTGCGTCGTGACCGCCTTGCCGGCTTGGGGCGTGTGCACCACGGGCGAGTAGAAGACGACGTCGTCGGCCAGCAGATCCTTCAGGCCTTTGGTGTCGCGCGTCTTGACCAGCCGGTGCCACGTAGCGAGCGTTGCATGCGTATTCGTGTCTGTCATTTGGAGCCCATGGAGTGTGCGATCGCGATGATGAAAGGCAGGACCAATTCTGGGACGAGGTAGCCGAGCCAGACGGCCGTCGGCTTCGGCAAACCGACCTTGCCGATGGAGACCAGTCGACCGACACCTGCCAGCAGCACGCCGAGTGCGAGCAGATACACCAGCGTATCTTGCTGCCGAATGGTGATGCCGGCCCACAGACTGATGAGGCCGGTAGAAAAGTAGACGCCCGCCATGAAGCGATGAACGTTGTCGAGCCGCGGCGAAGTGTCGGGCTGACCAAGAAACATCTGCAGGGCGCCGCCGAACAGGGAGATCGCCGCGACCAGGAACAGGCAGATCCGGACGACGATCTGGCTGGTGAGGAGGGGGTCGGTGTTCACTTCGCAGCCTCCACCTTCACCCGCGCGTTCGGCACTTCCCCGAACATCTCTGGCGCATACATCGCCTCGACGCGGCTCGGGGGCAGCGCGAAGTCGCCGACGTTGTTCAGGCGCACGGTGTACTCCATCTTGACCACGCCCTTCGGCATGTACTCGTAGTAGCTGCGGAAGGCTTCGAAGCTGCGTTCTTCGAAAGCGGCCCACCCGGCGCCGCTCTTCTTCTCGCCTTGCGTGGCGATCTGCGAATCACGGCCGAGGCCGCCACCGAGGATCGTCGCGCCGCCGGGAATCGGATCGCTGATGACGACCCAGGTCATGTCGGCGCTGGCGTTCACTTCGAGTGCGATGCGCAGGATGTCGCCGCGGGTGTAGATGCCGGCGGTCGCCTGCTCGACCGGCGTGATCGTCTTCTTGATCTGGTAGCCGGCCGCGAACGGCGCCTTCAGCTGGATCGCGGCGATCGACTGCAGCGTGAACCATGGTTTGCCGGTGCCTTGCTGCGTGACCAGCAGCGTGTCGTGCGCGGGCGGTGCGGTCGTCGAACCCGCGACAGCGGCGGTCGCTGCCGGCCATGGCAGGAACATCGTGTTGTTGCGCAGGTTGCCCGGCGACGCCGGCGCGCCGAAGAACGTGCGCTGGTTCGGCACGCCGGCTGCATCGGTCGCCTTCACACGCTCGACCTTGCCCCAGTCGACTTGCGCCTTGATGGTGCCGAGCGTCGCGGCCGTGATGCCGGTCACCGGCGTGCTCTCGAAAGCCTTCGAGAACTTCTCGAGCGCGAGGCCGCCCCATAGGTTGGCGGTGGTCGTGTGCCAGGCACCGTTCTGCTGGCGCCCGATGAAGCCGTTGGCCAGCTTGCCGATGTCGTCCTTCCATGCCGGGTCGTCCATCACGCTCAGCAACAGGCGCGCGGTGTTGACATCGCCGTTGGTCATCAGCCACCACCAGTAGTCGTCCTGTTCGGTGCTGAAAACGAGCTTGGTGCCCTGGTAGCTCAGGCGCGCCTTCAGCACGTTGTTCGCTTCGTCGAGGCGCTGCTGCCGCTGCGGTACATCGGCCACGCGCTTCAGGATGTTCATCCAGTCGATGATTGCGCTGGTCGGCCACTGGTTGGGTGAGATGGTGATGCTGGTCGTCATGCGGCCTTGCGCCTTGCCGTAGCGCGACAACGCTTCGAGCGCCGCCAGCTTGCGTACGTCCAGATCCTTGCGCGGGCTCCAGAACTCGCGCTGGATCTTGC
>CAXTCC010000227.1:0-3867 GCA_964242015.1 uncultured Variovorax sp.
GCCGGCGGCGGGGGCAAGGGCATGCGCGCGGTCGACAAGAGCGAAGACTTCGCGGCCGCGCTCGCGTCGTGCCAGCGCGAGGCCATCAACAGCTTCGGCGACGACGCGGTGCTGATCGAGAAGTACGTGCAGCGCCCGCGCCATATCGAGATCCAGGTGTTCGGCGACACGCAGGGCGACTGCGTCTACCTGTTCGAGCGCGATTGCTCGGTGCAGCGGCGCCATCAGAAGGTGCTCGAGGAAGCGCCGGCGCCGGGCATGACCGAGGCGATGCGCAAGGAGATGGGCGCGGCCGCGGTCGCTGCTGCCAAGGCGGTGAAGTACGTCGGCGCCGGCACGGTCGAATTCATCGTCGAGCAACGCGACGGCGGGGAGATGAACTTCTTCTTCATGGAGATGAACACCCGACTGCAGGTCGAGCATCCCGTGACCGAAGCCATCACCGGCCTCGACCTGGTCGAATGGCAATTGCGGGTGGCGTCGGGCGAGCCGCTGCCGTTGAAACAGAGCGAACTCAAGATCCACGGCCATGCGATCGAAGCGCGCATCTGCGCCGAGAACCCCGACAACAACTTCCTGCCCGCGACCGGCAAGTTGCTGGTCTATCGCAAGCCGCAAGCGACGTCGTTTCAACGCAGCCGGGTGCGCATCGACGACGGCGTGCGCGAGGGCGGCGAGATCTCGCCGTTCTACGACTCGATGATCGCCAAGCTCATCGTGCATGGCGCCGATCGCGCCGAAGCATTGGCGCGGCTCGACGCCGCGCTGGCGCAAGTGCACATCGTCGGCGTCGCGACCAACGTGCAGTTCCTGCGCGGCGTGCTGGCGACCGATTCGTTCGCCAACGCCAAGCTCGACACCGCATTGATCGAACGCGAGCGCGCCGTGCTGTTCGACCGGGAGCCGCTCGGCCTGCCGCTGGCCGCTGCTGCAGCCATCACGCGCACGTTGATCGGCGAATGGCCGTCGAAGATGCCCGACCCGTTCGCGCGCCGCGATGGCTGGCGCGCGCTGGGCGAGTACACGCGCCATTTCGATTTCGAGTTTCGCGGCGAGGACAAGTCGGCCTTCGTTACCTACAAGCGCGACGGCAGCCTCTGGCTGAAAGTCGGCGGCGTCGAAGGCGCGCTGGTCATCGGCCAGTTTCCGACCGGTGAGTTCGAGGTCGAGTTCAACGGCGGCCGGCATACCTTGAACGTCTACGAAAGCCAGGGCACCGCGCACGTCTTCGCGCAGCAAGGCGCCAGCAAGATCACCACCATCGACCGATTGGCGCATGCTGGAGAGACGCAAGCCGAAGGCGGTCGCCTGACCGCGCCGATGCCGGGCAAGGTCGTGTCGTTTTCCGTCAAGGCCGGCGACAAGGTGGCCAAGGGCCAGCCGCTGGCGGTGATGGAAGCGATGAAGATGGAACACACCATCGCCGCACCGGCCGACGGCACGGTCGAAGAGCTGTTGTATTCGCCTGGCGATCAAGTGACCGAAGGTTCGGAGCTGCTGCGACTCACCGTCGCGGTGGCGTCCTGACGCATCGCCACATAGCCGGCGAAAATCCGCTCATGCACATCACCGTCTGCCTCACCGATCTCAAACCCGACGCCTGGGTCGCGGGCCTGAAAAGCGAGTTTCCCGACGCGCACGTTTCCGTCTGGCAGCCCGGCGCGCCGCCGGCCGATCACGCGGTGGTCTGGGCACCGCCGCAACAGATGCTCGACGAGCAGACCGGCTTGCGCGGCCTCTTCAACATCGGTGCCGGCGTCGACGCGCTGCTCAAGCTCAAGATGCCGCCGAACACGCGGATCGTCCGGGTCGAAGACGCGGGCATGGCAGTGCAGATGGCCGAGTACGTCTGCCATGCGCTGATCCGGCACTTCCGCGAGTTCGATGTCTACGACGCCGATTCGCAAGAAGGCCGCTGGGGCTATCGCGCACCGCGCCAGCGATCGCAGTTTTCCGTCGGCATCATGGGGCTCGGCGTGCTGGGCGAACGGGTTGCCAAGGCCGTGGCGCAGTTCGACTTTCCGGTGAACGGCTGGAGTCGCTCGCCAAAAGATATCGCGGGCATCCGCAGCTTTGCAGGACATGAAAGCCTGGATGCATTTTTGGCGGCGAGCCGCGTGCTGGTCTGCCTGCTGCCGGTCACGGCCGACACGCGCGGCATCCTGCGGCGCGAGACGCTGACCAAGCTCAACGGTGGCGCACCGGGCGGCTACGTCATCAACGTGGCACGCGGTGCGCATCTGGTCGAGGCGGATCTGATCCCGCTGATCGATGGTGGGCAACTCGACGGCGCCACGCTCGATGTCTTCGAGACCGAGCCGCTGCCGCCCGACCATCCGTTCTGGCGCCACCCCAAGATCACGGTGACGCCGCACGCATCGGCACGCACGCTGCGCGAAGAATCGATCGCGCAGATCGTCTCGAAGATTCGTGCCGTGGAAGGCGGTGCGGGCTTTGACGGGCTGGCCGGCGTGGTCGACGTCGAGCGCGGATACTGAGAGTTCAGGAGACCCCATGAAGCTTCCCGCCAAAGTCCAACTCATCGACGTCGGTCCGCGCGACGGTCTGCAGAATGAAAAGCAGCCGGTGCCGGCCGACATCAAGATCGGCCTCGTGCACCGCCTGCAAGACGCCGGCCTGCGTGAGATCGAGGTCACCAGCTTCGTCAGCCCGAAGTGGGTTCCGCAGATGGCCGACAACGCCGAGGTGATGCACGGCATCCAGCGCAAGGCGGGCGTGCGCTACTCGGTGCTGACGCCGAACGTGAAAGGCTTCGAAGCCGCCATCGCCGCACCGCGCAACGAGTGGCCCGACGAGATCGTGGTGTTCGGCGCTGCCAGCGAAGCCTTCAGCCAGAAGAACATCAACTGCTCGATCGCCGAGAGCATCGAGCGCTTCGCACCGGTGGTGGCCGCCGCGCTTGAAAAAGGCATCCGCGTGCGCGGCGCCATGTCGTGCACTGTCGGCTGCCCCTACGAAGGCGATATCGCGCCGTCCAAGGTCGGCTACCTCGCGCATCTGATGAAGGGCATCGGCATCGAGCGCGTGGACGTGGCCGACACCATCGGCGTCGGCACGCCGCGCAAGGTGCAGGCAGCGATGGAAGCGACGCTCTCGCACTTCGGTATCGACGATATCTCGGGCCACTTTCATGACACGTACGGCCAGGCGCTTTCCAACACGCTGGCCGCGCTGGAGATGGGCGTGTGGAACTTTCAATCGTCGTCGGCCGGCCTCGGCGGCTGCCCGTATGCCAAGGGCGCGACCGGCAACGTCGCGACCGAAGACGTGGTCTACATGCTGCAGGGCATGGGCATCGATACCGGCATCGACCTCGACAAGCTGATCGACGCCGGCGTCTACATCAGCCAGGCGCTGGGGCGCGAGCCGAACTCGCGTGCGTCGAAGGCGATCCGCACCAAGCGCGAAGGCTGATCGATGTGCGGTTCCGAACTCCATGCCTTGCCTGAATCCGTGCAGCGCGTCGCGCGCGTGCTGCAGGACGCCGGTCACCCCCACGCGCCGCAAATGCTCGACGACGCCGCGCGCACCGCGCAGCAGGCGGCCGACGCGCTCGGCATCGCGGTCGGGCAGATCGCCAAGAGCATCATCTTCCGACGCAAGAGCGACGATGCGGCGGTGCTGGTCATCACCTCGGGCGACCGCCGCGTGGACGAGAAGAAGGTCGACGCCATCGTCGGCAAGACGGGCCGTGCCGATGCCGACTTCGTGAAGGCGAAGACGGGCTTCTCGATCGGTGGCGTGTCGCCCTTCGCGCATGCCACGCCGTCGGTCACGCTGATCGATCGGGATCTGTTTCGCTTCGACGAAGTGTGGGCTGCGGCCGGCCATCCGCATTCGGTCGTG
>CAXTCC010000227.1:3967-6546 GCA_964242015.1 uncultured Variovorax sp.
GCGCGGCTCACGCTGGTGCGCGAAAGCAGCGGGGAAGAAGTGAAGGTGCAGTTGCGTGCCAACACCGAAGAGGCGGCAGCAGCCGGTGTCTTCGGCGTGCCTGCGTATTCGGTCGACGAGCAGGTGGTGTGGGGCTTCGATGCCCTGCCGATGCTGCGCGCCATGGTCGAAGACGACCCGTGGTTCGACAGCGCGGCTTGGCGCAATGCCGCCGATCGCCCCGGCATCGTGCGAGCCAAATAAATCGGCGCGCGGTCTCGCAAAGGCCGGTTTTCTTACATCCTGAAACCCATCGCGCGGGTTTCCCCTTGGACTGTCAGCGTCGGTTCAGTTTCGCGAAAGTCTCGGGTCAGTCGTCGCTTGAAGAATGCGGGGCGGCCTCGTGAGGAGGCTTCATCCGAATTTCTAACAGGAGACGACGCAATGGCAGCCACACTGGATTCGAAGGGGATTCCGCATCCGGCCCCCCGGCCCATGAGTGCAGAGGAACGCAAGGTGATTTTCGCCTCGTCCCTCGGCACGGTTTTCGAGTGGTACGACTTCTATCTGTACGGAACCTTGGCCGCCATCATCGGCCGCCAGTTCTTCTCGAACCTCGATCCCAACTCCCAGGTCATCTTCTCGCTGCTGGCCTTTGCGGCCGGTTTCCTGGTGCGCCCGTTCGGCGCCATCGTGTTCGGCCGGCTCGGCGACATGATCGGCCGCAAGTACACCTTCCTGATCACGATCCTGATCATGGGCCTGTCGACCTTCATCGTCGGCTTGCTGCCCAGCTACGGCACCATCGGCGTCGCGGCGCCGGTGATTTTGATCGCGCTTCGCATGCTGCAGGGCCTGGCGCTCGGCGGTGAATACGGCGGTGCTGCCACCTACGTCGCAGAGCACGCGCCGCACGGCAAGCGTGGCGCCTACACGTCGTGGATCCAGACCACGGCGACGCTGGGCCTCATGTTGTCGCTGATCGTGATCCTCGGCGTGCGCACTGCCATCGGCGAGGCGGATTTCGCGGCCTGGGGCTGGCGCATTCCGTTCCTGGTGTCGGTGCTGCTGCTCGCGGTGTCGGTGTGGATTCGCCTGTCGCTTTCCGAGTCGCCGGCCTTCCAGAAAATGAAGGCAGAGGGCAAGACCTCGAAGTCGCCGCTGTCCGAATCGTTCGGCCAGTGGAAGAACCTGAAGATCGTCATCCTGGCGCTCATCGGCCTGACCATGGGCCAGGCGGTCGTCTGGTACACGGGCCAGTTCTACACGCAGTTCTTTCTGACCGGCTCGCTGCAGGTCGACGGCGCCACGGCCAACATCGTGGTCGCGCTGTCGCTGCTGATCGCCACGCCGTTCTTCCTGGTCTTCGGTTCGCTCTCCGACAAGATCGGCCGCAAGCCCATCATCATGGCCGGCCTGTTGATCGCCGCGGTGACCTACTTCCCGATCTTCCGCATGCTGACCGAAGCGGCGAACCCTGATCTGGCCAAGGCGCAAGCCGCATCGAAGGTCGTCGTGACCGCCGACCCGAGCGAGTGCTCGTTCCAGTTCAACCCGACCGGCACCGCCAAGTTCACCAGCTCGTGCGACGTCGCCAAGCAGGTGCTGGCCGCGCGCTCGGTGAGCTACGACACGGCAGACGGCACCGGCCCGGCGAAGATCGCCATCGGCGACAAGGTCATCGAGTCGTACAGCAGCAAGGGCCTGCCGGCCGACGAAGCCAAGAAGAAGGACGCCGACTTCAAGGCCGCCATCGGCGCTGCACTGAAGGAGCACGGCTACCCGACCAAGGCCGACCCGGAGAAGATGAACAAGCCGATGATCGTGCTGCTGCTCACCATCCTGGTGATCTACGTGACGATGGTGTACGGCCCGATCGCCGCCATGCTGGTCGAGATGTTCCCGACGCGCATTCGCTACACCTCGATGAGCCTGCCGTACCACATCGGCAACGGCTGGTTCGGCGGTCTGCTGCCTGCCACCGCGCTGGCCATCGTGGCCCAGACCGGCAACATGTACAACGGCCTTTGGTATCCGATCGTGATCGCGCTTGTGACCTTGGTCATCGGCGTGATCTTCGTTCGCGAAACCAAGGACGTCGACATTTACGCGAACGATTGACGCGCACTGATGGCGTAAAGCCCCGCAAGCCACAAGGCCGCGGGGCTTTTTTTATGGCGTCGCGGCTGACAGGGCTGTGCGCAAGACCCTGCCACGGCGGTGCCACGGTGCGCTGCCCATAATGTTTGCCCTACCTCCCAGGCAAGCAATGACTCAGGGCTCCATTCGCATCCGCGGCGCACGCCAGCACAATCTCCAGAACATCGACCTCGACATCCACACCGGTGAGATGACGGTGGTCACCGGCCCGAGCGGTTCGGGCAAGTCGAGCCTGGTGTTCGACACGCTCTATGCCGAAGGGCAGCGCCGTTACGTCGAGACCTTCTCGGCCTATGCGCGCCAGTTTCTCGACCGCATGGACAAGCCTGCGGTCGACAAGGTGGAGGGCGTGCCGCCCGCCATCGCCATCGATCAGACCAATCCTGTGCGCTCGTCGCGCTCCACGGTCGGCACGATGACCGAGCTCAACGACCACCTGA
>CAXTCC010000228.1:0-6535 GCA_964242015.1 uncultured Variovorax sp.
CGCGACATCGCCATGGTGTTCCAGAACTACGCGCTCTATCCGCACATGAGCGTGTTCGACAACATGGCTTATGGGCTGAAGATCGCCAAGGTGCCGGTGCCCGAAATCAAGACGCGCGTCGACAAGGCCGCGAAGATTCTGGAACTCGGCGCGCTGCTGCAGCGCAAGCCGCGCGAACTCTCGGGCGGACAGCGGCAACGCGTCGCCATGGGCCGTGCCATCGTGCGGCAGCCGCAGGTGTTCCTGTTCGACGAGCCGCTGTCGAACCTCGACGCCAAGCTGCGTGCGCAAACTCGCCTTGAAATTCAAAAGCTGCACCGCGAGCTCGGCATCACTTCGCTCTTCGTCACGCACGATCAGGTCGAGGCAATGACGCTGGCGCAACGCATCATCGTGATGAACGGTGGCGTGATGGACCAGTTCGCGACGCCGGAAGAGGTCTACAACCGCCCCGCCACCACCTTCGTGGCGAGCTTCATCGGGTCGCCGCCGATGAATCTTTTGCGCCATGCACCGGGCGTCAAGACCGGCCACATCCTGGGCATCCGCCCCGAGCACATGACGCTCGACGAAAACGGCTGGACGGTGCAGGTCGAGCAGGTCGAACTGCTGGGTGCCGAGCGCCTGGTGTACGGCCGCATCGGCGACGAGCAGATCATCATGCGCACCGACGAGGGCGATCATCCGCCGGTGGCCGGTGACACGGTGAAGATCGCGGCGCGGCAAGACAAGCTGCATTGGTTCGACGCCGGCTCGGGGAAGCGCGCAGATTGAACCATTGGCCGTATCCGCGCTGGATCGCACACCGTGGCGCCGGCAAGCTGGCGCCTGAAAACACGCTGGCTGCATTCCGCGTCGGCGCGGCGCACGGCTACCGCATGTTCGAGTGCGACGCCAAGTTGAGCGCCGACGGCGTGCCTTTTCTGATGCACGACGCCGCACTGGAGCGCACGACCAATGGCCAAGGGGTCGGCGGCAAATTGCCGTGGAGCGATCTGGCGCTGCTCGATGCCGGCAGCTGGCACTCGCGCGCCTTTGCCGGCGAACCGCTCGCCACGCTGGAAAGCGCGGCCCGGTTTTGTCTGGCCAACGACTACCTGCTCAACATCGAAATCAAGCCCACGCCCGGCAGCGAGCGCGAGACGGGGCAGGTCGTGGCCTGGCATGCGGCGCGACTCTGGCAGGACGCAGGCATACCGCCGTTGCTCACATCGTTTCAGGTCGAGGCGCTGGAAGGCGCCGCGGCCACCCAACCCGATCTGCCGCGCGGTCTGTTGCTCGACAGCTTGACCGATGGTTGGCTCGACACGGCGCAGCGGCTCGGCTGCGCGGCCATCGTGTGCAACCACGCGTTGTGGAACGCGGCCACGGTCGCCGAGGCCAAGGCCGCCGGCATGCGTACCCTGAGTTACACCGTCAACGACGACTGGGCTGCACAACGCCTGCTCGCGCTGGGCACCGACGGCATCATCACGGACCGCATCGACCTCTTCAGCCCGGCGTCACCACGCGGCTGACCCTGTGGGCTCGCCGAGCGTCGATCGGCGGCGTTGCGGTCGTCGCTTCGGCATGGCGGTTTAATAGCTTCAATGATCAGCAAGACCTGGCTCTCTCGCCTCGCGGCCCTCGTGCTCGCCGCCGTACTCTGCAGTGTCGTCCATGCGCAGGACACCAACGCGGCGGCACCGGTCGCAGTGGCCGAGCCGAGCGTGGCCGAACTGCGAGCGCAGCTCGACAAGCTGCCCGCCACGCTGGACAACGCCAAAGACGTCCGTGCGAAGCTCGCGCAGATCAACGACATCGGCCAGCAAGGCGAGGCTTTCGTGGCATCGCACGCCGGCCAGCTCGCCGACATCAATGCCCGACTGGGCGAACTCGGCAACGCGCCAGCTGCAGGCGCGACGGAAGACCCGGACATCACTCGCCAGCGGACTGCGCTCACCAAGCAACGCAACGCCCTCGACGCCGACATCCGCCTCGCCCGTCTGCTCATCGTCGATGCGCAGCAACGCGGCACCGATTTGCTGACGCAGCGCCGGACGTTGTTCGAAGCGCAGCTCACCGAGCGTGCCGCCTCCCCGCTCGGCAGCGACTTCTGGAACGACTTGCACGATGCGTGGCCCGACGACACCGCGCGCATCGGCAAGCTCGTCGACTCGGTGAAAAGCGTCGTGACCACGGCGAGCCAGCCGGCGCACCGCAATGCAGTGCTCGCGGTACTGCTGGCGGCGTTGCTCATCGCCACGCTGGGCAACTGGGCGGCCGAGAAAGGCCTTGCCCGGTTGGCCGCTCGCGTCCTGCCGGTCGGCCGGCTGCGGCGCTCGCTGCTGGTGATCGCCATCGTAACGACCAACGTGCTGCTGGTTGGCGTTGCCGGACACTGGGCGTTCTACGTGCTCGATCAGCGCGGCCTGTGGCCACAAGAGTCGCGCACAGCGGTGCGGGGCGTCGTGCAGTCGGCGATGTTCCTGGCCTTCGTGATCGGACTCGGACGTGCCTTGTTGTCGGCCGGCCGTCCCTCGTGGCGACTGCCGCCGATGTCCGAAGCGGCCGCCGCCCGTCTGGCGCCGCTTCCCTGGCTGGTCGCGATCGTGGCGGCCCTGGTGTGGGTGCCGGCGCGGATCAATGCGCTGGTCGACGCGAGCTTTGCTGCGGTGGTCGCCACGCACGTGCTCACCGCGCTCGGGCTCACCGCGCTCACCGGCCTGGTGCTGCACCGCGTGAAGCCCCTGAGTGCCGAAGCCGACCCGGACACCGGCAAGCCTGCCGAGCGCCCGATGTGGGTTGGTTTGCTGCTCGCCGGCATCGCCGTGTTGACGGTCGCGATCTGGGTGCTGGTCGCGCTCGGCTATGTCGCGATGGCGAGCTTTCTGGCAACGCAACTCACCTGGGCCGGCATCGTCGCGATGGCCTTCTACGTGCTCTTCAAGTTCGTCGACGACCTGTTCATGGCGGTGGTCGCATCGAAGAGCAACTTCGGTCAACGTCTGCAGAAGGCTTTCGACCTGCAACCTCAAACACTCGACCAGGCGGCGGTCATCCTCTCGGGCCTGGCCCGGGTCGCGCTGTTCTTCTACATGCTGGTTGCGTTGGTCACGCCGCTGGGCACCAGCCCGGCCGAGGTGTTTCAGCGCAGCGGCACGTATGGCAACGGCTTGAAGGTCGGTGAGTTCGAACTCGTGCCCGGCGCCATTGTCAGCGCCATCACGGCGCTGCTGGTCGGTTTCGTGCTGCTTCGCGTGTTCAAGCGCTGGCTCGAAAACAGCTACCTGCCCGAGACCAGCCTCGAAGTCGGCATGCGCAGTTCGCTCACGACGCTGCTGGGTTACGTCGGCACGATCGTGGTGGTCGCGTTCGCCTTGTCGGCGCTCGGCATCGGCGTGAATCGCATCGCCTGGGTCGCGAGCGCGTTGTCGGTCGGTATCGGCTTCGGGTTGCAGGCCATCGTGCAGAACTTCATTTCCGGCCTGATCCTGCTGGCGGAGCGGCCGGTCAAGGTCGGCGACTGGGTGGTGCTGGGCACCGCCGAGGGCGACGTGAAGCGCATCAACGTGCGTGCCACCGAGATCCAGCTGGGCGACCGGTCGACGCTCATCGTGCCCAACTCGGAGTTCATCACCAAGACGGTCCGCAACATGACGCTGGCCAATGCCGAAGGCCGGGTGTTGATTCGCCTGCCGATGCCGCTCCAGACCGACGCGCATCGGGCGCGCGACGTGATGCTGTCGGCCTGCAGCGAGCACCCCGGCGTGCTGCCGAGCCCGGAACCATCGCTCATGCTGGACGGCATCGAAGGCGGCTTCCTGATCTTCCAGCTGATCGCATACGTGCAGAACCCGCGGCTGGCCGGTGGCGTACGGAGCGACCTGCTCTTCACGATCCTCGATGAGCTGAACAAGGCGCAATTGCCACTGGCGGCCTATGCCGCTGCACCGATGCCGGTCGCGCCGTCCGCTCCAGCCTCTGCTTCTGCGCCTGCTTCCGCGTCGGAGCTCACTGCAGTGCCCGGACCCGACCCGGGGCCGCGTCCCGCGTAAGCCGACGCCCTGGGCCGTCTGTTTTTTTCGTTCTGTCCTTTTTATCGCCGCGCGCCGCCGGCCAGCAACCATTGCCCGGTGCCGCAAACGAGCACCAACGCCGCGTAGGTCCACATCATTCCATCGCGGCCGTAGATCACGAGCCCGGCGAACGACACCGCCACGCCGATCGCGAAGTTGATGCCAGCCTGCGCCCAGAACCCGCGCGCGCCCGCTCGTCGCTTCATCATGAAGCGGGTCGCCAAAGCCAGCACCAGCGCGATGAAGAAAGCCGGCGCCACGAAATTGAGAAGAGAGTCGAGCAGTTGGAGTGAAGACACGGCAGGGATCAAAAAAAAGCTGGGCGGCTTAGGCTAAAACGCCGATAGTCTCGGCCATATGGAGACACGCCCTCCCCGGGGCGCTATAAATTTTATAATCGGCAGCTATGTCAGTCTGGGCCCTCGGCTTGAACCACACGACCGCGCCGCTCGATCTGCGCGGTCGTTTCGCGTTCGCGCTCGATCAATTGGCGCCGACGTTGCAAAGCCTGCGCAGTTCGTTTCCTGCGGGCCGCCATCCGCAAATCGAAGCCGCGATCATTTCGACCTGCAATCGCACGGAAATTTATTGCGCTGCAGCAGACGATATCGCGCTCGACCATACCGTCGGCTGGCTGGCCGAAAGCGGCGGCGTGGCACCTGCCCTGCTGCGCTTGCATGCCTATACCTTGCGCAATGACGACGTGGCTCGCCATGCCTTCCGCGTGGCGAGCGGGCTCGACTCGATGGTGCTGGGCGAAGCGCAGATCCTCGGGCAGATGAAAGACGCGGTGCGCGCGGCCGAAACCGCCGGTGCACTCGGCAGCACGCTCAACCAGTTGTTCCAGCGCTCGTTCGCGGTCGCAAAAGAAGTTCGCACCGCCACCGAGATCGGCGCGCACTCGATCAGCATGGCCGCTGCCGCCGTGCGCCTCGCCGGCCAGCTGTTCGAAGACCTCAAGCAAACGCGGATGCTGTTCGTCGGTGCGGGCGAAATGATCGACCTGGCGGTGACGCACTTCGCGGCCAAAGAGCCCAAGTCGATCACCATCGCCAACCGCACGCAGGAGCGCGGTGAGGTGCTCGCCGCGCGTTTCGGTGCCGAAGCCATGCGGCTGGCCGATTTGCCGAACCGGCTTGCCGAGTTCGACATCGTCGTGAGCTGCACCGCAAGCACGTTGCCGTTGATCGGACTCGGCGCAGTCGAGCGCGCGCTCAAGGCGCGCAAGCACCGCCCGATGTTCATGGTCGACCTGGCCGTGCCGCGCGACATCGAGCCCGAAGTGAAGGCACTCGAAGACGTCTACCTGTACACGGTGGACGACCTGGCGCAAGTGGTGCAACAGGGCCACGCCCACCGCCAGGCCGCGGTGGCGCAAGCCGAGGTGATCATCGACGCTGGCGTACAGAGCTTCATGCAGTGGCTGGACCAGCGCGGCACCGTGCCGCTGATTCAACAGCTCAACGCCCAAAGCGACGAATGGCGGGCCGCTGAAATGGTGCGTGCCCGCAAGATGCTCGCAAAGGGCGAGCCGATCGAGGCCGTGCTGGAAGCGATGGCACGCGGACTCACGCAGAAGATGCTGCACGGGGCGATGGCCGAGTTGCACGCCGGCGACGTCGCGGCGCGCGAGCAGACGGCGCAGACGATCTCGCGGCTGTTCCTCCGCAAAGATCGTTAGCGCCGCTGGCCGGTGGGCCGATGGCCCGTTCAACGGTTGGCACGCTTGCCGAGTGCAGACCACTCAGTCGCCGATGGCGACATCCCCATTTCTTTTGCATTGATCCGTTCACCGTGAAACCATTCTTGCGCCATCAACTCGAGCGCTATGCGCAGCGACTCGAAGAGCTCGACTTCCTGCTCTCTCGCGAAGACATCATGAGCGACATGGCGCAGTACCGCACCATCTCGCGCGAGCACGCCGAGGTCACGCAGATCGCCGGTCGCTATGCACGCTACCGGCAGCGCGAAGCCGATATCGCCGGTGCAAGAGAGATGCTCTCGGACCCCGAGATGGCCGACATGGCGAAGGACGAGATCGCCGGTGCCGAGGCCGACCTCACCCAGCTCGAAGAAGAACTGCAGCGCTTGCTGCTGCCCAAAGACCCGGACGATGCGCGCAACGCGTTCCTTGAAATTCGCGCCGGCACCGGTGGCGACGAATCGGCCCTGTTCGCGGGCGATTTGCTTCGCATGTACACCCGCTATGCCGAGCGCGCCGGCTGGCGCTGCGAGATCGTCAGCGAGAGCCAGAGCGAACTGGGCGGCTACAAGGAAGTGGTCGTGCGCGTCATCGGCACCGATGTCTTCGGTCAGCTGCGCTTCGAATCGGGCGGTCACCGCGTGCAGCGCGTGCCGGCAACCGAAACGCAAGGGCGCATCCACACCAGCGCCTGCACGGTCGCGGTGCTGGCCGAGCCCGACGAACAGGAGGCCATCAAGATCAACCCGGCCGACCTGCGCATCGACACCTACCG
>CAXTCC010000229.1:0-6476 GCA_964242015.1 uncultured Variovorax sp.
AGAAGGTGTTCATGAAGGCCAGCACGGCGCTGGTGCCGGCTTCGAGTGCCGAACCTGCGTTGAAGCCGAACCAACCCACCCACAGCAACGAGGCACCGACCATCGTCAGCGTCAGCGAGTGCGGCGTGAAAGCTTCCTTGCCGAAGCCGATGCGCTTGCCGATCATGAAGGCACCCACGAGGCCGGCGACGGCTGCGTTGATGTGCACGACGGTACCGCCCGCGAAGTCGAGCGCGCCCCATTGCCAGATCAGGCCGGCCTTGGAGTTCATCGAATCGACGACTTCCTTGCTGGCGTAGGCGTCAGGGCCCATCCAGAACCAGACCATGTGCGCGATCGGCGCATAGCTGAAGGTGAACCACAGGACCATGAACAGCAGGATGCCGCCGAACTTGGCGCGCTCTGCGAAGGCACCCACGATCAGGCAGCAGGTGATGCCGGCGAACGTGGCCTGGAAGGCAGCGAACAGCAGTTCGGGGATGTAGACGCCCTTGCTGAAGGTCGCGCCGGGTGCGAACACGCCGGTGGCCGGATCGAAGATCCCCTTCATGAAGAGCCGGTCGAATCCGCCTATGAAGGCGTTGCCTTCCGTGAACGCGAGGCTGTAGCCGTAGATGAGCCACAGCACCACGATCAACGAGAACGTGACCATGACCTGCATCAGCACCGACAGCATGTTCTTGCTGCGGACCAGGCCGCCGTAGAACAGCGCCAGGCCCGGCACGGTCATCATGATGACGAGCAGCGTGGACACCATCATCCAGCTGACATCGCCCTTGTCGAACTTGATCGCGGGGGCGGCGGCAGCCGATGCGGCGGCCGCGGGCGCAGCAGCTGCAGCGTCGGCGGCCGGTGCTGCTGCAGGTGCTGCGCTGGCTGCGGGTGCAGCAGCTGCAGCGGGCGCCGTGGTCTGCGCTTGCACCGAGGTGACAAACGCAGAGCCAGCGGCAAACACGCTCAAGCCGAGCGCGAGGGAGACGAGCAGTTTTTTCATTTCAGTTGTTCTTTCGTGCCTTGATCTCAGAGCGCTTCACGGCCCGTTTCGCCGGTTCGGATGCGAACAACCTGCTCGAGGTTGTAGACAAAAATCTTGCCGTCGCCGATTTTTCCGGTGCGTGCCGCACCTTCGACCGCCTCGATCACGCGCTCGACCAGCTCGTCGGAAACGGCCGCTTCGATCTTGACCTTGGGCAGGAAGTCGACGACGTATTCCGCGCCGCGATAGAGCTCCGTGTGACCCTTTTGCCGCCCGAAGCCCTTGACCTCGGTCACGGTGATGCCCTGCACGCCGATGGCCGACAAAGCCTCGCGCACTTCGTCGAGCTTGAATGGTTTGATGATGGCTGTAACCAGCTTCATGATGTTCTCCTTGAGATAAAACCGACGGGCGCGGCGGCGATCGCCGCGCCTGCTATTTGGAGGGTCAGAACGTCTTGGTCAGCGTGGCGATGAAGCGCGCCTTGTTGATCGACTGGGTCTGCGTACCGATCGTGCCGAAGCCGTAGTCCACGCCCGGGTTCACGACAGCGAGATACGAGTCCTTCTTGTTGGCACCGACCACGGCACCCGACAACGACAGGCCACCGCCGAAGTCCCACGACGCGCCGACGTTGTAGTCGACATAGCTCTTGTAGCCCGTGTTGTTGCGGATGTCGCTGCTCAGGCGCGTGTAGCCGACAGCGGCCTTGAGCGTCAGGTGCGGAATGATTTCCTTGGCGTACGACAGGTTCAGGTAGCCGGTGTTGCGGCCCTTCAGGCCCGAGCCGTTCGATGCACCGGCAAAGCCGAAGTAGTCCTTGGAGACGGTATGCGAGTACTTCAGGGTGAAGGCGCCGAAGGCATCGTTGGCGTAGGTGGCGGCACCGTAGAGTTCGGTGGTGTTGCCCAGGTGGTTGCCCGGGTACACATAGGTCAGCACGCCGAAGTCCAGGTCGAACACGCCGGCCTTCATCTTGTAGCCGCCGTAGAAGTCCATTTCGATGTCGTTGCCGGCCAGCCAGTTCACGCTGGAGTTCCAGTTGCCGACGTAGAAACCGCTTTCGCCGAAGGCGTAGTCGAAGCCACCCTGAATGGCGGGCTTGACGCCGCGCTTCTTGTACAGGCCGTCGTGGCCCAGAGCGTCCTGGTCCTGGCCGCGGAACTTGTAGTTCGTGGTCAGGGAGATGTTGGCGGTCAGCGGCGACGTCGCGGCGGGAGCCGGATCGGCAGCTGGCGTTGTCTGGGCCAGAACGGCACCCGTCGCAGTCAAAGCGGTGGCCAGGACAACCAGGGTCTTGGCGGCGGTACGGTGCATCATCGGGTAGCTCCTCAGGGGGTTTTAGAAATGGATTGGAGAGAGGCTCAAAGCAGGGAGCGTGCCAAAGTTCACGTAAGCGGGGAACCTGCATCGCCGATCGGAATCGTCGCCGGGCGAAAGTTATCAAACTGTTTCTGTCAATTGGCTGTCCGCCAACTTGCAACAACGACCCCATAAAAGGATGGATGCACCATCTTGGGGAAAGGGAGTGAAATGAGTCTGTCTTTGGTGCAAAGCCGCGCTTTGCTTGGGCTGGAAGCTGCCAGCGTGACCGTCGAGGTGCATCTGGCCAATGGCCTGCCCAGTTTTGCGCTGGTCGGGCTGGCCGATGTCGAGGTGAAGGAAGCGCGCGAACGCGTTCGCTCGGCCATTCAGAACGCCGGGCTCGAGTTTCCGAACAACAAGCGGATCATCGTCAACCTCGCTCCTGCCGATCTCCCGAAGGATTCGGGGCGGCTCGATCTGCCGATCGCGCTCGGCATCCTCGCAGCCAGTGGCCAGGTCGACGCCGCCCGCCTGGCGGGCTACGAATTCGCCGGCGAGTTGTCGTTGTCCGGGCAGCTGCGGCCAGTGCGTGGCGCCATGGCGATGGCGCTCGCCTTGCACACGCGCGGCGTTGCCACGAAGCTCGTCCTGCCCACCGAAAGTGCGCGCGAAGCGGCACTGGTGCACGGCACCGAGGTCTACGGTGCCGTCCATCTGCTCGATGTGGTGCGTCAGTTTTTGCCGGCCGACGCCACCGCACCAATAGATGCTCCGATCGATGGTTGGGCGCGCATGCTTCCAGCCGAAAGCGCCGCGCCGCCGCGTTACGCGGACCTGTCGGACGTCAAAGGCCATGTCGGCGCCAAGCGGGCGCTCGAGATTGCCGCGGCAGGAAATCACTCGCTCCTGATGGTCGGACCGCCAGGTTCGGGCAAGTCGATGCTGGCCCAGCGCTTTGCCGGCCTGCTGCCGGCCATGACGGTCGACGAAGCGCTGGAAAGCGCCGCGGTGGCGAGCCTGGGCGGCCGCTTCGCGGTCGAGCGCTGGATGCAGCGGCCGACTTCGGCGCCGCACCACACGTCGAGTGCGGTGGCGCTGGTCGGTGGCGGATCACCGCCGCGGCCGGGTGAAATCTCGCTGGCGCACCACGGCGTGCTGTTCCTCGACGAGTTCCCGGAGTTCGCACGCTCGGCACTCGAAGCGTTGCGCGAACCGCTGGAGACCGGCACCATCACGATCGCCCGCGCCGCCCGTCGTGCCGAATTTCCGGCGCGCTTCCAGCTCATCGCCGCCATGAACCCCTGCCCTTGCGGCTACCTCGGCTCCACGCTCAAGGCCTGCCGCTGCACACCCGACCAGGTCGCGCGCTACCAGGGCAAGCTCAGCGGCCCGTTGCTCGACCGCATCGATCTGCACATCGAGGTACCGGCCGTGTCGGCCAAGGAACTGCTCGACTCACCCGCCGGCGAATCGACCGACAGCATCCGCGTGCGAGCCGCCGCTGCCCGCGATCGCGCAGTGGCGCGCCAGGGAAAGCCCAACCAGGCGTTGCAAGGTGCCGAGATCGATCGCCACGCCGGGCTCGAGCCTGCAGCGCTCAAGTTCATGCACACGGCCGCGGCCAAGCTCGGCTGGAGCGCACGGTCGACGCATCGCGCGCTCAAGGTCGCACGCACCATCGCCGACCTGGCGTCGTCGCCGGCGGTCGAGGTCGCGCATGTGGCCGAGGCGGTGCAATACAGGCGCGCCCTGCGCGGCGCGACTTGAGCTACGACAAGAAGATGGTCGGCTGGCTCTCGCTGGGCCAGCTCATCACCTGGGGCAGCGTCTTCTATCTGTTCGCGTTGGTGATGGAGCCGGTCGAGCACGACCTCGGCCTGAGCCGTGCACAGTCGTCGCTGGCGTTCAGCCTGGCGTTGCTGGCAGAAGGTTTGATGGCATGGCCGGTAGGTCGCTGGATCGATCGAGGGCATGAGCGCGCGGTGATGACCGGCGGCTCGTTGACGATGGTCTTCGGCCTCCTGCTGCACAGCGCAGTCGAGGGTGCCGTCGGCTTCTACGCCGCGTGGACGTTGCTGGGCGCCGGCTTCGCGGCAACGCTCTACAGCCCGGCGTTCAGCATCGTCACGCGACGCTTCCCCAACGACTTCCGTCGCGCCATCATCACGCTGACCTTTCTCGGCGGCCTGGCCAGCACCGTCTTCATCCCGTTGATCGCATGGTTGGTGGCGCACCTCGGCTGGCGCCATGCGCTGTGGGTGCTGGCCGCGATCCATCTTCTGGTGTGCGCGCCATTGCATGCCTGGGTGTTGCGCGGTGCGCCGCCGGCACGAACCATCGCGACGACTGTCGATGCCACTGAGACGGCCGGCGCTGCGCGCGACAGGCGCACCACGCATCCCGTATCGACATACATCCGCAGCGTGCCTTTCCTGTTGGTCGGCGTCTTCAGCGTCCTGCTGATGGCGGTAACCGCCGCGCTGCCGCCGCACATGGTGAGTTTGTTGCGCGGCAGCGGCTTGTCTGAAAGCTGGGCGATCGCCGTGCCGGCCAGCATCGGCGTCGTGCAGGTCGTGGGTCGCGCACTGCTGTACTTCTTCGAGCACCATTTCGACGTGCATGCCGCCAATCGACTGATTCCCTGCCTGATCCCGCTCGGCTTGCTGGCGTTGTTGCTGGGCAGCGGCCATGCCGGTGCAGCGCTTTTGTTCGTCGCGTTGTACGGCATGGGCAACGGCATGCTGACGATCGTCAAGGGCACCGCCATCGCGCAGTACGTGAATCGCGACCATGTCGCCACGCTCAACGGCGCGCTCGGGCTTCCAATGGCCATTGCACGCGCCATCGCGCCGCTGATGCTGGGCCTTCTGTGGACGCAGCAGACCGGCTACACGGCCGGGCTTTGGGTCCTGCTGATCGCAAGCGTCATCGCGGTGGTCGCACTCGTTGCCGCGCAGCGCGTGAGCCGACCGCGCATGCGCTAGACGGCCACCTTCTGGAGCAGCCCGCGCCCGGCGAGGTTGCGCATCAACGCGCCGATACCGAAGTTCCAGCGCGGCGCCTGGTCGGCATGCACCACGCGGTTCACGAGCGCGCCAAGCTCCGGCGCCGAGATCGTCACCAGATCGCCGACCACGTGCGTGAAGCCCTGGCCCGGACCATGGCGGTCTTGCGTCGGCGCGAACATGGTGCCGAGGAACAGCATGAGCCCGTCGGGATACGCATGGTGCGGATTGATCGCCTGACCGACCAGGTCGAGCGGATCGCGGCTGATCTTCGCCAGTGAGCTCGAGCCTTCGAGCGTGAAGCCCTCGGGCCCGTCGACCCTCAATCCGACCGTGATGCGGCGCACATCGTCGATGCCGAAGTGCTCGTCGAACAGGCGGATGAAGGGGCCGATGGCGCACGAGGCGTTGTTGTCCTTCGCCTTGCCCAGCAGCAGCGCGCTGCGCCCTTCGAAATCGCGCAGGTTGACGTCGTTGCCGAGCGCGGCGCCCAACGTCTGGCCGCGGCTGTTGACGGCCAGCACGACCTCCGGTTCCGGGTTGTTCCAGACCGAGCCCGAATGGATGCCGACCTGCGCACCGGTGCCGACTGCGGCCAGCACCGGCGCCTTGGTGAAGATCTCCGCGTCGGGGCCGATGCCGACTTCGAGGTACTGCGACCACGCCCCTTGCGCGATCAGCAAGGCCTTGACCTTGGCCGCTTCGGGCGAGCCCGGCACGATGCCGGCAAGGTTGTCGCCCAGCACGCCATTGAGGGCCGAACGAATCGAATCCGCTTTCGATGCGTCGCCGCGCGACTGCTCTTCGATCACGCGCTCCAGCAGGCTCGCGACGAAGGTCACGCCACTGGCCTTGATGGCTTGCAGGTCGCACGGCGCGAGCAGCCAGGGCTGGCCGAAGTCACGCGCGTTCGTTTCATCGTCTTGCGCTTCGAAGCTGTTGGCGAGCACGTCGGCCAGATGCGCGATGCGCGGTGCCTTGCCTGACTGGATGGCGTCGCGCACGGCCCCGGCGGGTGACGCATCGATTTCGAGCAGGTCGCTGGTCGTTGCCGCGAGATGCGACAGGTCGTGCAGTCCGCCTTCATGCACTGCGATCAGCGTGGGCCCGATGCCGGGTTGCCAGACGCGGCCGATGAGCGTGGCGCGCTCGGCGTCGCGAGGCAGGCTGGTGGCGGGCGAGAGAGTGGT
>CAXTCC010000230.1:0-6406 GCA_964242015.1 uncultured Variovorax sp.
AAGGCGATGGGCGGCGTGCTGTTCATCGACGAGGCCTACTACCTCTACAAGCCGGAGAACGAGCGCGACTACGGGCAGGAGTCGATCGAGATCCTGCTGCAGGCGATGGAGAACCACCGCGACGACCTGGTGGTGATCCTGGCCGGCTACCGCGACCGCATGGACACCTTCTTCAGCAGCAACCCCGGCATGGCCTCGCGCATCGCGCACCACATCGATTTTCCGGATTACAGCGAGGCGGAGCTCATGCAGGTGGCGCAGCTGATGCTCGGCCAGTTGAACTACCGCTTCGACGATTCGGCGCTACCGGCGTTCGGCCGCTACGTCTCGCTGCGCCGGCAGCAGCCGCACTTCGCCAATGCGCGCTCGATCCGCAATGCGCTCGACCGCATCCGGCTGCGCCATGCGACGCGGCTGTTCTCGACCGACGTCGTGCCCACCAAAGACCAGCTCACCACGCTGCGCGCCGAAGACATCCTGGCCAGCCGCGTATTCAGCCACGACGACGCCGCGGCCCGGTCAGCAACCACGTCGGCAAATTGACTGGAGAAGCACATGATCGATGCCTTCATCTTCGACGTCGACGGCACGCTGGCCGACACCGAGGAAGCCCATCGCGTGGCCTTCAACCTGGCGTTCGAACGCCATGGACTCGGCTGGCGCTGGCAGCGCTCCGAATACCGTGAGCTGTTGAAAGTGGCGGGCGGCAAGGAGCGCATTCGCGCCTACATCGACGAGCTGCCGATCGACGAACGCGAGCGCGCCAGGCTGCGCGGGCTGGTGCGCGACATCCACTTCGACAAGACGCGCTTCTACAGCTCGGTGGTGAACGACGGCGCCGTGCCGTTGCGCGCCGGTGTCGAACGGCTGCTGGACGAAGCACTGGCCGAGGGCTTGAAGCTGGCCATCGCGAGCACCACCACCGCGAGCAACATCGATGCGCTGTTGCAGTCGGCACTCGGGCCCCGTGGCCTCGACATGTTCACCGTGATCGCTTGCGGTGACCACGTGGCGCACAAGAAGCCGGCGCCCGACATCTACGAACTCGCGTTGCGCGGGCTCGACCTGCTGCCCGAACACGCCATCGCGTTCGAAGACTCTCTCAACGGATTGCGCTCCGCCACCGCGGCCGGCCTCTGGACGGTGGTCACCCCCAGCTTCTGGACCGAGGACTTCGACTTCAGCGAAGCCGCACTCGTGTTGCCGCACCTCGGCGGCCCCGACCATCCGCTGCCCGGCGAGCCTGGCCGGCAACTGGACTCTGCCGCCTGGCTCACCTGCGAAGAAGCGGTGCGGCGGGCCAACCGTGCGCGCATCGCCACGTTGCACTGAGTCAGATCCATCAACCACAGGAACCCTCATGCCGACCGGCGGTAAGTCCACCCTCACCCAGTTCCTGATCGAAGAGCGACGGCGCGCGCCCGGGGCCACCGGCGAACTCAATGCATTGATCACCGATGTGTCTCTCGCTTGCAAGGCGATCTCGCGTCGCGTGGCGTACGGCGCGCTCGACGGCAGCAGCGTGGCGAACGCGATGGCAGCGGCGGGCGAGCCGCGCCCGCTGGACGGACTCAGCCACCAGATGTTCCTGCGCGCCAACGAATGGGGAGGCCATGTCGCGGGCATGCTGTCGAAGGAACTCGACACGCCCTACACGCTGCCGCCACGCTACCCGCGAGGCAAGTACCTGCTGCTGTTCGATTCGCTCGACGGTGCATCGAACGCCGATGTCAACGCAACCGTGGGCAGCATCTTTTCGATCGTGCGCGCGCCGCGACCGGGCGAAGACGCGGCGGCCGAAGACTTCATGCAATGCGGCACGCGCCAGGTGTGCGCCGGCTATGCGATCTACGGCCCCTCGACCATGCTGGTGCTGACCTGCGGCAACGGCACGCATGCGTTCACCCTCGAACCGCTGCTGGGCGAATGGGTGCTGAGCCATCCGCACCTGCGCATTCCGCCAGTCACGCGCGAGTTCGCGATCAACGCGTCGAACAGCCGCTTCTGGGAACCGGCGGTGAAGCGCTATGTCGACGAATGCCTGGCCGGCCAGCCGGGGCCGCGCGGCGCCGACTTCAACATGCGGTGGATCGCTTCGTTGGTAGCAGAAACGCACCGCATCCTGATGCGCGGTGGCGTCTTCCTCGACCCGCGCGACA
This sequence comes from uncultured Variovorax sp., assembly GCA_964242015.1. Classification (GTDB taxonomy): domain Bacteria; phylum Pseudomonadota; class Gammaproteobacteria; order Burkholderiales; family Burkholderiaceae_C; genus Variovorax. The sequence goes on from CAXTCC010000230.1 coordinate 2,160, forward strand.
GCAAGGACCCGGCGCGGCCGGCACGCCTGCGGCTGCTTTGCGAGGCCAATGCCATCGCCTTCTTGATCGAGCAGGCCGGCGGCCGCGCCAGCAACGGGCGGCGGCGCGTGATGGAACTGCAGCCGGCCGCACTGCACGAGCGCATCGGCTTCGTCTTCGGTTCATCGGCCGAGGTCGAGCGCATCGAGGGCTATCACCACGACGACACGACCGACACCTACGCCTCGCCGCTCTTCGCGCGCCGCGGTCTTTTTGCGAATGCATGACAACGACCCACGAGGAACAACCCCATGTCCGCGCGCCATCCCATCGTCGCCATCACCGGTTCTTCGGGCGCGGGCACGACCTCGGTGACCCGCACCTTCGAGAACATCTTTCGGCGCGAAGGCGTGAATGCGGCCGTCGTCGAGGGCGACAGCTTTCATCGGCACGATCGGCTCACGATGAAGCGCGTCATGGCAGAGGCAGAAGCTGCCGGACGACCGCACTTCAGCCACTTCGGCGATGAGGCCAACCTGTTCGCGGAACTGGAAAAGCTGTTTCGGGACTACGCCGGCTACGGCACCGGCGAGAGCCGCAAGTACCTTCACGACCATGCCGAAGCGGCGCCCTACGGACAGGAGCCAGGCACCTTCACCGCATGGGAGTCACTGCCGCCGAGCGAGCTGCTTTTCTACGAAGGCCTGCATGGCGGCGTGACCACCGACAAGGTCGACATCGCGGGCCTGGTCGACCTGCTGATCGGCGTGGTGCCGGTCATCAACCTCGAGTGGATCCAGAAGATCCATCGTGACCGCAGCACGCGCGGTTATTCGACCGAAGCGGTGACCGACGTGATCTTGCGGCGCATGCATGAATACGTTCACTACATCTGCCCCCAATTCACCCGCACGCACATCAACTTTCAGCGTGTGCCGGTGGTCGACACGTCGAATCCGTTCGTGGCGCGCACCATTCCGACGGCTGACGAGAGCCTGACGGTGATCCGGTTCGCGAATCCCAAGGGCATCGACTTTCCGTACCTCCTGAGCATGCTGCACGACTCGTTCATGTCGCGCGCCAACACCTTGGTGGTGCCGGGCGGCAAGATGGAACTGGCGATGCAGCTCATCTTCACGCCGATGATCATGCGGCTCGTCGAAAGGCGACGACAAGCGCTGTCGCATTGAACATTTCCTACGAGCGCATTCGACCGCAGCGCACACCGCCAGGGGCCTCGGCGACGGGACACTCTTCGTCTCTCATGGCGAGTGCAGTCCAATGAACTCCATACGGCGCATCCCTATCGTTTCATGGCGGTGCGCCGTCGTCACCGCGGCCCGAACACTGGCTTCTTTCATCGCGCTGCTTGCGCCGTTCGCGTCCAGCGCCGCGCCGGACAGCACGCACGCACAACTGGTCTCGCGCGGCGCCTACCTCTCGAACGCCGGGGGTTGCGTGGAGTGCCATACCGCCAAGGGCGGCAAGCCCTTCGCCGGCGGGCTCTACATGGACACGCCCTTCGGCCCCATCTCCACGCCGAACATCACGCCCGACAAGACAACCGGCATCGGTTCGATGTCCGACGATGCGTTCTATCGCGTCATGCACGAGGGCATCGGCCGGCACGGCGAGTACCTGTATCCGGTCATGCCGTTCCCCTGGTACACGACCGTCACGCGAGACGACGTGATGGCGATCAAGGCGTTCCTGTTCGAACAGCCGGCAGTGAATCAGCCGCGTCCGCCCAACAAGCTCGCGTTTCCGTTCAGCGTGCGCAAGTCGATGGCGGCGTGGCGCGTCGCATTCTTCAAGCCCGGCACCTTCGCTGCGAACCCGGCCGTGAGCGACGAGATCAACCGCGGGGCGTACCTGGTCAACGGGCTGGCGCATTGCGGCGAGTGCCACAACAGCCGGCCGGTGACGGGCACATCGAAGTGGCGCGGGTCGCTGCAGGGCGGCGTCATCGATAACTGGTACGCGCCCAACATCACGTCCGATGTGCGCGACGGCATCGGCGGCTGGAGCAACACCGAGATCGCCAGCTATCTGAAGACCGGCAGTGTCCCGGGCAAAGGGATCGCCGTCGGCCCGATGGCGGAGACGGTGCACAGCCTGAGCAAGCTGAGCGATGCCGACTTGCTGGCCATCGCGGCTTACCTGAAGACCACGCCACCCAAGCAGGACACCGCGCAGAAGCTGCCGCTCTTTGCCGGCCGCGACGCGCGCGGCGGCGACACGTACCTGAACTTTTGCGCGTCGTGCCATGGCATCGACGGCAAGGGCCTGACGAACGTGATACCGCCACTCGACGGCAACGGCGCTGTCAGTGCCAAGGGCCCGCAGAACGTGATCAACGTGGTGCTCGGCGGACTCGAGGCGCGGCAACGCTACGCACCGATGCCGGCCATCGGCGCGGCCATGAGCGACGGCGACATCGCGGACGTTGCCAACTACGTGCGGCAGAACTGGGGCAACGCCGCACCGGCCACGGCCACGCCGGGCATGGTGGCGGAGGCGCGCAAGACCATCGACACACTCATGACCGCGGGCCCGCTCGGCGGCTGCCCGGCCATCGGCTCGCCGGCCGTGGCCAAGCTGCTGGCGAACGACGGCAACGGGATCACGCGCACGCTCGGCGGCATGGACGAGAGCAACATGCTGCAGCGTACGCAGCAGATGGTCGCCAGCGTGCGCAAGGCGGCGCCCGGCGTCGGCAACGCCGACGTCATCAACGGCTTGACGAGTGCCTATTGCGGCGTGGTGCGCGGCGAATCGTCGCTGGACGCCAACCAGAAAGCGTTGCGGCTGGGCAACTTCAGCCAGCTGGTCTTCATGGCCGCGACGGGGCCGATCGCTCGCTAGACCGACGGTCCTTGCCCGGCCGGCCAACCCAGCGCCGCCACAGGTCGCTGGCGTGTGCGACGCCGGCAACCAGCAGGAACATGGCGATCCACGCGCCGCCAAGATCGTGCAAGGCGGCATGCAACGCAAGCATCAAGCAGAGGCCCGAGACGAGGTTTGCCGCGAAGTCGCGCGGCGCTACCCCTGCACCGGTGCGTCGATGCCAGACCACGAGCGCGATGCCTTCGAGCGCGGTGAGAACGATCACCGCATCGACGATCTGCGCCATCGTCACACCGCCGACAATCGCCTCGTTCATGGCCAGACCTCCACGTCTTCTACAAGGCTAGGCGCCGCCGAACGGCCCATTGAGTTTCACCGTGCCCCAGTTGAGCGCCGCTGCCGTCGCGACCCACACGAGGTACGGCATCAGCAGCCAGGCACCGAGCTTGTTGAAGCGCCAGAACAGCACGATGAGCGCCAGCACCGACAGCCAGAGAAACGGCACTTCGTAGAGCGACCAGTCCGGCCGGTGCAGCCGGAAGTACAGCAGGCTCCAGAAAACGTTGAGAAAGGCGTTGAGCGCGAACAGCACCAGCATCCGCTCGCGGTCGTCGCGCGACGGCGCACGGCGCCAGCCGAGCACGCCGGCCGCTGCGGCCAGGCTGAAGATCGTCGTCCAAACCGGCCCGAAGGCCCAGTCGGGCGGCTTCCATGCAGGTTGTTTGAGCCCCTGGTACCAGGGCCCGATGTCGGTCATGAGGCCGCCGAGCATCGCGACGCAAAGAGCGGCGACGGCCGCGACCAGAATCGGTTTCCACAGGCGCGACTTCGCACGGCCTGTGCTCATACGCGCGCCATGCCGAGCAGGTGCGCCATGTCCTTGAAGAAGATGCGAACGTGGGCCATCGGCTTTTTGCGGGTGAGTTGCTTGTTCATGTACGACTCGAAGGTCAGTTGCTGCACGTCGCGGTCTTCGCAGATCTTGACGAAGCGTTCGCGGCGGCGGTCGGTCGAGTACCAGAACCATTGCATCACACCCAGCACCCGGAACACCGTGCCGTGCGCTTTCATGAACTGTTTGCGCGCCTGCCGCAAGCAACGCACATCGCCAGTCTTCAGCAACTGTTCGACGGCCTCGCCCGCCATCCGGCCGCTGGCCATCGCGTAGTAGATGCCTTCGCCCGACGCCGGCGCGACGACGCCCGCGGCATCGCCGGCGATGACGACATCGCGGCCGTTGTCCCAGCGCGGCAGCGGCTTCATCGGCAGCGGCGCGCCTTCGCGGCGCAGCGTTTCCGTGCCGTCGAGTCCGGCGGCGGTGCGGAGGTTTCCGACCGCGCTGCGCAACGAAAAGCCCTTGTCGGCACTGCCGGTGCCGATGCTCAGCGTGTCGCCGTGCGGAAAGACCCAGCCGTAGAAGT
>CAXTCC010000231.1:0-3159 GCA_964242015.1 uncultured Variovorax sp.
CCGTCAAGGTCGATGGCGACGAGCTGCTTGTCATGAAGGAAGACGACCTGTTCGCAGTCGTCGAGAAGTAATCAACCCCATCTCATCGGAGTAAATAAACATGGCAGCAAAAGACGTAGTCTTCGGCGGTGAAGCCCGCGCGCGCATGGTCGAGGGTGTCAACATCCTGGCCAACGCAGTCAAAGTGACCCTGGGCCCCAAGGGCCGCAATGTCGTGCTCGAACGCTCGTTCGGCGCCCCCACGGTGACCAAGGACGGCGTGTCCGTCGCCAAGGAAATCGAACTCAAGGACAAGCTCCAGAACATGGGCGCACAGCTCGTGAAGGAAGTGGCCTCCAAGACTTCGGACAACGCGGGTGACGGCACCACGACCGCTACGGTTCTGGCACAAGCCATCGTTCGCGAAGGCTTCAAGCTGGTTGCGGCCGGCATGAACCCGATGGACCTGAAGCGCGGCATCGACAAGGCCGTCACGGCCCTGGTCGAAGAGCTGAAGAAGCAGAGCAAGCCCACCACCACGAGCAAGGAAATCGCCCAGGTCGGCACGATCTCGGCCAACAGCGACGAGGAAGTCGGCCGCATCATCGCCGACGCGATGGACAAGGTCGGCAAGGAAGGCGTCATCACCGTCGAAGACGGCAAGAGCCTGAACAGCGAGCTCGAAGTCGTCGAAGGCATGCAGTTCGACCGCGGCTACCTGTCGCCCTACTTCATCAACAACCCTGAAAAGCAATCCGCGATTCTGGACAACCCGTTCGTTCTGCTCTACGACAAGAAGATCAGCAACATCCGTGACCTGCTCCCGACGCTGGAACAAGTCGCGAAGTCGGGCCGTCCGCTGTTGATCATTGCTGAAGAAGTCGAAGGCGAAGCCTTGGCAACTTTGGTCGTGAACACGATCCGCGGCATCCTGAAGGTCGTCGCTGTCAAGGCACCAGGCTTCGGCGATCGCCGCAAGGCCATGCTCGAAGACATCGCCATCCTGACGGGCGGCAAAGTCATCGCTGAAGAAGTCGGCCTGACGCTCGAAAAGGTGACCCTGGCCGACCTCGGCTCGGCTGCCCGCATCGAAGTCGGCAAGGAAAACACCATCCTGATCGACGGCGCCGGCGCTGCTGCCGACATCGAAGCCCGCGTGAAGCAAGTGCGCGTTCAGATCGAAGAAGCGACCAGCGACTACGACCGTGAAAAGCTGCAAGAGCGCGTGGCCAAGCTGGCCGGCGGTGTTGCCGTGATCAAGGTCGGCGCTGCCACCGAAGTCGAAATGAAGGAAAAGAAGGCTCGCGTCGAAGATGCACTGCACGCCACCCGCGCTGCCGTGGAAGAAGGCGTCGTGGCAGGTGGCGGCGTGGCGCTGCTGCGTGCCAAGCAAGCCGTGGGCGAATCGGTCAAGGGCGAGAACGCCGACCAGGAAGCCGGCATCAAGCTGGTGCTCAAGGCCATCGAAGCGCCCCTGCGCGAGATCGTCAACAACGCCGGTGGCGAAGCCTCGGTGGTGGTGAACGCCGTGTTGGCCGGCAAGGGCAACTACGGCTTCAACGCACAGAACGACACGTACGGCGACATGCTCGAACTGGGCATCCTGGACCCGACGAAGGTCACCCGCACCGCACTGCAAAACGCAGCTTCGGTTTCCTCGCTGCTGTTGACGACCGAAGCCATGGTCGCCGATGCACCGAAGGACGAAGCCGGCGCTGGCGGCGGCATGCCTGACATGGGCGGCATGGGTGGTATGGGCGGCATGGGGATGTGATCTAGCTCGCCCCCAGGTTGCGCGCACTTCGTGTCGCGCGCCCACCCCCTACCGGGGGCGACGCCTACCGACCGGCAAAGCCGGATCGGTGGCATCTCACCAACGAAAAAGGTCCGCTTGCGCGGACCTTTTTTTTATGGGCGAGAGGTTGGTGCGCTCGGTCGGTATCAACTTAGTTGGAAAGCGAAGACTGCGCCTTTGCCGGGCTGGGGGAGCAGGCGGATTTCACTGCCGTGCAGTTGCAGGATGCGGCGGACGATCATCAGGCCGAGGCCGCCGCTGCGGCCGCCGGACGACGAGAAGGCGGGGCGGGTGAAGAGCACCGGTTGCAGCTCCTTGGGGATGCCGGGGCCGGTGTCGCTGACTTCTACCTGTACACCGGCGACGCCGTCCTCTCCCGCTTCGGCGGTCCGCAGCTGAACGACGATCTCGCCACCCTCGGGCGTATGGCGGATCGCGTTGTCGAGCAGGTTGGTCAGCACGCGCTCGATCATTCCGAGGTCGGCGTTGACCACGGGCAGGCCGGACGCGATGCGAGGCACCAGGCGCTGATGCCGGGCTTCGGCGGCCAGCTCGAACTTCTGGAACACGTCCTGCACCAGGTCGGCCAGTGCGAAGCTTTCCTTGTCGGGCTTCACCACGCCGTACTCGAGGCGCGCCAGCTCGAACAGTTCCTGCGCCAGACGACCGACCTTGCGACTCTGGCCGAGTGCGATCTCAAGATAGCGGCGGCGGTCCGCAGGCTCCAGCGTGTCGGCCTTCATCAACAGCGTTTCCAGGTAGCCGTGCAGCGACGTCAACGGCGTGCGAAGGTCATGCGAGATGTTGGCGAAGAGCTCGCGGCGCTGCTGGTCTTGCGCGGTGAGTTCACGCCACTGCTCGGCGATGCGCAGCGTCATCTTCTGGAAGGCTTTGCCGAGCGTGGCGATCTCGTCGTCACCGCGCGCGACCTCTTCCAAGGCCGGCGTTGCCGAATCGATGGCCGCGACCCCATCGCGCTCGAAGCGCTGCACGGCACCGGTCAGTTGTCGCAGCGGCCGGGTGATGAGCCTGAAGGCGAACAGGCCCGCGACGAGACCGAGCAGCGCGACCAGCCCCATCGACCAGAGCGTCGTGCGCAGCACGTTGTCGGCGCCCAGGTTGGCTACCAGCGCCTCGCGCTCTTCGCCGGACAGCACGACGTAGACGTAGCCCGCATCGCGGCCGTCGACCTTCAACGGTGCGGCGCTGAAGACCTTGCGGCCGGCCTGCTCGCCGCGCGGATCGTCGCCAAGGATGGGCAATGCGGCACCGGCAAGCAACTTCCTGACCGGGCCGAGGTCGACACGCGCTTGCTTCAGGTGCCCGGGCGGCGCAGCCTGCCCGACGATGCGTCCTTCGGTGTCCAGCAAGTAGACCTCGACGCT
>CAXTCC010000231.1:3259-6363 GCA_964242015.1 uncultured Variovorax sp.
TCCAGCCCGAGGATGCGGTGCACTTCGCTCGACCGTGCGCTGGTGATGATGATCGGCGTGTAGCGGGTCATGGCACGGGCGCGCCGGCAGATCTCGAGACCGTCGACACCGGGCAGCATCAGGTCGAGGATCAACGCGTCCCAGCTACCGCGCTCCAGTTCACGAATGCCGGCGTGGCCGTCGGCGGCATGCGTCACGGCGTAGCCCTCGTCGTGCAGATGCATGCGCAGCAGCTCGGCGATGTGGGCATCGTCTTCGACGATCAGCACGCGTTTGGCGGTTTCCATGTCGGCGAATTGTCCCGCGATATGGCGTCGGGAGTTATCACGATTAATTGAACTCTTCGTGATGAATCGGCCACCGGGTGCGGCCAAGAATGCAGCCATGCAAAGCGAAACCGCCGCCCCCACGCCGATGCCAACGCCGACGCCGATCCATCCGGCCTGGATGCGCATCACCCACTGGCTCAATGCGCTGGCCGTGCTGGTACTGGTCACCAGCGGCTGGCGCATCTACAACGCGGCGCCGTTCTTTCCGTTCGAGATTCCCGGCGCCATCACGCTCGGCGGCTGGCTCGGCGGTGCACTCCAATGGCACTTCGCGGCGATGTGGCTGCTGGCCGCCAACGGCCTCGTCTATCTGACGCTCAACATCGCGAGCGGCCGGCTCTTCGCCAAGTTCTTTCCTCTGTCGATCGGCGGCATCGTGCACGACGCACTCGCCGCACTGCGCGGCAAGCTGTCTCACGCCGACCCGCGCCGCTACAACAGCGTGCAGCGTTTCGCCTACCTCTTCGTGATGCTCGACATCACGGTGTTGGTGCTGTCGGGCCTGGTGCTCTGGAAGTCGGTTCAGTTCGCGGTGTTGCGCGATCTGCTGGGCGGCTACGACTTCGCCCGCCGCATTCACTTCGTCGCGATGGCGTTGCTTGTCGGCTTCGTCGGCGTGCATCTGGTGATGGTCGCGTTGGTGCCGAAGACGCTGCTCACCATGCTGAGCGGCCGGGCCGGCACACGTGAAGTCGCAAGCCACGCGAATCAAGCAAGCAAGGGAGAAGTCGCATGAACATCCTCAAACGTCCCGCGCTCCGCGATGTCGGGGTCGACATCGATGCCGACGCCGCGCTCGCCGAAGCTCGCAAGCTGATCGGCCGCCGCATCGAGCAGCCGGCACGCCGTGCCTTCTTGCAGCGCACGCTCACGCTCGGCGGCCTCTCGCTGCTGACGGGCTGCAGCATCACCGACAACGCCGGCGTCGACGCTGCGCTCACCACCATCTCGCGCTTCAACGACAAAGTGCAGGGATTGATCTTCAGCCCCACGCAACTGGCGCCGACCTATCCGGATTCGATGATCACGCGGCCGTTTCCCTTCAACGCGTACTACGGCGAAGACGAGATCCGTGAAGTCGACGAGGCGAGCTACAAGCTCGAAGTGACCGGCATGGTCGCCGACAAGCGCCAGTGGACCTTGTCCGAATTGCGCGCCATGCAGCAGCAAGACCAGATCACGCGGCACATCTGCGTGGAAGGCTGGAGCGCGATCGGCAAATGGGGGGGCGTGCCTTTTGCCGATTTCCTGAAGCGCATCGGCGCCGACACGAGCGCGAAGTACGTCGGCTTCAAGTGCGCCGACGACTACTACACCAGCATCGACATGCCGACCGCGTTGCACCCGCAAACGCTGCTCACCTTGACCTACGACGGCCAGCCGTTGCCACCCAAATACGGCTTCCCGATGAAGCTGCGGATGCCCACCAAGCTGGGCTACAAGAACCCGAAGCACATCAAGGCGATCTTCGTCACCAATACCTACCCTGGCGGCTACTGGGAAGACCAGGGCTACAACTGGTTCGGCGGCAGTTGAGCACTCCCCAAGGGCTCAGCGCTACTGAAACGCGAGGCCGAGTTCGTTTCGAACCGCGCCATTTTTCTCTCTTCGATCTTCAAACGACTCACTCCAAGGACAACTGAAATGAACAAATTCTCCGCAGCACTTCTCGCCACCTGCATGGCCATCGGTTCCGTCTCGGCCTTTGCCGCGGACGAGATGAAAAAGGACGACGGCATGGCCAAGGACAGCATGTCGAAGGACGGGATGAAGAAAGACTCCATGGCCAAGGACAGCATGAAAAAGGATTCCATGGCCAAGGACAGCATGAAAAAAGATTCGATGGCCAAGGACAGCATGGCCAAAGACGGCATGAAGAAAGACTCGATGGGCAAGGACGAAATGAAGAAGTAAGCGCGCCCGGCTTTCTCCATAGCGCTTCGCCAACCTGAGGATTCCCATGATCTATTTCATCCTGTCCTATCTGGGCGGAGCGCTGACCATCCTCGCGCCCTGCATCCTGCCCGTCGTGCCCTTCGTCTTCGCACGTGTCGACCAGCCTTTCGTCAAGAGCGGGCTGCCGCTGCTGGTCGGCATGGCTTTGACCTTCGCGGGCGTTGCATCGCTCGGCGCGGTGGCGGGTGCGTGGGCTGTCGAGGCCAACGAGTACGGACGCATGGCGGCCATCGTGTTGCTCGCGGTGATGGGCGTGATGTTGATCGCCCCACGCATCGCGGAGCGCGCGACGCGGCCGCTGGTCGCGCTCGGCTCGCGGCTTTCGAATGCAGCGACGAACAGACCAGGCCAACGCGCCGCATCGGACGGCGACGTACGCAGCCCCGTCGTGCCGTCGCTGCTGCTCGGCGTGGCGACCGGTCTCTTGTGGGCTCCTTGCGCCGGACCGGTGCTCGGCCTCATCCTCACCGGTGCGGCGCTGCAAGGGCCGACCGTTCACACCTCTCTTTTGCTGCTGGCCTATGCGGCCGGCGCCATGACATCGCTTGCCGCCGCGCTGCTGCTCGGCGGCCGCGTGTTCGCCTTCCTCAAACGCACGATCGGCGTCGGCGAATGGTTTCGCAAGGGCCTCGGCGTCGCGGTGCTGGCCGGCGTCGCGGCCGTCTCGCTCGGCCTCGATACCGGCGTGCTCGCGCAGCTCTCCTCGGGCAGCGGCGGCGCATCGATCGAGCGTGGCTTGCTGGAGCGACTGCGGCCGCATGCGGCGGTCGATCAGACATCGGACGCCGCCCTTCCCGCTGCGGGCGACAGCGGTGCGTT
>CAXTCC010000232.1:0-3474 GCA_964242015.1 uncultured Variovorax sp.
CAGGCAATAGCAGACGGCCGAATTGGCGGACGAGCCGCGACCCTGGCACAGGATTTTTCGCTCGTTGGCAAAGCGCACGATGTCTTCGACGGTGAGGAAGAACATCTCGTAGTGCTTCTCCATGATGAGCGCGAGTTCATGTTCGACCTGCGTTCGAACTTTCTCGGGCACGCCTTCCGGATAGCGGCCCGCAGCGCCTTCCCAGGTCTTGCGCACCAGCGTCTGCGCCGGCGTCTCGCCGTTGCCGAGCAACTCCAGCGGGTACTCGTAGTGCTTCTTGATTTCGTCGGGATCGAAGCGGCAACGGTCCATCACGACCAGCGTGTTGGCCAGCAACTCGGCCGGGTAGAGGTTGGACAGCCGGATGCGCGAACGCAGATGCCGCTCGGCATTGGACTGCAGCGCGAAGCCGCATTCGGCCACGCTCTTGCCTTCCTTGATGGCCGTGACGACGTCGTGCAGCGGCTTGCGCGATCGCTTGTGCATGTGCACGTCGCCGGCCGCGACCAGCGGCACGCCGGTGTGCTTGCCGACATCTTCGAGGGTGAGCAGCCAGAGGTCGTCGTCGAATTCGTTGAGAAGCTCGACCACGATCCACAGGTTGTCGCCGAACATCGCCTTGGCCTCTGCGATGTCGGCGCGCAGCGTGATGGCGTCGATCGCGCCGCCGGACCGGCGATGCGGAACGAACAGAATTTCGCAGTGCTGAAGCGAGGCGACATCGCCCTCCGCACTTGATTCCCGACGATCCCAGCTCACGCGGTATTCGCCTTTGGGCGCTGCGGTGGTGCGCGCCGCGGTGATGAATTCGCAAAGGTTGCCCCAGCCTTCCAGGTCGTGCGCGATGGCCACCAGCTTGAAGCGGTCGAAGTTGAATTCGCTGCCGAAGAGCAATCGAAAATCGGGGTTGCGCGTGAATGGCTCGTTCGGGTTCTTGAGCTCCCACTCGGCCATCGCGTCCGGATGCTCGCGCAACGCGACATGCGCACGCACGATGCCGGCGACCGAACATTCGTCGGTGATGGCCAACGCCTTGTAGCCCAGGTGATAGGCCTGCGTGACCAGTTCTTCCGGCCGCGAAGCACCGCGCTGAAAGCTGAAATTGGTCAGGCAATGCAGCTCGGCATAGTCGGGCAGCATCGATCGCGCTGGCAGCGGGTTCGATGGCTTTGCCGGCAACGCATGCAGCCGGGACGGCCTGCGCGCCCTCAATTGTTTGTCGCTGAGCTCAGGCATACACCCCCTGCAGGAACCAACGTGGTTGTTTCGATTCGAGCGAGGCGGACAGTCGCTCGCGGTACACCCACACCAAGCCGGCCTCGGGGCTTTCCGCGACGTAGTAATCGCGCACCGTCGGCTCGCCACCTTGATGGAGGTCGTCGGCCCACCAGCCGCCTTCGAGCCGCTGCGGGCCGACCAGCCGCCGCAACCGCCCGTGGTACCAGGGGTGGCCTTCGCGCATTTCGAGACGCAGCGGTTGGCGCAGCAGCCAGGGCGGAAAAAGGTTTGTTGCCTTTGGCTTTGCTCCTTCCCCCTTTGGGGGAAGGCAGGGATGGGGGCTCCCTTCGCGACGAGCAGGAGCCGAGTCACGCCGCAACGCCGGACCCCACGCCTGCATCGCCTCCGGCCGATGGTCTGCATGCGCCACCGGCACCTGCACCTGCTGCGCCCCCAACCGCGCGCTCAAGCGCTCGACCAGCTCGTGCAGCTTGTCTCCCTTGCGGTTGTCCTCGGGCAAAAAACTCGTGCTCGTACCGGCCCACGGCGATGTGTCGAGCGAGCGCAAGCGCAGCCAGCTCGCCGGCGCACCGAGCTTCGTCAGTGCCAGCCGCTCGCTCATCAACTTGCGCAGATGCGCCATGTCTTGCGTGGGCTCGGCGGTGCGGACGGTGATGCTCTGGTACGGCGGCAGGTTCACGCCGTTGAAGCGCCTCAAATCGAGCGTCCACTCCAGTTCGAGCGCCAGCACGCCGCGCTGCCGTGCACGCAGCCAGATCTGCAGCGCCGACAGCAGCCGGTTGGCCGACCACATGAGCTCGTGCGCGTTCTCGGCCAGTGCCGGAAGCTCCAGCTTTTGGTCGAACACGTCGGGCAAGGTGAGCCAGGTGTGCTTTTCGGGCCGCAGCCCCCACGCCATGTCGAGCGCCTCGCGCAGCGCCGTGCCGAAGCGGCGCGACAAACCGCCGCGCGGCAGCGCCGCCACGTCGCCCCAGGTGCGACAACCCATGCGCTCCAGCACGTCGAGATGTTCGCGTGCAACGGTGAGTGTGCCGAGCGGCAAGGCAGCGGGCACATCCGCAGGCGGCTTGCGGCCGCGCGCGAAAAGGCGCAGTCGGGCCAACGCGATCAGGCCGTTGGCGCCCTGCACTTTCTGGATGCGCGTGCCGGGCGCCGGATTCCATGCGGTCATCAGCCGCATCAACGACTGCTGACCGCCCCAGAGCCGCTCGCAGGCAGAAACTTCGAGCAGCAACGCTTCGTCGAGCCAGGCGACGCGCGGCGTGAACTGCAGCGCCCACCAGCCGAGGGTTTCGATCGAAGGAGGCGCAGCGACAGGCTTGTCGATTGCTGACGTGCCCGGCGTCGGCGCCGGCCCCTCTTCAGGCTGCCACCGCAACGCGATCCACTGCATGCGATTGCCCCTCCTTCCTCCGCAAGTCCAGGCGGACCACGGTCGCGCCTTGGTTTGTTTCTTCCCTTGCCTCTTGTTGGATACCTTGAATGATCTGAACTTGCGTGCCTTGCATTTCCTGTAGCCGCCGCTTGCGCCGCGACTGGCTGGCCCCTAACAACGCCGTCATGCGCTCGCTGCGCGCTGGCAGCGTCAACGGCATTGGCAGCGGTGGACCACGGCGCTTCAGCAAATGAACGTCCATCTGCCCGCCTTCGGCCGGCACCACCTGCAGCCGCAAGCGCGCCGGCGAAGCCGACTGCGCCATGGCCTCGGGCCTGAAGACGAACAACAGCCCTTCATGCTGAGCCGCAGCCAACTGAAGCCGACGCAGCTCGCCCACGCGCGCCTGTGGCAGCCAGGCCAAAACACCCGCCACCTCGGCGCAACGCAAGGCCTGTTCACAGGCCCAGAGCCGCGCGGCAGACGCCTCGCTGCGCACCCACATCAAGGCCTCGACCGGCAACCCCGCAGCGGCGAGCGCCGGGCCGAAAGGCTCGTAAGGCGCACCGATCAGCACCACCGGCCCGCCCCGCGTTTCGACCGCTTGCGCCAGTACCGGCAGCAGCAGTTGCCAGACATGCGCTTCGGGCGCCGCTTGAAGCACCTCCGTCATCGCGCCGATCGGCCAGCCGCCCCCCGGCAACTCGGCGTCGAGCGCCGGATGACCGGTGCCGAGCACCGGCATGTCGGCGCTGCCCAGCTCGTCGCCGCGCCAGACGTTCTGGCGCGCGGTCGGAGAAAAGGAGTCGAAGGAAGGGAGGCCCATGATGAATCGTTAACTGTATTTTTATACAGTATTC
>CAXTCC010000232.1:3574-6349 GCA_964242015.1 uncultured Variovorax sp.
TTCATCGCCACCAAGGTCTGGACCAGCGGCCGCGATGCCGGCATCGCGCAGATGGAGCAATCGTTCGCCCGACTGCGCACCGACCGCATCGACCTGATGCAGGTGCACAACCTGGTCGACTGGCGCACGCACCTGAAGACGCTGCGCGGCTGGAAGGACAAGGGCCGTGTGCGCTACATCGGCATCACGCACTACACGGCGTCGGCCTATGCCGAGGTCGAAGCGGTGCTGCGCGCCGAGCCGCTCGACTTCTTGCAGATCAACTACTCGGTCGATGCGCGCGAGGCCGAGCAGCGCCTGTTGCCCCTGGCGGCCGAACGCGGGGTGGCGGTGATCGTCAACCTGCCGTTCGGCGGCGGCGGCTTGCTGCGCAAGTTGCGCGACCAGCCGCTGCCTGCGTGGGCGGCAGAGATCGGTTGCACCAGCTGGGCCCAGGTGCTGTTGAAGTTCGTGCTGAGCCATCCCGCTGTGACCTGCACCATCCCCGGCACCGGTGATGCGCAGCACATGGCCGACAACGCCGCGGCGGGCCACGGCAGCTTCGGCGATGCGGACTTCTGGCGTCGCAACGCGAAGTCGATCCCGGTTTAAGAAGGCCTGAGCCTGCAGCGAATCAATCGAAGAATCGCAGCAACGAACGGTTGACCTCTTCGGCGCGCTCGTATTGCGTCCAGTGGCCGGCACCATCGACCACCGCGCCCTGGCGATTCGGATGACCGGCGGTCAACTGCGCCACCAGCGGCCGCGGGTCGGCGGTGACGTCGTACTCGCCCCACATCAGCAGCAGCGGGCAGGTCAGCGTGTCGATCGCCGCCTGCAGCCCGCCGGCCATCGACACGTCCTTGCTGCGGAATCGCGTGCCGTGACACGACAGGTCGTGGATCTCGAAAGCCAGCGGATCGGCCGTCTTGTCGTGCAGCATGAGCGCGTCGAGGTTGTGCTTCAGGGCGGCGCGCTCCGCATGGCGATCGACCGAACGACGCCAGTTGATCATGTCCAGCGTGAGGCGCCGCAGCGATGCATGGCCGCCGCTGCCGATCAACCCCAGCCGACGCACCGGGCGCCGCGTGGCAAAGGTCGACGCCACCAGCCCGCCGAAGGAAAAGCCCCCGAGGTCGACCGGCGTGTCGGCGCCGATCAGCATGTCGAGCGTGCCGCCGAGGGCCTTCAGCAACGGATCGATCGGCGCCTGACCCTCGGCCGGCGCCGGCGGCTTGTCGGAATCGAGAAAACCCGGCATGTCGGGCAGCCACACGGTGCGCTCGGCGGACAACGCCTCGATATTGCGAATCCAGTGCATCCAGCTGCCATGGCCGCCGTGCAGCAACACCAGCGGCGGGTGGGTGATGTCGGTGTCGGTGGTGCCGAAGCGGCGCCAGCGCACGCGCACGCCTTCGTGCACCGGATCGTGGTGTGTTGACAGCGCGTCGATGCGCTCGATGAAGGCGCGTGCGCCGGCGTCGGAATCTGGCGGAAAGTTCATGGCAGCATGGTTCATGGAAGCATGCGCTGCAGTTCGGGTTCCTTGTCGATGAACTGGTGCTTGAGCGCACCGAGCACATGCAGCGCGAAAAGCCCGTAGAGGATGTAGCCGGCCCAGATGTGCAGCGCGCCGAAGGTGTCGTGCAGCATCTCCTTGGTCGCGGGCTCGATGGCCATGATCCAGCCGATGCGCGGCCAGTGCACCAGGCCGAAAAGCTGCATCGGGTGCGTGGCGGCGTCTTTCCACGCCGAGTCGTGCATCCAGCCGGAGAGCGGCAGCAGGATCATCAGCAGATAAAGCATGGCGTGCGCGGCATGGGCGCCGATGCGTTCGAGCCGGCCGTAAGACGACGGCATGGCCGGCGGCCGATGACCGAAGCGCCATAGGATCCGCAAGATCACCAGCCCCAGCACGGTGATACCGATCGACTTGTGCGTATCGACCGCGGGCCGCACCCAGTCGTCGGGAAAATGATCGACCGACAGGATCAACGCGATGTTGACCGCCATCAGCAAGGCGATGAGCCAGTGCAGCAACATGGCGGTCTTGGTGTAGCGGGCGTATGAGAGCATCGAGGGAATTTTCGGGCCAGAACCGAGTCAGCTAAGGAACGCGGGGCATTGTCCCCTGCCTTTTGCGCGTTCTACGGGCATCTTCCCGGGCAATTTTTCGAGCATCCTTTCCCTTGAACGATTCCCTTCGCAGCGCATTCGTGGCCGCTTCTCCGCGGCTCACGCCGCCGCCCACGCCATTGATCAGCACGCTCATCCACGGCAGCGTGCTCGTGCTGTGGATCGCCCTCTTCGCGATGGCTTTCAAGGTCGGCGGCGTCTGGGGCTGGTCGGTCGGCGTGGCGTACGTGCTCTACGACACCGTGTTGCTGTTCTTCGTCGGCTGGCACACGCTGCCGATCTTGCGGCGGCACCTCGCGCCTCTCGCCGCAGCGGCTGAAAACCGACGGAACACGCTGGGCGTGATCGTCGCCTCGCACAACGAAGCGGCGGTCTTGCCGGTCACGCTGGCGGCGCTGCTCGGCCAGACCGACGTGCCCGATCGCATCGTCATCGCCGACGATGGCTCGACCGACGGCACCGCGGAATTGCTCTCTGGACGGTACGGCATCGTTCCACCCGACTTCGGCCAATTGAGCGCCGCCAGCACCCGTCACCCCAGCCTCTTCTGGCTGCGGCTGCCGCATGGCGGCAAGGCAGTCGCGCTCAATGCCGCCATCGCCTGCATCGACACCGACACGGTGCTCACCGTCGATGGCGACACGCTGCTCGACAGCAAGG